>CAYLZS010000233.1:0-30959 GCA_964388065.1 uncultured Granulosicoccaceae bacterium
TGCG
Source organism: uncultured Granulosicoccaceae bacterium (assembly GCA_964388065.1). Lineage (GTDB taxonomy): Bacteria > Pseudomonadota > Gammaproteobacteria > Granulosicoccales > Granulosicoccaceae. The sequence continues at coordinate 5 of CAYLZS010000233.1, forward strand.
CCTAAGCTGGGTGCGAGTGATGCGAGGAAGTCGCCGCTCTCGATATACTGTTCAATCGCATTGATGTCACCGCGTGATTCGATAACAGCATCAGCAAGACCGCTAAGAGCCTGAGACGCCGTGCGACTGTGCGGTCCAAAGGTGTTGTTAAGGAATGACTGCACTTCTCCAGATGCGAAGTCCTGCACGTAACTGATCAACAACTCCTCCATCGCGTCGGAATCGCCGCCTGTAATTATTGCTGCCTGTGTTGCCTTACCGGCAAAGCCCGCAACAAAATCATTGAAGTGCTCACCGACAAAAGACTTCACACCTTCACCAAAGGCATCTCCGACCGCATTCAATACACCGTCAGTAAAATCACCACCGGAAAGCTCTGATGCTATGCCAGTGGTGATTGCTTCAGCTATCAGACCCGGTGCGCCGCCAAGTGTCTGCACATACTGGCCAAGTCCGCCAGTGATAGCACCCAGTGCTCCGCTCTTTAAAGCTTCTTCGATATCACCTGTAAGTATAAATGTAGATGAGAACGAACCTGCGAAAGCACCCGCCGCTCCACTGAGTATTACGTTAGTGGTTGTGGCCGCAGTCAAACCTACCGCAGAGCCCGGTAACAACGTACCGACAAAAGCTGAAGTCGCTCCACCGGCAACAATACTGACTCCAACGGCAGCCGCTATGATGATGGCATCATTAATACCAAACTCGGCTCTGTCGGCAGCTTTATGGGCTTCGATTCCCCCGCCAATATAAGACTCAGCCGTATCCCACTTTTCTGCGTCAAGGCCAAGGTGTTCCAGTCTTTCTTCGCGTGGCGTATTCAGCCAGGCTCGAGCAAACTGATAACTTTCGCGACTCAGCCCGCCGTAGGGTCCCTGGTCTTCGTCGTAACTGGTTTTACCTCCAACATTAACGCGTATGCTTTGTTGGAAGCCGAAGTCTTCGAGCTTTTTAGCATTGATCAGGCCGTGGGCGGCGATCATATGATGACGGTCTATTGCATTGACGCTTTGCGTCAGCAAGTGACTGGCTGTTTCAAAGTTATACTGCGACAGTCTTCTGAGCTCACTTTCCGAACTTGCACCAGCCGATGAAATAACGTTGGCTACAGATTCAGCCAGTGTCGGATCATCTGAATTAACTGTGATCGAATCAGGCGATAAGGCTTCAGTCAGTACACCAACATGGATTGGGTTCTCTCCGGCAAAAACACCGAAATGTTCGATGTCGAGCATTCCTGCTTTCCAAATGGGAGCCTGGAGCAGGCCTTGAGCGATGCCGCCCAGGGGTATCGGTACTCGATTGCTCGTAAGAGCAGCCCAGTGACCGGGAGACCCTTGCACTTCCTGCTCGTTGGGTCCAAAAGTCGGTGGAGCTACACCGTCAAGCCATACCTGTCCTCGGTCGTTAATCGTGTATAGCCCGGAGATACCATTAGCTTTAAAAACTTCGTTGGTCGATAGTATCGATTCAATAAATTGCGCCCGGTCGATTAGGCCGTTGCTATACAACTGCAACTCGCGCTGCAAATTCACGCTACTGTCCAGCAGAGCGCTACGATCTGTATCGGACAGGTTGTCAATCAGAATATCAAGAGCCTGGCCACGCAATTCTTCACTGTATGCCTGACCAGATGTTGCCGTTTCTCCCAGCTGATCAAGAGTTGCCTGATTACGTAATTGCACAGCAGCATAAATCAGTGTTGTCAGGTCCAGCGAATCTACGCTGTACCAGGATTGATCGTTTGAATTCTCCAATACGGAAGGCGTGTTTGGTAAGACGCCATTAAACAAAGACTCACTAAGCAACAGATCACCGTCGATACGCTGTGTTACAGCGTCACGACCTTGCCCTGCCTGGTGTTGATCATATTGCTCCATTAAATTGATCAGGGTATCTCGATCTGCATCGCTTGAGACGCCTGCTTCAAGGTGATTCTCGAGCGCCACCAAACTATCGTGCGGGGGAAATTCGTGCGAATGTAGTTGCTGACTAAGTCTGGACGCAGTAGATAAGAGCCTCTGTTCGCTGAAATTTTCAACATAGACGCGCACGATGTAATCATCTTGGTGGGTGTCATCATTTTTTCCACGCCCCCCGCTTATCCATTGATGAGGGGTGTTGCGTGGCAGATTACCAAGACGGGTTTGAAAGTATATGCGGCCATCATCAGTGGCAGAGGTGTCTGGATTTATACCTTGTGCACGTAAAGCCAATACTACTTCCTGCATAACCTCAATAAGGTGATCTTCGCTCTGCGCACTTCCACCCCGTGCATCTTCTATGGCTTCAACAAGACGATTCAGCAGATCAGTACTTGCCTGATCAGCATCCGCGCCAGTGTCGGGCGTTGAATCTACCTGTTGTGAACGAGCCGATATCCCGGCAGCAGCTGTTGCACCAACCAGTTGCTGAAAAATTTCAGCGCTCTGTTCTCTGGTTAGAGTGTTTGGTAAGTCAGCCGTTTTCTCTGCAAACTCAGCGGGTTGATCTTCTGCTACCGGGCTCCGAAACGCATCCAGATGGGTTCTCGACTGGATTAACGCCTCTGCCGTGGTGGGCAGCGAGACGAATTGCGACAGTCCACTTTCAACCTGAGCACTATCCTTCTTAGTGTCTTTAGTGCTCTTGTTTAGGGCGTTAGCGCCAGATGCACTTCCTATGATGGGTTCGGTAACATGTATTCCGCTCACGTGATTTACATTTCTCACGGTACAGAAATTTTTTTATTTTCGTAATTAGGGGAAACCCTATATTTTTACCGATTATTGTTGGCGCGGGCTCGAAGAGTCAGTAAACACGTGGGCACTGGTCTCTGGCCACCTCAATAAGACCGCGGCAGCCCCAATACATGTTCCGAAAGATAACTCAGTATCAGGTTGGTTGAAATCGGTGCCACCTGATACAAGCGAGTCTCTCTGAACTTGCGCTCGACGTCATGCTCCTCTGCAAAACCGAATCCGCCATGGGTCTGTACAGCAATATGTGCGACGCACACCTCTGGAGTAGCAGTGATAATAAGGAATGGCATCCAGCAAGATCTGCTGTTTTCGGGGTTTGGTCACAAGGTTTATTCCAGCCGGTTGCACGCAACCAAGTCACTTCAAACGATATATCAGTTCACGTTCTTCATCTATATTCAATCGGTCTATAAATCCTATCTCTGGAGCACTGATGCTGCTCAAGAGTTTTCTCATCGCGGTATTGCTCTGCTCGGTGGAAATATACAGTCGCGGCAAGTGGCTTTGCTCTATCGCAAAACGCAGCAGACTTACTCCTGCTCCGCGACGACGAAATTTTTCTTTAACGCACAAGTTAACAACGAATGGCCAGTCGAAAAAATGGTTGGCAGACAGGCGTAGATACCCAATCGCAGTTTCACCAGAAAAATCGCAGACAAATATTTCACCTCGTTGCATATCGATTCTGCGATCTCCGAGAAATTCATCGAACTCATTTAACATTGCAAAGTCCTCGAATTTCGCCTCCCTTACTTCGATCCTGTTCAAACTATTGCCCAGTCTTTTGGTAACTTAACTGGAGGGACCCAGGCGGGATCAGGTTCCCAGTCCCGCCATTCAAGAGGCCACCATCGCTCTCCGGACTCCAGGCGTTCAGCGATCACAGCTGCTTCTGATCGGATATCTGCGACACGAGCTTTGGTCCAGCGGCCCTCCATTACCCGCTGCTCCATTAACTCATCATCTTTAAGTCTCCATTGACCATCCGGATAAACAACTAAGTCCAGCTCGAGGTCTTGAGTATCATACCCAATGGTTGTGCGACGGAAACGTTCCTGTAGATTGATGTACCAACATGAGAACTTTCTTTCTGAGCCCTCCCAAAAATGCCAAACGGCGTATTCGTCTTCCGGCTTTTGAATCATTAAGCAGCCGTGCCCCTGCCACGACTGACGATCACACCAGGGATGTTTTCCATTCGGTGTCGGCCAGTTCCCATCGGGAAACCCGAATGGAGAGCCCTCAGGAATGTACGATACTAAGTACTCCGGAGAGTCTATGATGATCTTTGCGATAACACCCATCCATGGACCATTGGCGAGTACTTCACGTCGCACAACCCAGTCACCTTCTGTCCATCCGGTTTTTTCTTTGATCATGACAATATCCCTTAGCAAGCAATGGTTATTTGGTGAATACAAAGGCTCGTTCTGACAGTCATACACTTAATCGTGACCACTGTAGCACCTGTATCCTTTGTTGCGATTCGTAATTTTACTTAGCTTAATTTCAACGCGCTTGCCAGAAGTTTTGTTTAGTCGCCAAATCAGAACACTAAAAAATTATCTTACATATGAAAAATCATCTTCGAATAACTTACCTGCCAGCGATTCAATTTCCATCGTTAACGAGCGATCTTCCGTCAGTGCAGGTGATAATTCTCTGATTTGTTCAATCACTTTCTGCAAACCAGGTGCTGCTCTCCCCTGTACTTTTGCAAGATAAATTGCATGTACAGCTGCAATCATTTCAACTGCAATAATTAAATTCAGCTTGTCTACTATGGAGAGTAATGACTTGGCGGAGATCGCTGTATTGGTAATGCAATCTTCAACACTATCTGCCTGTGTCGGCGGATAAACTGGCGGAGGTGCCGCCAACTGTACGATTTCGCCAAACAGAGATTCGATCACTTTGGTAACTGCACCTAAACCAACAGAGCCTGTTACACCCTGATGCAATCCGATTGGCAAATCTGTAAAGCGGCTACTCATCATTCGAGCGGTTCGCGATACAGACAGTGCTGCCATTTGCACCAGTGAGTGATTGAGCGCTACCAACAATGACCCAAGGTACGGATTTAAATAACCGCCACCGGAAAGCACTTCCTGCTGTTCGGTCAGTACAATCGGGTTATCACTGGCACCATTAATCTCTGCAGTCAGTGTGTCGGCAAGTGCAGCAAGGCTTGCGAATACCCCACCGTTTACCTGTACTGCATTGCGTAAACTAAGCGGGTCCTGCAATCGACGCGCAGAGCCTGCCTGATACAATGCCGAACCCTGCAGCAGCTGGCTGATGTCACTGGCAGACTCAGCCTGACCGGGCTGCACTCTTGTAGCCAGTACATGTGGGTTGAGGGGTGAAAGATTGCCGCGAAAACCTTCAAGGGTTAGTGCCACAGACAACTGCATATTGTGCCAAAGCGTAGTACAACGATGATGCCCAACTGCAGCAATCGCTGCACTGAAACTCGAGTGACTGGCTAGCGCCAATCCGTCTCGCGGGCCGAGCTTAAGCGGTGCAATACCAGCATCTGCCAGAGCATCTTTGGAGGGTTTGTCAGATTCGAGAAATCGTCCCTCACCAATTACCGCCATACCCATGCTGCCACCCCACAGTAAGTCTGCAGCACCTATTGACGCAGTCTCGCCAACAGATGGCACAAGGTCAGCATTCAGACAGGCAAGCAAATGCTTTGCGACAGCAGGGCTGGTACCCGACGCACCGATCAACAACGAGTTAAGCCTGACAGTCATTGCCGCACGAACCAGTGGCTTTGCCAGTGGAGGACCAAGCGCATGTGCCCTGCCACGTATTGTCTTTAACGCAAATTGGTTGATCATCTCTTCACTGAGCACAGTGCCTACCTGAGGACCAAGGCCGGTTGTTACACCATAGACTGGCTTGCCTGTACGCGCGGCATCTACAATTAGTGCGTTTGATTCTGCCATTCGCAGCAATGCATCAGGCTCAATGCGGACTTCGCAACCGTAAGCCACTGCATACAGTGATTCGATATTTAACCCGGCACCACTTAGCGTTACCATAGAGGGAGTCGGGTTAGTCATGAACTTTTCTTCGCACGAAAAACCATAGTCTCACTATACCTTACAAATGACCCTGCTTATCGGGTTTCACTATTTCAAAATACAGAAGAATATGCGTAACACCAAAAAACCTTTTACCAGTGCGCTCTTTCCCGGTGTCTTATTCCTTAGTGTGTTATTTCTCGGGGTGTTCCTTGTCTGGTTACTTCTGCGGTTTCCGGTATCGAGCCAGACCAATACAGCAGTAAATACCACAGAGGCCAATACTATTCGCATCACTTCCTTTAATATTCATTACACCTCGCCTCGGCAGAAAAAGCTTGCCTGGGGCAATCGACGTGAAGCGGTTAAAGAAGCCATTGCAGACCTTAATGCCGACATTATCGCTTTTCAGGAAATGGAAACGTTTGCCGGTGGCAGCTACAACCAAAAGAACGAACAGCTGGACTGGGTGCTGGAACACTTTCCAGAATACCGTGCCGGTGCCTATGGTGATGCCGCAATCTACCCCAATACGCAACCGATCATCTACAAACACGAACGCTTCAGCCAGAAGTCACAGGGGTTTTTCTTTTTCTCTGATACCCCGGATGTTATCTACTCAAGAACCTTCAATGGCAGCTGGCCGGCTTTCTGCTCCTGGACAGAACTGGTAGACAATAAAACCGGTCAGACATTTTTTATCTACAATGTGCATTTTGAATACAAAAGCATGAGCAACCGAAGTAAGTCAGCAAAACTTGTACGACAACGAATAAAACCCGTACTGGAAGAAGGAAACGCCGTACTTCTGGTTGGCGATATCAATGCTCCCGGCTTTGCACCCACTGTACGAAAACTTACAAAAACTCCACTGACACTGGCAAAACCTGCGGGTGCGACATTTCATTTTAATCGTGGATTAAACCTCATTCCCGCTATTGACCATGTCTTTTATAGCGAGCACTTTACACAACAAGGCAAAACCACCCTGCTGCGCAAGAGCTACGATGACGTGTGGCCAACTGACCACTATCCGGTAACGGTCGAGTTGTCGCAAGCCCTGCAGTCAGAGCAACCTGCTGAATGAGACTTAGCGATTGGCAAACACAGGCTTCAGTGATGTGTAGCACGATTTAAATCGCGCATAGTTACTTTCAATCAGCTCAGCCATATTGGCTAAAGGCTCAATGGTACTCTCAACCGGTGGTGCCACGCATACCTGCAGCGGATCACTCTGCTCAGCTGCAATCAAACCCAGCCGCGCCGCACCAAGGCTTGCACCAAAGTCCCCGTCTACTGTTTTGTGTAACGGAATATTTAACACAGTAGCCATCATACTGATCCAATAGTCAGATCGGGATCCTCCGCCAATTGCGTAGGCAGAATCAAGCCTGGTACCTGAAGCATTCAGTGCGTTTAAGCTATCGCGAAAAGCAAAGCAAACACCCTGCATAACAGCAGTGGTTAGTTCTTCAGAATCTGTGGTGTGAGACAGACCCACGAACACCCCGCGTGCGTTGGCATCGTTGTGTGGTGTGCGCTCGCCACCGAGGTAGGGTAAAAACAAAACATCAGTCGGTGTATAGGTTTTTCCTTCAAGTGAAGCACTCAGATCTGCCGCAGACTTACCAGTCACTCCCGCCAGCCAGTTTAATGAATCTGTAGCCGCCAGCATGACACCCATCTGATGCCAGGTTTCGGGAATTGCATGACAAAAGGTATGAACGGCACTCGCGGCGTTGGGACGATAGCTTTCATTGGAGGCAAACAAAACACCAGACGTACCCAGCGACACAAATGCACTTCCGGGTGCCACGACTCCCATACCGCAGGCGGAGGCTGCATTGTCACCTGCACCACCGGCAACAACGACATTGTCTGACAGTCCAAAGCGGTTAGCGATATCTGAACGCAGTTTACCGGACACTGCAGTACCCTCTACCAGTTGTGGCATGTGCGAGGTATCCATATTGCACGCGGCGAGCAGTTTGTCAGACCAGTCACGCCTGGCAACATCAAGCCAGCCAGTCCCTGCCGCATCTGACATCTCCGATACATGTTCACCGGTTAGCCACAATCGCAGGTAGTCTTTTGGTAACAACACTTTTGCAACGCTTGCAAAAACATCCGGTTCACAGGTTTCAGTCCAGACAAGTTTGGGTGCGGTAAACCCGGGGAACAATATATTGCCGCAGAGTTCACGTGACAGATCAGTATCGAGTGCGGCTGCCTGTTCGTGACTGCGGGTATCGTTCCAGAGGATACAGGGTCGCAGTACTTTGTCTGCGCTATCAAGCAGCGTTGCACCATGCATATGGCCGGACAATCCAATACCACTTACTGCTGCCAGTTCTTTTGCGTTACTTGCTTTAAGTTGTGTAAAAGTATTTTCAACGCCTGCGATCCAGTCGGCGGGATTCTGCTCCGACCAGCTGTCGTGTGGTCGCATCACATCGAATGAAGCGCTGGCTGTGGCAACAATATGCTGTGCTGCATCCATTAAGACGGTTTTTACACTGGAAGTACCAAGGTCGATACCCATGTACATGACGACTTACCTGATTAGAGTTTACAGGCTCAGCCTGCAGCCAATCAGGCGGCCAGTCAAGCGGCTATTCAGGCGGCTATTCAGGCGGCACAGCTTCTTCCGGCGGATACCAGTAACCTACCTTTTCATCACCGCGGGAAATCACCGCAAATTGATTTGCGAATACCCTGAATGCGGCACTCCATTCACCATCGGGCCATTGCACACGCACCGTTGCTCTCTCGGCAACACCCAGACCAACATGTATAAACCCGGTCTGGCCTGACGCATGGCCACCACCAATACTCACACGACGGGTTTGCACAACGTTACCGGTTTTAATCGACAGCCTTGCACCGATTGCATGGCGGTTACCGCCACTCTGGTTTAACTCAATTGCAAGCCAGTTGCCTCCCTGGCGGACTCCGGACTCGCTTTTAAAACCAGAGTGCCTGAACAGGCTAACCCTCTGACTTCGATTCACTACCAGCAGGTCTGGTAGTCCATCGACATTGAAGTCTGCAATAGTCGCACCTCGTCCGCGGCGGTCAAGTGCAATGCCTGATTGATCACCATGTTCTTTGAACTCACCATCGTGTGTACCGAGTAACAGATTATCCGGATCATAGGCTGCAAAGTCTTTCATTCGCTCGACGTTACCTTTGGCGATAAAAAGATCAAGCAGGGTATCGTTGTTGACGTCGGCAAACTCGGCATGCCATCCGGTCGATGGTTTTAAATCATCTCCTGTATAGGGACGATGTGCGGTAGCACCTCGGGCATAGCCAACGTCTTCATAAACCGGCCTGCTCTCCTCGACTGCCTGCTGTACGTCAACAGTCTGCAGCTTGGTATCACCCATTGATGTTAAGGCGTACTCCGGAAACCCGTCAGCATTGAGGTCGGCCTCGGCAATTCCCATACCCCAGATCACCAGACTCTGCCAGCCATCCGCACGGCTGTACAAGCGTGGGTACTGCGAGTCGATCTTCCATAGCTGTTCTTCGCCACCACGATGGTATTGCCGGTCATTGGTGATACGCAGTGAATCGACGCCGGAACGATTCCAGTCGGTGAACAGCATCGACAGTGCGCAGTGACCCGGACTCAAGAGCTGTGGTTCGCTATAGGTGACTTCACCTTTCTCATTAAGCTGTGGGCGATAAAGCAAGTTATCCGAACAGGTGCCCCAGGGTGATCCGGGCGCACTTCGATCAACATAATTGCCGATAGCAAATGTCGGATGGCTATCATCGCCAAAGAATGAAACCGCAAAGGCGGTAGACCAGTCAGCACCTCCATCAAACGCAAAGCTTGCATTGGCACTGGCAAACTGACAATCACCGAGGCCTTTGAGGATCAGGTTTTGTCCGAGGCGCAACAACACCAGATCGGTCCATTGATCGTTATCAAGGTTAACCGGGTAAGCGCCGATTACCTGCTTTACCTGTGTTACTTCAGACTCATCGCGTTGAAACTGCAATTCACCCGCTGCCTGACTGTAATTAACATACAGTGCACTGTCATTCACACCACCGGCAATAAATACTTCTGGAAAGCGATCTCCGTTGCAGTCGAAAGTTGCAACACCTCCACCGACAAAGTTCTCCCACGGACCATCGTACACATGACTGATACCACCGGACTCGGCTTGCTCGATATATACCGGCACATCACCGGTAAAAACATCCGAAACCGTAGCAGCTGACACACCTGAAACCATGCCAACAGCAACAAACAGTAATGCAGCTCTGCCAATCATTGCACAGATGGCTCGATTATCATCATTTTAAGAAATGCGTTAATAGCGCTGCGATCGGTATCACTGAGTTTCAGGTATAGATCTCTCGACTCGCGTGCTTCACCTCCATGCGCTGCGATCACTTCACCCAGAGTCGAGATATCACCACGATGACCGTAGGGATCTGTCGAACCAATACCCCAAAGCTCGGCTGTCATAAATTCATTGCGCTCCACAAAGCGTTGTGACAACAACTCATTGCCAAGCCTGGCTACCTGCGTGTCTGCAATCACATGGCGCTTAAGATCACCGAACAACGGCACCATCCACTGGCCTTTATCATTGCGCTCCAGAGATTCTGCCCACGCAAGCTGCGACAGATCGTAGACAGCATCCCTGCCCGACTCGCCACTTCTGAGTGTACCGGCCGCATCATAAGGACCGGGATCAATAAAAGACAATGAATTTAACGGCAGTGCTCTGACATGGCATTGATTGCAACCCAGCTGATCAAACAACTGGCTGCCATGCGCCGATGCCTGTGCCCAGTTATCTGAAACTTTTCTGTGAGAAGGTGGCGGCAGGTTTGCCTGATAAGCGACCAGTGCACTGACATCACCTGCTGTCATTTCGCTTGTTACACCATCTTCGTCAAAGTCGCTAGTGCCTGTCCAGCGTTCGCCAAATCTTTCATTCGCCTGCATACCATGATGATGGTTAAGCGCATTCACGGTAAATTGCCGCAGTGAAGTCATCACGCCTTTTTGACTGAAAGGCTTAACAATCAGATCATCGTCGACCCCTTCAAAATCACTGGTATCAATGCGCCCATCTGCAAAGGCAGTCACCTGGCCAAATGAAATACCCTTGGTTACAAGTGATGCCTTGACCATCTCGCCTTGAGATCGTGCATCAGATAGTGCCATCCTGCGTATGTTGTGCAAATCTGCTGTCATTTCACGTGCAAGCAATTCAACCAAACCGGCACCAAACAAATGATTGGTATTGCGCTCGTTTGAAAACTGCGGATCAGTGCTGTCAAAGTCTGACAACTGAAAACCTTCAGAGACAAATACGTTAACCGAAAAATCTCCGGCACCACCGGCAACCGGCTGGTTGTGGCAACTGACACAGGCATTGGCATCAAGACCTGCTGTGCGTGCAAATTCACTGCGTGGGGGACGTTTTCTTTTGGTCGGAATAATAGCCTGTGTAGCCAGCGGCCTGCCGACACCATCGACCACGGTAAAGCGAGCACTGAATAATTCACTGCCGGCCTGTGCAAGTTCTTTAAGTTGTTCGTGATCGAGTATGCCTTTGTAGTTGTCTGCATCGATGTGGTGACTGACTGCAGCATCGCTCCACTCGACATCACTCTCTGTATCACTCTCTGTATCACTGGCAATATCATTGACATCAGTGGCAGCATTTTCACTAACGCTGGTATTTGCCGTGGCAGTCAATGAGCTAACTATGCTTAAAATCAATGCTGCAATTGGCAAGTATCTGGTAAAAACAGTTTTAACCGATACGACCACAGGGGAGAAAATAAAACTATTCATACAACCGGCTCACCAATCGGGGCGTTACCACCAAAGCCGAATATTTTTTCATCAATGTAGGACAGAGACTGAAGCAATGCACCACAGCGAATTAACTTTCTTTCTGTAACGCGATCGTAGACCGATACAGTACCGTCACCTTCGCTAACACCATAATGCTGCAGATCAGCATGCAGCGTTTTTCGCATAAGATCAAAGGCGCTCGGGGTTATTCCCACCAATATAACCGGGAAGGGATCAAACAACGCAAAAAGATTGGCAAGACCCTGTCCGATTGCTGTACCTGCCTCTTCAAACGCTTCTCGTGCAGTCCCGGGGTTTGCTTTAGCTGCCGCTATTAATTCCACAAATTCTTCCTGCGGTATGGCATCGGCCGGTTGTTCGTTTACAGACTGGCCATTGGCTCTGCGCCAGATTGCATAATCTGAAGCATAGGCTTCTATACAACCGCCTCTGCCACAACGGCAAAGTGCTCCACCCGCTTTGAAAAGCATATGTCCAAATTCGGTACCGGATGAATGTGACCCGGTAAGAATATCTCCCTGATAATAGTAGCCAAAGCCTATACCAAACGACGACAACACCACGGCAAAGTTGTTGTCCCCTGTGCTTTGAGAGGATGACTGGCGATCGTTAAATATAGCGCGCGCTATCATGTTGCAGTTATTGGAAACGCTAACTGACACTCCATAGCGTTGCTGAAAAATACCGGAAAAATCTATGTTTTTAAGTTTGATTATCGGAGACCACAGCAAACCACTGTTGTCGCGCGTCACGGTGCCCTGACAGACCATTGCAATGTGCTGCAGCGAGCTCTCATCTTCTCCCTCATCAAGCACCGTATCCAGTGCACCGAACAAGTGCTTCTTTAACGTGCTTAAAGACATGTTCGATGTTTTAACCGCCTTGGCAACCCGATGAATCCGCTGCCCTGCGTAGTCATAAAGTGTGACTTCAAGTTCGTTAAGCAACAAGGTCACAACAGCTGTAGTGGCAGCCTGTGAATTAAGCTGCAAAAGCACCTGTGGTCTTCCACGGCGGCTGTTGCCTGAGACAACGGGTGTAGTAACGTCCGCAGGTGTAAACAGCTCTATCACACCGTCTTCAATCAGGTCGGCGGTCACCTGCGATACTGTGGATGCACTGAGTCCGGTGCTCTCACAGAGAAGTTTCCGCGATTGCCTGCCCTCGGTTCGCAGACATGTCAGTACTCTGCTGCGGTTAAACAGTCGCAGCTCATCGGATGTGGTGATCGTTGCCATAAAAATAACTTGACACATCTCGACGAAAGAATCACTATTTTTTTTGAGCCTAAAAATAATAGGTTCACGATACCGAATTGGCACTAGTGCGTATCGTTTTCGCAACAGTATGTGCCTTTCGGTGGCCAGAACCTGGTCCCACCGCAATTTATAACCAGCTGTCTCAGACGAGGAATACGACAAATGAAAAAAACGTTATTGGCACTCACCGCCAGTGCACTAATGGGCACCATCGCGGCACCCGCGATGGCTAAAGACAAAATCATCGGCGTTTCGTGGAAGGTATTTCAGGAAGAACGCTGGAAGCGAGACGAAGCCGTCATTAAAGAAATTGTTGAAGCAAACGGCGACAAATACATCTCTGCTGACGCGCAGGGATCTGCCGGCAAGCAACTTACTGATGTTGAATCACTGATTGCCCAGGGTGCAGATGTACTGATGATTGTACCTTTTGACTCAGAGGCAATTTTGCCAGCGGTAGAGCAGGCTTCTGCAGAGGGCATTCCAATGATTGCCTATGATGTTCAAATTGAACACCCAGATTCGCTCTACATTACTTTCGATAACGTCGGTGTTGGCCGAATGATGGCTCAAACCATGTTGGACAGCGGCCAGACTGAAGGTAACTTCGCGTTCATCAAAGGTGATCAGGGTGATCCAAACGCAACATTCCTGTTCGAAGGCATCATTGAAGTACTGCAGCCACAACTGGATGCCGGTGCTATCAAAAATGTGTGTGAAACTTTCACCGATGGCTGGAAGCCTGAAGGCGCACAGAAGAATATGGAGCAATGCCTGACTTCTCAAGACAACAAAATCGATGCTGTTATCTCTGAAAACGATGGTATGGCTGGCGGTGTTGTTGCCGCACTTGAAGCACAGGGCATGGCCGGTAACGTACCGGTTACCGGTCAGGATGGTGATCTTGCAGCAATCAACCGGGTTGCTCGTGGCACACAGCTGGTCTCTGTTTGGAAGGACTCTCGTGCACTGGGTAAAGTAGCCGCAGAAGCGGCATTGATGCTTGCTGATGGCAAGAGCATGTCTGATGTTCCAAACACTGCTCCGTTCTCTGGCGGTAAGCGCGGTGTAGAAGTCACTTCTATTCTGCTGCCACCTACACCTATCACAACCAAAAACGTCAGTGCAGTTATTGACGCTGGCTGGATCTCCAAAGAGAAAGCCTGTGAAGGTGCACAAGACGGCGTTGCCGGCTGCTAGTCAGTAGCGTCCCAAATGAATGCCGGGGATTGCCCGGCATTCAACTTATAAAAATCCTATTGCTTCAAAAAAGCAGTTCGATTCGTTGCGCTCTGCTCTGAGCTGCAGCTACTTACCCTTGAACTCACAGTTATTCTAATTTACCCAGTGTTTGGGAGGATCTACGTTGTCCAAAGAACAGGAACAATATAAAGAAAGCGGGCTCGTCCGGTTTCTGCGGGCCACTGAGGTCGATACACGACTACTGGGTATGATCTTCGCTCTAATGCTGATCTGGCTGGGGTTTCATTTATATGGCCACTTCGTCAATGGCTTTGGTGCCTTCCTGACACCACGCAATCTATGGAACCTGTCTGTACAGACCTCTTCGATTGCCGTTATGGCAACCGGAATGGTACTGGTGATCGTTACTCGGCATATTGATTTATCTGTCGGCTCCCTGCTCGGTTTCACTGCAATGATTATGGGAGTAGTTCAGGTATGGATACTGCCAAAGTTCCTCGGCCTGGGCCATCCGATGATCTGGGTCATTACTGTTGCCGTTGGTATTGCATTCGGTGCTTTGATAGGCGCTTTTCAAGGCGTACTGATCGCCTACCTGAACATACCCGCGTTCATAGTCACACTGGGTGGCTTGCTAATATGGCGTGGTTCATCTTATCTATTGGCACGAGGTGAAACGATTGCCCCTGTTGATCAGACCTTCTCACTTATAGGCGGCGGCCCGTTCGGCACCATAGGTGCGACCGGCTCATGGATACTTGGCATAACTGTGTGCATTGCCATCATCCTGATTCTCATAAACGGCAGACGTCAGCGCAAAAAATTCGGCTTTGCCACACGCCCGATTTGGGCCGAGTGTCTGATTGGTGGTGTCGGTACCGCACTGGTGATTGGATCAGTGATGGTAATGAACGCCTACCCGTGGCCCAAGGGAATAGTCAAAAGATACGCGGCGGCCAACAACATAGAAGTCCCTGAAGCGGGTCTTTTTATATCGCACGGCTTTGCCATTCCAATACTGATTGCCCTTGCGGTCGGTGTTGCAATGACTTTCCTCGCAACACGCACCCGCTTTGGCAGATACGTATTTGCAATCGGTGGTAATCCGGAGGCAGCAGAACTTGCCGGAATAAACACCAAAAAAATGACAATGTTGATTTTCTCTTTAATGGGCGCACTAACCGGTATTGCCGCTGTTATTGCCAGTGCCAGATTAAAATCTGCCACACTGGCGCTCGGACAATTTGATGAGCTATACGTTATTGCTGCCGCCGTGATTGGCGGTACGTCATTCGCAGGCGGCATCGGTACCATTTACGGTGCAATACTCGGAGCATTGGTTATGCAATCGCTGCAATCAGGTATGGTACTGATCGGTTTTGATGCTGCAATTCAGCAAATGGTAGTGGGTTGCGTACTGGTGATTGCGGTATTCCTCGATAACCTCTACCGCAGAAAGTCTGTTTGACGGATGCCATAACCATGCAAACCACTCAACAACAATCTACACACACTACTGACACATCGACTACCCCGTTAGTCGAGATGAAAGATATTTCCATTTCATTCGGTGGTGTACATGCGGTAGACAATGCCTCGTGCGAATTGTATCCGGGTGAGGTAGTCGGTCTGCTCGGTCACAACGGTGCAGGAAAATCCACGCTGATAAAAATTCTATCAGGTGCCTATAACCGTGACAGCGGCAAAATATTTGTTGACGGTAAAGAGGCAACTATTGACAACCCGCGTCACGCAAAAGACTTCGGCATAGAAACAATTTATCAAACCCTCGCTCTGGCTGATAACGTCGACGCCGCCGCCAACCTCTACCTCGGACGTGAACTGCTAACCCGATGGGGAACTCTTGACGATGCTGCGATGGAAGCCGAAACCCGAAAGGTAATGAACCGGCTCAACCCGAACTTCACACGCTTTAAAGATCCGGTCAAGCAATTGTCCGGAGGACAAAGGCAGTCGGTAGCGATTGCCCGTGCAATACACTTTAATGCACGTATTCTTATTATGGATGAACCAACCGCCGCACTTGGCCCCGCAGAAACAGAACAGGTCGGACAACTCATCCATCAGCTCAAAAACGATGGCATCGGCATTTTTTTAATCAGCCACGATATTCACGATGTCTTTGATCTGGCCGACCGGGTAGTCGTTATGAAGAATGGCGCTGTCGTTGGTGCCGCAAAAACGACTGATGTTACCAAGGACGAAGTACTGGGCATGATAATTCTCGGCAAGTGCCCGCCGGGGGCAACACCCGGGCCAGGTGCCTCAAGTACATAAAAACTTAAAGGCAGGTAAACACTTGAACATATTCTGGAAGACGTGTAACACTAAACGAAATTGATGCAGGGGCAAAAAATGACTACCGGTTTTTTTGGCGATGTAAAAAAAATAGAATATTCAGGTCCCGATAGTCTCGACCCGCTCAGTTTCAAGTACTACCAACACGATTAAATGGTACAAGGCAAACGCATGGAAGATCACCTACGCTTTGCCATTTGTTATTGGCATAGCTTTGTCTGGCCTGGTGGTGATCCATTTGGCGGCCAGACGTTTGAACGCCCCTGGTTCGGCGACACCATGCAGGATGCAAAACTAAAAGCCGATGTTGCTTTTGAAATGTTCACAGCCCTTGGTGTGCCCTACTTCTGCTTTCACGATGCAGACGTCAGACCAGAAGGCAATTCGTTTGCAGAAAACACAAAAAACTTAAAAGAGATAACCGACTACCTGCAAGGCAAGATGGATGAGACGGGTCTCAAGCTATTGTGGGGAACGGCAAATCTATTTTCGCACCGCCGTTTTATGGGAGGTGCTGCAACAAACCCCGACCCGGACGTTTTTGCCTTTGCAGCGGCAACTGTCAAAACCTGTATTGATGCCACCATGCAACTCGGTGGTGAAAATTATGTGCTATGGGGTGGTCGCGAAGGCTATGAAACGCTGTTAAACACCGACCTTAAAAAAGAACTTGATCAGCTCGGTCGCTTCCTGAACCTGGTTGTCGAATATAAGCACAAAATTGGATTTAAAGGCACAATTTTAATAGAGCCGAAACCGCAGGAACCCACAAAGCATCAATACGACTATGACGTTGCTACAGTTTATGGATTTTTAAAACGTTATGGCCTTGAAAATGAAGTCAAGGTCAATATTGAGCAAGGTCACGCAATCCTTGCCGGCCACTCGTTTGAACACGAGCTGGCAACTGCAGACGCACTTGGCATCTTCGGCTCTATTGATATGAACCGCAACGACTATCAGTCGGGCTGGGATACAGACCAGTTTCCGAATAACGTTGCGGAAATGGCACTGGCCTACCTGATGATTCTGCGCACCGGTGGCTTTACCACTGGTGGCACCAACTTTGATGCCAAACTACGTCGCCAGTCGATTGATCCTGAAGACTTATTGATAGCGCATATCGGTGGCATGGACTGCTGTGCACGCGGTCTTAAAGCTGCAGCCTCAATGATCGAAGATAAAGCGCTGTGCGGACCTTTGGAACAGCGCTATGCCGGATGGAGCGATAAAGCGGCGCAGGACATGTTGGGCAGCAAGTCGAGCCTTGAAGCAATCGCCAGTCGGGTGGAAAAAGACAACATTAACCCATTGCCAAAATCCGGCAGACAGGAATTGCTTGAAAATATAGTTAATCGCTACGTCTGAATTAGCGATGTACTATATAGCAGCGGTGGTAAAGGCCGCTGCTACTCCTGCTGCCTCCTGATAGACATCCATTTCATTTTTTCGGGTGCGCTTTAGTACCTTAAACCCATGATCTGCAGTATCCAGCCAGTGTAATTTTGAATCAGCAGATAATAATTTATTAACCTGTTCAGATAACAACGCACTATCTGCCAGTGCATCACGGGTACCCGAAAGAAACAAAACGGGTTGATTCAAGTTGTTAAAGTGTGCAGCTCGATCAGTACCCGGTTTTCCTGCAGGATGCAGCGGGAACGAGCAGAGTATCATTCCGTAACACTCGATTTTTTTGTCAGCTACCGCGTGTGTCACCATACGTCCGCCAAAACTATGCCCGCCCGCAAACATTGGTAGTTGCGTTTTGGATTGCAGTGTCTCGACGGCACTTACAATGCAGTCAATCGATACGGATTTTGAATCAACCCGTGTGCGACCCTGTTCTTTAAACGGAAAGTTAAATCGCAAAGTCGTTATACCTGCCAAGGCAAAAGCACTTGCCAGACTTTCCATGTGTGCATGCTTATGATCGGCACCTGCCCCGTGAGCAAGCAACAAAGCGCAATGCGCGTTATCCGGTACATTAAGAGTTGCCGATAGTGTGCCGTGGTCAGTACTGATCGATAGTTCGGTCATCTGTTCAAACCCGCCTGCTCAGCATCATGGATCAGTCAAACCTGTCACGCTGTTCGATCAACATTCAGCAAATTCGGTAACGCACATCTCAACTCGTGATAGGTGTCGAAGCCGAGCTCCTGTCTGACGGTTTCCTGCCAGATGTCGTTAAGTGCCTTTAACGTGGCTGGAGTTGGAGTAACCTTCGCACCGCGGTCCGCGACTTTACCACTACCACCGCCCGGAGGCAGACCCCAGATGTGGTCTCTTTTATCGCGCAACACATGCTCATCAAACTGATGTTTATTTTTTAGCATGTAATCGCGGGAGGAGTTGCTTTTTGCTGTCTTTAGTGTGGCGTTATCGAGATCCAGTTTTAAAAATTTCGCGACGACATCAACTGCTTTATCCGGGGCTTGCAACATGTCTTCATAGCTTAAAATCAATGTATCTTCGCTTTCGATCTTCTGCCACCAGTCAACCAGATGGTCCCAGTGTCTGCCGGAGGCAGATCCCTGGATATACAAAGCCGTTGCAAACTCATCAATGCTTATACTGCCTTTCTCAAACCACCAGCCTTCAAAAAACCGATAGAACGAAGACAGTACTTGTACAGGATCACGAAACACACTGATGTATCGACTCCCTTTTGGTAAATCACGATACAGCAGATGGCATTTAAATGCCCTGAAGGGATATGGCTGATCGGCATCCGGATCAATGCCCAGATCTATAGCTGTTTCCAGCCACGGCACCACGCAGCTTATTTCTTCAAAATCTGTTGAGCACCCACTACGCAGCTGATGCACAATTTGCTGCATCCAGGTGGTGCCACTCTTTGAATAGGTTGAAATATATACATCATCTGCTCTGGCTTTGTGAGCAGAGTGTGCAGCAGCCGCTTCAGCTGATCGGAAGTTGGCAAGCCGTGCACATACGTCATCAATAGTTACCGGCCGCGATAAACGGGAAGCGTTAGTCATCTCTGATTCAGGTCACAAAAAATCGCATCCGTTTGTACGCGCAGGGTTAGAATTAATATTGCCTCTCAAGCTTACCTGCTACTGCCTTTTGCAGCGTACCGTTGTTCAGTGAAAGCCCATCCATTTCCACAACTCCGAACTCGGATTGAGTAACTACAGGAACCAGTTCATTGCCAGCTGCATCGGTTTGCTCAAGAAACGGTAAAAAATTAAACCCCAAAGACACTGGCCGTATCGTGGTGAGATCGTCACCGATTTTCAATCCATTGACAAACATCACTTCACGGACACCGGAGTCACAAGCAAACGGTACATCGGTCTGAGGACCTTGCTGCACCACCGTAGAGGCAATCGTGCCTTCAATCTCGCAACTCTGATCATCGCTGGTTGCAGGCATCACAGTAACAGTGGTTTCCCAAACACAAAAGCGACCTCCCGCAGAGAATTGCATCGAACCACTATAAGTGCCTATGATTTCCCGATAGATTGGAGATTCACAGACTCGACCGGTGAAATCTATCGGTGTGGCCACTTCTGCAACTGTGTCTCCACCCGTTGAACAGCCAGCCAGCAATAGCAGTGATACAGATAATCCAGCAATACTCTTATTCACAAACGCTCCCGATCTAAAAACAGCGCACCGACACTGCAAAATTGCCAATGCATTGTGCAGTTTAAATTGTACGAATCAGGCATAGTTTAAGCTGCACCGATACTCATTTAAACAACAATTCCGGCAATCAGCAATTGCCACACATAAACCCGGCACGCAACACCCGATATAGATCGCTGCGTGTTACAAAATATAACTAAATCGGTAAGTTAGCTTATTGGCATGCTACGGTGGGAAACATCGATTTAGCACCTGACAAGGCTGGAACAAATATGGACCAAAACAAGCGAAGAACACTTAAGCTACTGGCAGCTGCCAGTACCACATCCATCAGTGCAATGGCAGCAACAGCAGTCAGCACCACTACCGCGAGTGCTGCCTCGACAACATCCATCCAGGAGAATAATTCCTGCGGTCATCTTAAAATTCAAATCATTACCGGCAGAGTCGCCCCGGAAGATACCGTGATCCTGGTCAATGATACGAACCAGGAAGTTCTGGTTAGCGAATTCCTGCCCGGGCTAATCACTCAGAACAATCAGATGATAGATCTGAATTCTTTGCTGGCCAACGGCAGCATTCGTGTTAAACCAGGCTATCCGGTGGCAAGCAAAGCAGCACGTTGGGAAGTACTGTCACTTGATTCCGGTGACAGCTACCTGTGGTGTGATAATGCGGTTTCCAGACTACCAAATAGTGAAACCGGATTGATTAATATCAACGCTGCAATAGTGAATGGACGCGCAATGCTGACCGCAGAGCAGGAAGACCCCGCTTTCAGCTAGCCCGTACTTGCTGAACGCGCTTGCTGAACACTACGGGCACGTGTATTTTTACAGGCTACTACTTTAGATAGAGCGATTGTAAGATCCAACCATGTCAGATAAAAACAAACCTCAGGATAAATTAAGTGAAGACGCCCTGCAGGCGCTAAAGATCGCATTCACCTACATGCCAAGAGCGATCGAAGTCAATCGCTTTGACCATGGAGACAACTACGAAACAGTTCTTGAGCATATAGATGCAGTCAGAGAAGTATTACTTTTAAATGACACAGACCCGGACGAGGTTTACGACGAAATTAATCCGGATCAAAGCCCTAACTCCAGCTACTGAAGCAGCTCCTCGCGAATTACCCCCTCCGCCAGGGACAACTATTCGCAAACGATTCGCAAGCAGTCCCGCCAAACTGACACCTTGAACTATCGCACTGTCGACAGCTACAATGAAGCTACCTACGACAGGCGAGCATCCCAATGCACTCCGAAAACGATCTTGTCACCCGTCACTATCTGACAAAAACATCCGGTGATTTTGCAGCTTTTGAAGCGTCTGTGAATCGAACTACGATGCTGTCAGACTACCCATTTGCACGATCCGTTGAGCAAGATGCATTAGTCTACGACGCAGACACTGTACTCAAAGCCTCGAGCAGCACTGAACACAAGCAAATGCTGATGGCGGAGTGGATAAAAGTCTGGCTTGAAGGCCCGGGCGTGCTGATGATTACCGGGGCACTGGCCGATGATGTCATTGATAACGCCAGCGCGCTGTTCGAGAATATTATCAATGAGCAACAACAGCGCGGTGGTGGTGCCGGTGATCATTTCGCCAAAGCCGGGGCAAATAATCGCATCTGGAATGCACTGCAAAAACACTGTCATGCTGATGCAGATAATTTTGTTCGCTACTACTCCAGTGAAGCCATTGCACTGGCCTCAGAAGCATGGCTTGGCACAGGCTACCAGATTACAGCTCAGGTAAATCGAGTTAACCCGGGTGCTGCTGCGCAATCAGCCCATCGCGACTACCACCTCGGCTTTATGACAAAAGATCAAATCGTGCACTACCCAAAGCATGTGCATATGCTGTCACCGGTACTGACGTTGCAGGGTGCTATTGCACATTGCGATATGCCACTGGAAACCGGCCCAACGCTGTATTTACCCTACTCGCAACACTACCCCGAGGGCTACCTTGCATTTAACCGACACGAGTTTCAGGAATACTTTAACCAAAACCGCTCGCAGCTGGCACTTAAAAAAGGCGATGCCGTTTTCTTTAACCCGGCACTGATGCACGCGGCCGGTGAAAATACCACCACCGACTGTCATCGTCTGGCCAATCTGCTGCAGGTGTCTTCCGCTTTTGGTCGGGTAATGGAGTCAATTGACTATGTCGGTTTGATTGATGCGGTCTACCCAACTCTGCTTGCGGCAAAGCAAAACAAGTCACTCAGCAATACACAACTTAATAACGTAGTGGCAGCATGTACTGACGGCTATCCGTTCCCCACCAATCTGAATACTGATCTTGCAAGCGGCGGTCTTGCACCTAAAACGCAAAGGCGGTATGTGACTGACGCACTTGATAGCAATGCAAATAGCACGGCACTTCTTCAAAAACTTAGAGATCAGTTACAGAAAAGATCAGATCTCGTTCAGAGCTATTAAACCGTTAATAGCAGATGTTCTCTATGAAGCGTTGCTACTCTTGATCGGTAAAACGCATCGATGCTTTACCAGTTAGGGTATCGAGTACGTCTTTGTCGAGCTCACTGCCATCCACTACACCAAGCACGACACCTTTGCGCCTGGACTTACCTCTCATGTTTTCAATTGTAGGATTAGCGATAGTAGTTCGCTGTGAAGGTCGGCGAGCCCACTGCGAAAGACGATCGTACATCAGCTGGATAATTTCATCATGCTGTTCAGAGTCACCGAGATCATTCAATTCATCCGGATCGTTTTGCATGTCAAACAGCATTGGGCGGAAGCCGCCATCGGCGTGCATAAACTTCCAGCGCTTGTCTGCAATCATGAACAGGCGCGCATCACGCGGCTGTAATTCCAGTTTAGCAGCCTGCATGGTTGCCGAGTAGTCAAACTCACTGACCGCATAGTCACGCCAGGTATCAGGTTTTGCGTTGTGAAGAAATGGCATCAGTGACTTACCTTCAACAATATGATCAGGCACCGAGCCACCAGCTGCTTCAATAAACGTTGCAGTTAGATCGATACTCTCTACCAGTTCATCACACACGCTGCCACGTGTGGCATTAGCAGCATCGGACGGATCATAGATAATTAAAGGCACTTTTACCGAGCACTCATGGAAGAGATCTTTTTCACCCAACCAGTGATCGCCAAGGTAGTCACCGTGATCAGAGGTTAAAACAATCATTGTGTCTTCCATACGGCCGGAAGACTCAAGATAATCAAGCAGCACCCCCAGTTGATCGTCACACTGCTTAACCAGACCCATGTAGGCGGGAATTACTTTCTCCCGAATGCCCGGTGCACAAATCGCTTTTGCAATGGCATTTTGAAAATACGATTGATACACCGGATGAGCATTTTGCTTTTCTGCATCACTTCTTACTGCAGGCAGCAAATGGCTTTCGTTGTACATATCGTGATAGGGGCTGGGTACAATGTATGGCCAGTGCGGTTTAATAAATGATAAGTGGCAAAGCCAGGGTTTGTCCGAGCTCTGTTTTTCAATAAACTCAATACCACATCTTGTCAGCCACGGTGTTTCCGAGTCTTCTTCACGAATATTGGCGGGCTTATCGGAGTGCTTGAGCAGCCAGCCGGACGCAATCTCCATATCGTCTTCGATACCGGAATTGGCATAATCCTGCCACGGGTTATCTCCCGGATACTGCTTGCCTTTTAGATAAGCATTGTACGGAGAGGGCCGATGATCATATGCACCGTCCGGGCCCGCACCCCACAAACCATCATCTCTGACATGAATATCAAAACCGCACTCTGCAACGCGTGCACCGATAACACTTTCTGCACTGATACCTAAGCGCGCAAGACCATCTGCATCAACTTTCATGTGAGTCTTGCCAACCAGCCAGGCATCCATTCCACAACTACGCAGATGATCACCCATGGTGAGTTCACCGACTTTTAACGGGTAGTTGTTCCAGGCCGCACCATGACTGTGAACGTAGCGACCGGTATAAAAGCTCATTCGCGAAGCACCGCACACTGGTGACTGAACATAGCATCTGGAGAATCTCACACCACGGGAGGCAAGTCGGTCAAAGTGCGGCGTGTGAAGATGTGGATGGCCACCACAGCTGAGGTAGTCATGCCGCAGCTGATCGTACATGATAAAAAGTATATTTCGCGTTTTGGCCATCGGGAAATCAGTGGTTGATTAAGTTACCCCATTCTACCCCGTTAACACGACCAGCGGCAGTCACGTTGTCCAGTGCCTTTGCAGCACAAAAGGCCACACAAAAGTGCCGTGCGAAAATGAAATAGCTACAAAACTCTTACCGCACCGGAAACTCTTATAGACTCACCTGCCACACTACCGAACTCAGCGTGGATCAGCGATTTGTAGCCCATATCTTCTCCCTGCACGATATCAATTTTGCCGTTGTGCGGCCAGTTGATGTCACGCAGGTAGCCTGCGAGTGCAGCAGTCGCGGCGCCAGTTGCCGGGTCTTCATACACTCCGCCGGATGCAAAGGGATTGCGTGTATGAAAAAGTACCGGACTCTTTGCATAGACTAGACAGATAGTCACAATATCTGCTTCATTCATAAAAGTTCGACCGCGCTGTAAATCGTACTTCATCTCAGCAAGTATCTGACGAGACTTAACACAGAGTATCAGGTGGTTAGCACCGGCGTGTGCGAAGGCTGGTGGTAAGTTGCTGTCGATTTGATCCATTGACCAGCCAAATAATTCCAGCGCCGAACTTAACTGTTGCGACTCTGCAGGTGCCGAGCGAGTTGCAGGTGATTGCAGGCTGGCGCTTATTTGTTTGCCATCGACTTTGCCGTCAACAGTGATGCTGGTGTTATTTAACTCAAGTGTGAATCTGCTGTTGCCGAACTGCTGTGCGAGTGCTGCCCCAAGCGCTATGGTGGCATGGCCACAAAAAGGCACTTCACTCTCCGGTGAAAAATAACGCACCCGCCACGAGCCATCTTGTTGAGCGGCAAATGCCGTTTCAGAAAACCCTACATCTGCAGCAACTCGCTGCATAGTGTCGGTAGGTGGCAGTTCATCAAGCAGTACAACACCTGCCGGATTTCCACCTTCATTGCCATTGGCAAATGCCGCCAGTCTTTGAATTTCCATATATAGTCACCGCTATTTTTTATATCAACCAATTTTAAAACTGTGAAATTTTTTCCACCAGGTTAATTGATCCACCAGGTTAATTGGTCCACCAGGTTAATTGGTCCACTGGCTTCTCTAATCTATTGGCTTTTTTTCTCTATTGGCTTTTTTTCATGGCGAGATACATACCCGGCAGTATTAAACAGGACCCAGCCGCATGGTACAACTGCGGTGGTTCAGACAGCAACCACCAGGCAATTAATGCTGTATACAACGGGCTGACGTATAAAATCAGTCCCGCACGTGCAGCACCCAGTTCCTGCTGTAAAAACGAATAGGCCTGGTAAGCACCAAAACCTGGCAATACTGCAGCCACTACTACAAGTATCAGCGCTTTGTTGAAATCGGCCGGAATCCCGATCGTTGAGATTTCTGCAATTGTAAAAGGCAGCAAAACCAGTATACCGCCAGTCGTGATTGCGGTTAGTCTTGTAAAAGTACTCAGCACGCTCTGCCATTTTCGCAGCAACAGTGAATATAACGTCCAGCTTATAACAGCAGTTAGTATCCACAAGTCACCGCGAGTGAAATTAACTTCCACCAGATTACCCCAGCGCCCTTTCAGTACGACGATCAGCATGCCGAGTAACGACATACACAGACCCAGTATCTGTGTTCCCCGCAGCTTGTCGTTAAACATCAGTGCAGACGCAACCGCTATCAGTACCGGTGCTATTGCATACAGAAGCCCCATGTTAAGTGCTTCTGTGGTTTGACCTCCGATATAAACAAATGCACCGCAAATCCACATACCAAGCGCACCAAGAACCAACAGTCGACGCCACTCGGAGCGGTATTGCGGCCATTTATTTATAAGCTCCGGCAATGCAAACGGCAGCATCAGACACAATGCCATCAGCCATCTTGAAAACGCCAGTAAATGAGGACCTATACTACCGGGTGCGGCGCGCGCAACAATATAATTTGCCGACCACATCGCAGGTGTCAACAACACAAGAAAGTACGCAAGGTTCTTGCGCTGCTCAGTAGTTAGCGACAACAAAAGCGGATATTCCAAAGGATTGGTTGCAGCAAGAATACCGCAATAAACAACTCAACTAAAACAGATTTTCAAGTTCCTGCAGTTGAGCGTACACTGCCACCGTCAATGTAGAGTCAATGTTGTTACCGTGTGAGTCAAAAGTCAGAAACCAACCTTAGACCGTTGCTCGGTATCAGCCTTAAAGTCGCATCTATTACATTATTGGTGACAATGATGGTAGCGATAAAGCTTTTACACGACTCCATCCCCATTGGGCAGATTATATTTATCAGAGCAATTATTGGCATCGCAACTGTTTATCTGTTCTACCTTCTTAGCGACCACTCTGGTGCTGCAACAGCACCGTTCAAAATTATTTCATACAGAGCCCATTTACCATGGGCATTTTCTTCCGCCTGTGCAATGTCAATGTTTTTTGTTGCGATCACACTCATACCACTACCAGAAGCGACCGCTATAAGCTTTATTATGCCGCTGCTGGTAGTAGCGTTTGCGTGGGCACTGCTTGGCGAGCCCATAAGGCTCGTACGCTCTGTAGCTATTGCATCCGGATTTGTCGGGGTTACGATCATCATGTGGCCAAGGCTCGGTATCGGTGCAGACTACGGTTCTCTTGCCGCACCTGGTGCTGCGTTGTCACTCATTGCGGCAGTACTCTGGGCTTACGCTCAAGTCTGTTTAAGAAAACTGTCCAGAACCGAAACAAGTGGCTCGGCTGTTATCAGCTTTTCCGTAGCGAGTATGTTAATAGGCCTGCTAACGCTGCCACTGGGATGGTCAATACCCGCAACTGGCTGGTTTGCATCATCGGAGCTGTACTGGACATGGCCGGATATCAGCGGCTGGGTCTGGCTTATCCTGTGCGGGATCACGGGCGGACTCGGCCAACTCAGCACGGCGGTCGCCCTGAGGTATGCAACACCTGCGACGCTCGCACCATTCGAATATTTATCGTTTCCAATCGCGAGTATCGCCGCGATCATACTCTTTGGTGAACACCCGGATGCCAGTATCTGGTGGGGCCTGCCGTTTGTGATCACCGGTGGATTACTTGTCATTTTACGTGAGTATCAGCCGGGCAATCGCGACTGAAAAACCCAGGTCCTGTTTCCCGGAGCCTCGCAAGCTACCTTGCTATTTGGCTGAAGACACCTCGGCAAGACAAGGATACAATAGGACCCATTCTCAAGACGTTCAAACATTTAGCGATGGATAAAACCACCCTGGTAAACAAAAGCGTACTGGCAATTGTTGTCGCTGCCATCAGTGCTCTGTTTCTCGGGATCATCTGGCGATTTCTGGAAGCGATTTTCCTGGCCGGACTCTTTGCTGCAGTTTTTCACCCCTTGTATCGAAAAGTACTGCGATTGTTCGGCGGCAGCCGTGGTGTGGCGTCACTGTGCACATTGTTGATTGTCTTGTGCTTTGTGTTTATCCCCATTGTGATGGTTGGCACAGTCTTCGTTGGTCAGGGAGCTGAACTCGCCTCCAATAGCCTGCCCTGGTTTCAGAACGCGATGAACCAACCGGGGTTTATTTCTTCACAACTTGAAAAGCTGCCGTTCTATAGCGTTGTTGAACCTTATCGTGATCAATTGGCAGAACGTGTCGGTGGTGTATTCGTATTTGCAAGCAGTACCGCGGTAGACCTTCTGCAAAGTGCTACCCGTGGGACAGTCAATGCAGTAATCACAGCACTACTCGTTTTTTACAGCTTTTTCTTCTTCCTGATGGATGGTGACAAGCTTATAAAGCATATCCTTTACTATCTGCCATTAGACGACAAAAACGAAGGCTTGCTTCTCAATCGTTTCAGGAGCGTGACAATTGCCACCCTTAAAGGCACCGCAGTAATCGGGTTTCTGCAAGGGACACTGGCGGGCATCGGCCTCTGGGTATGCAACATTCCAAACGCACTTTTTCTAAGTGTTGCAATGATGTTGCTGTCTGTTGTACCTGGCATTGGTGCAGCATTGGTGTGGATACCCGCATGTATTTATCTTGCCGCCAATGGTCAGTGGGTCTTTGCTATAGGATTGTTTGTTTATTGTGCACTGCTGGTTGGCAGCATCGACAATGTCCTAAGACCGAAACTGGTTGGTTCAGATACACAACTCCATGAGCTGATGAT
The DNA here is from genome assembly GCA_964388065.1 of uncultured Granulosicoccaceae bacterium. Lineage (GTDB taxonomy): Bacteria > Pseudomonadota > Gammaproteobacteria > Granulosicoccales > Granulosicoccaceae. Next base: position 28,312 of record CAYLZS010000233.1, read on the forward strand.
ATTTTTCTCAACCCTCGGTGGCCTGCTAACTTTTGGTCTGCCGGGTTTTATAATCGGGCCTATCATCGCTGCACTTTTTGTCACGGTTTGGGAAATCTACGGAGTCGAATTCAGTGACTGGCTGCCCACTACCAACTTTGTTCCCCATAGCGAAAAACTTCGCAATCGCGCAAAGCAGAACACTGTTGAGTCGGCATCCAGTGCACAAGACAACACTGATCCTGCTGATTCCTCAAAGCCCGAGACGGACCTCGCCGCCAAAGAGCTCCGGACAGAAAACAATACTGAGCGGGCAGATGATCTGAACTATCTCGCAGCAGACAATCAAAGTTCAGACAAAGACGACAACGCGGTTTAAACACAGGATGGTCAACCATTAACAACATAAAACGCAGTGCAGCACTGCTGTTGGGCCTGCTACCCTCTTTTCCGTTACTCGCCGCAGACGCTCTGTCCTGCAGGATCGATGTGTTGCAGAGCCTCGGATGGCAAACCGTTGCAGACAGCCCATCACCAGGCAACGAAAACACCAATACATGCAACACAGGCCAGATACCTGTATTCAGGTACAACAGATCACTGGAAGATGATGCAGCACTACTGGCTCGCAGCACGGACTCATTGCACTCGGTAACCAGCAAATGTCTCTACAATCGCTCTTACCATAGCGCGGTAAAAGCATCCGTTGAGAAGCTTTCCAACAACACGGAATTCAAGTTTTTGCCAGTGGGTGATGACCCGAGAGATCCATTCCTGCCACCTGAAGGCACCTGGGATACAAAAGGCGGCAAAGGCTACGATATACCCCTTTCCAGCATCACTGGCTCTATACAGTCGTTGTATGAAAAACCGTTTGTTGCCGAATGCTCAACGGCTGCACAAATTGCGCAACTGGCAGCACTGTCTGAACACTACGGTCCCGTTGCCGACAAAATGCTCAAATTGAATGAAGTGGGTATCGGCACATGGACAAACTACGCCAGACAGCCATCCATTAAGGCCAGGCAATCTCTTTTTATTGATCGCAAAGCACGCCGCAAAGACGGATTGGCAACACTTGCAAACCATGGTCGTGCTGCTTTTTACGGACAAGTCGGCTTTATGAAGCCCTATAAAGGCATTAAATTTGTCGACTCTCTGGACAACTTCGGTCAGAACTATGTCATCGTAAATATTACTGATCTTGCAGTAGCATCGATTAAGGCGCGTAAAAAACCACTGAAAGAACTGTCTCGGATATCGAGAGACATGTGGAAAAAATATCGCCGCCGCCAGGGAGACGGCGTACCGATGGATAAAATTATAGTAGACATGCAGGCCGATCTTGAAGCTGCCGATCCATTCTTTAGTGATATCGAAATTTATGTGCATCCGCTGCGAACAAAAAACTTTGCCGAACATGTTGCCAGACAGTTCAGCTATAACCCGCGAACGCCCTATGTTTTTGAAGTGTACGAAGATTATCAGCCCGGCTTTTTTTATAACCGGTATATCGAGCACAGCATAAACGAGTGTCTTCAATAAGACTTTATTTACAAAAAGAGTTATATAAAAAAAGGCCGCATACGCGGCCTTTTTTATTTACTTGTTGATGTTATCTGTAGCTACAAAAACTAGAAATCCGCCTTTGCTAACAGACCCTGAAATACCGTACTGCCATCGGCACCAATAGCCACCAGTCCTGCCAATCCATTATCGAGCAGCGCTTCTATATTTGGAATGGGATCGTTGGGGTCGTTAAAGTTGCCGTTCAGGAAAAACTGCGCCGGGTTACTTGCGCGCTGTGTCAATGAAGCGACAACCGGGCCGTTTGGAAATCCGTCGATCAAACTCGCTCCAACCAGAGAATTATCATCAGTGTTCCAGGTAATGGAGTAGTCTCCGGTGGCTTCGTTAACCAAAACAAAGCCATTGGCAGTTCCACCAGAAGCACTGGTTGTGCTGGTTGTAAACTGGAAAACATCATTCGATAAGATCTGCCTGCGCAGTTCACCGTTGGGGAAGTCGTTATTTCTGACTGCCAGATAGAGGTTTCCAGATGCCAGGTTCTCGGCTAGTACATTCATTTGTGCAGCTGAAAGCGCACTCGGCACCTGCCACTTGGTTCGATCTGCATTGGCGACTTCCAATTCAATCCCCGGGAAACCGTTAGAACCAGGAGGACCGATCATCAGCGTTACCGCAGAGACATCACCAGGATTTGTTGGCACTGGTGTTGAACCTGGCGGTACGAAAACACAGCCGCTAACCGTGTTGTTTACAAAATCAAACACCAGATCAGACATTCCAACTTCAGTGGAGCCACTAAACGGCAGTGTTTCAGCTGAAAATATGTCACCGATAAACGAACCGTCCGCCTCGAGTATTGTGCTGCCGGAAATAGCTCCATCACCTGCATCGGCATCACCGTCACCCGCATCGGCGCCACCGTCACCTGCATCGGCACCGCCGTCACCTGCATCGGCGCCACCATCACCTGCATCGGCACTACCGTCACCTGCATCAGCACCACCGACACCTGCATCGGCACCACCGTCGCCTGCATCACCACCACCGTCACCTGCATCAGCACCACCGTCGCCTGCATCAGCACCACCACCACCTGCATCAGCACCACCGTCGCCTGCATCAGCACCACCGGCAACTGC
>CAYLZS010000234.1:0-5676 GCA_964388065.1 uncultured Granulosicoccaceae bacterium
GGAGGCTCGGCGAATTCGCTGCAGCTTTTTTTCATGTTCATCATAGCTGCTACTACCTCTGCAGCACCAACGCCACAGTTAGTGCCGCAACCGGTCAGGTCTGGCAGCATTTCTGAAGCGAGGCTGACAATGTCTGCCGCAGTAACACCCATCATGGTGCGACCGTTGGTATCAATGCTCATGCTGAAGACAATTGGCAGTCCGGTGGTTTTAGCACCGAGAAATGCTGCCTGTGCTTCTTCCAGTGAGGAAAGTGTTTCGATCCAGATGATATCGGCACCACCGTCTGCCAGTGCCTGTGCCTGTTCTGCGAACGCCTCTGTTGCAGCTTCAATGGTGAGTGTGCCGGCGGGTTCGAAGATTTCGCCTGTCGGGCCGATGTCACCGGCAACAATAACTTTGCGGCCGCTTTTGTCCACGGCTTCACGCAGCAGTTCGGCGGCACGCTTATTGAGCTCCACTACGCGCTTCTCGCCGTTGTGTAACTGCAACCGGTATCGGTTGCCACCGAAGGTGTTGGTCAGTACCAGATCCGAGCCTGCCTCAATGAAGCTTTGGTAGTGACGGGTAACACGGTCGGGATGATCGGCGTTCCAGAACTCTGGAGAATCACCGGTTTGAAGACCCATGCTAAACAGGTTGGTGCCGGTTGCACCATCGGCGAGGATATAGTTTTTTTCCTGCAGAAATTCTGTGATGATGTTGTTCATAGCTTTTCGTTCTTTGTTGTAATTGTACTGCGAGCCCGGTATTTAGCCTGGGCTCGTTGACTAATGTTGGACTGTGTTAGCCGAAACTGCGATTAACATGCCGTTAGAAAGAGGAGGGTTCAATGAGCATTGGTTCCAGTGACGGGATTCCTAAATCTCAAATAACACGGTTGGATTTGTCCGATCTGTCCGCCGTGGAGTTGTCAGCAGCCGCAGAAGAGTTGCTCGTGGCAACCCGGGACAGCGGGTTTATCTATGTCCATATTGGTAGTGATCACGCTACCACAATAAAGGATATGCGTCGTGCACAGCGCTCATTTTTTGCTCAATCAGTTGCCAGAAAAAGTGAAATTTCCATAGACCTGAACAACCGTGGTTACCTGGCCGAGGGGCTGGCGCAAATGCACGGTGCTGTGCGACGGGATCAGAAGGAAGTATTTTTCTGGGGCCGGGAGGCAGATAGCAACGACCCGGATGTTATAAATGGCTTGCCACTGTGTGGCCCGAATCAATGGCCGGAACTTGCCGGCTTTCAAAATGCAGTACTTGATTACTCGGCGATGATTCAGTCAATCGGCGACAAGCTGTTACAGATAGTTGCTGTATCACTCGGTGCGTCTTCATCTTTCTTTAAAAGCTACTACGAGAGATGCATGTTGCGTGGTCAGTTATTGTGTTATCCACCAACCGAAAACCATCCTGATCAGTTTGGTGTAGCACCCCATAGTGATTTTGGTTGTATCACGCTACTACTGCAGGAAACTGCCGGTCTGGAAGTGTTGTTTCCGAACGGTGAATGGATTCCTGCACCGCCTATTGAAAATACACTGGTGGTAAACGTCGGTGATTTACTTGAACGCTGGTCTAATCATCGTTTTCCTTCGACAAAACACCGGGTAAGAAATTTAAGCTCTGATGCACGCTACTCAATAGCAATGTTTTATGATCCCAGTCCGGGTGCAGTAATCGATTCAACAGACATTCTGCCGAGTGAGTCTGCAAAGTACCCACCGGTTGCAGCTGCAGAATATATACTTGGTCGCAATAAAGGTGCATTTGAGCACTATAAATAAAGATAACCTGGTTTAATTTCGTACTATCATATGCCGGATTTTATTTTCAGGACGTTCAAATTTTAAGTGACATAAAAACGCTATTTGGATCTTCTAAGTAGGTGTCAAAAGGCTTGCAATATATAAAGCCGAACTTTTCATACAGCGCTCTGGCCGCAGCAAATTCAGGCATCGATCCGGTCTCAAGATATAGATTATTAATTTCCAACTGGCGTGCTTCGTTTATCAGATGTTGCAATAACAATGATGCCACTCCGGTACGGCGAAGATCGCTGTTGGTTCTCATTGACTTTACCTCGGCTCTGTTGAAATCCAGCAACTTAAGTGCGGCAACTCCCGCGAGGTCATTTGTTTTAGTCCACGCTGCCCAAAACTTAATACCGGGTTCTTTGAGACCAGCAACGTCCAGTGCGTGCACGGATTCCGGGGGCGACTGACTGGCCATTTGCTGCAAGTGCTCATCGAGCAGGGTGAGAACCTGTGGGTTAGTGAGGTCGTCAGGTCGTATATCAATGGCTTGTGTTTTCATGCTGTTTTTATGATACGTCGTAATAGCATAAGTGTGGGGTGAATTCGGCGCGCGAAATATTAAATTGCGTGTTTACCACTGAGGGCGCGGTGGTAGTATTAAGTGCCAACGAGGAGAGAAACATGAATTTTAAACCTGCACTATACGCGGTAGCCGCATCTTTGGTGCTGAATGCACCAGCAGCTCTGGCTGAGAAATGGGACATGCCCATGGCCTACGCAGCAACGAACTATCATTCCGAGCACGGTGTGATGTTCGCCGACAAAGTTAAGGAGTACACAGACGGCAAAATGGAAATCACCGTACACGCCGGCGGTTCGCTATTTGGCGGTGCCGATATCAAGCGTGCCATCCAAACCGGGCAGGCACCTATCGGTGAACGTATCATGTCGGCACATGCCAACGAAGAACCACTGCTTAACTGGGATAATCAGCCTTTTTTGGCAACCACTTATAAAGACTCTGCCAAGCTGTGGGATGCAGCGCGAGATACTGTCAATGAAACATTGAGCGACATGAACCTTGTCGCGCTTTATACCTGTCCATGGCCTGGTCAGGGCTTCTACTTTAAAAGTGAAGTGAGCTCTGGTGCAGACGTGAAAGGCATGAAGCTTCGTTCCTACAACGCGGCAACTGCAACCGTCATTGAAAGCCTCGGTGGTACGCCGGTACAGATTGAAGCGGCAGAACTGACTCAGGCGCTGGCGACCGGTGTAGCGGATGGTTTTATTTCTTCAGGCTCAACCGGTTACGACCGTAAAGTCTGGGAGCATCTGTCTCACTACTACAAAGTAAACGCCTGGTTGCCTCGCAACTATGTAATGGTTAACAAGGGTATGTGGGAAGCGCTTGACGGTGACGTTCAGGCAGCAATGCAAAAGGCAGCGGATGAAACAGGCGCTTCCTGTGCAGCTAAATCTGAAGAGCTGGCTAACTGGTACTTTGAGCAGTTGGAAGAAAACGGGATGACTGTCGTTGATGCCGGCCCCGAATTCCTTGGCGAGCTTAAAGAAATCGGTGCGACCATGCAGGCTGACTGGCTGTCGCAAGTGGGTGATAAAGGCCAGGCGATCCTTGATGCCTACCAGGATAACTAATCTTTAGTTCTTTTTATTAAACCCCCTGGCTGACAGGGGGTTTGTCTATTCTATTCACTGAAAAATCGCCTTATGGATTGGAAGCCCTTTCTCGGCCTGCCCTTGTGGTTCTGGCTTTTTGTGCTGCCAAGCCTGGTTGTTATTTTTTGTGCGGTTTTTAAGCGTATTGCTGCAATAGTGTTTAAGCCAGTCTGGGCTGTGCTCAATAAGTTGTACGACTTATCTGGTGTTATTGCCGCACTTTTCATGATTACGATATTGCTTATTATCGTGGCGCAAATGCTTGTGCGCTGGTTTGGATTGCAATTTCCAGGTTCAACCGATTACGCGGGCTATGCGATGGCGGCGACTTCCTTCTTCGCACTTGCTCATGCGTTAAATCGTGGCGCGCATATTCGTGTCTCTATATTGCTTAACCTGAATCATCACACGCGTTTCTGGCTTGATGCGTTTGCATTGTTTGTCGCATCTCTGACAGCAACGTATTTTGCGCGATATGCGATCAAAACCAATTTTTTCTCTGAGATGCTTAACGATCGTACGCAAGGGCTTGATCAGGTGCCCGAACAATTAATCACACTCGTTAAAATGTTCAGTACATCACCGGCAAAGTGGTCCGAGATGTGGGCAAACTCAGGCACGGAGTGGGTCTATACGCCCATCTGGCTGCCACAAATTGCTATGTCCATTGGTGCCGTGTTGTTAGCGATATGCCTGTGGGATAACTTAACTCGGCTGGTCGTGCACGGTAAAAGTGCGATCACAACGGAGACAGTTGAATGACCGAGTTCTACGCTACTGCTATTTTTCTGTTTGTTCTGTTTTTACTGCTCGGTAGTTCAGTCTGGATTGGGCTGGCGTTGATGGGTGTTGCATGGGTTGGCATGGAGCTATTTACGTCACGTCCGGCCGGTGATGCAATGATTACCACTATCTGGACCAGCTCCAGCAGCTGGACGTTGACGGCGCTGCCGATGTTTATCTGGATGGGTGAGATTTTATATCGAACACGTTTGTCTGAAGATATGTTTCGTGGTCTGGCACCATGGATGCGCTGGTTGCCAGGCGGTTTGCTGCATACCAATATTGCAGGCTGCACTATCTTTGCCGCAGTTTCGGGTTCTTCAGCGGCAACACTGACAACCGTTGGTAAAATGTCTATACCGGAACTCCGTTCACGTGGTTATCCTGAGTACATGATTATTGGCACATTAGCCGGTGCCGCAACACTGGGTCTGATGATTCCGCCCTCTTTAACGCTGATTGTTTATGGCGTGACGATCAATGAAAGTATCACCAAACTTTTTATGGCGGGTATTATTCCCGGGTTAGTGCTTGCAGCACTTTTTATGACTTATATTGCAGGCTGGCATCTTTTGCGTCCGGGTCAGAGACCGACACCGGAACCTGCTATGAGTTTTAGTGATATGGTCAGTGAAAGCCGGTTTTTGATTCCGGTCCTGATGTTGGTCTTTACGGTAATCGGTTCAATGTATTTTGGTTGGGCAACAGCTACTGAAGCTGCAGCTGTTGGTGTTCTCGGAGCGCTTGCACTGGCTGCGATGCAGAGATCCTTAAACTGGAAGACCTTTACAACGAGCCTGATGGGTGCGACGCGTACATCAGCAATGATTGCACTGATTTTGATGGGTGCTGCATTCCTGTCACTTGCCATGGGTTTCACAGGTCTGCCGCGAGCATTGGCAGCGTGGATAGACGGCATGGATCTGTCACCGATTACGCTTATCGTGGCACTTACCGTGTTCTACATCATACTGGGTATGTTTCTCGATGGCATATCATCGGTGGTACTGACTATGGCAATAGTAGAACCCATGATCAGGCAGGCAGGTATCGATGTAATCTGGTTTGGAATCTTTATTGTTGTGGTGGTGGAAATGGCGCAGGTTACACCGCCCATCGGATTTAATTTATTTGTCTTGCAGGGTATGACACAGCACGAGATTTCTTATATTGCCAAGACAGCTATACCGATGGTCGGACTGATGATATTGATGGTAGTAATTCTTGTGGTCTGGCCAGAGATTGCGACCTGGTTGCCGGACAATATCCGCCAAAGACCGGGCTAGATCAGAAAGCACGATAACGAGCTGTGAATACAGGTGAGATCGGAGCCATATCAAAAAACAAAGACTCGTAAATTCACCATTTGGGAAAAAATAAACTACAATATAAAGGATCAAATGTATTACTTAAAGACCCCTGCCTCATGACCGATTGTTTCATCTACGGTGGCCGCTCAGATG
>CAYLZS010000235.1:0-17724 GCA_964388065.1 uncultured Granulosicoccaceae bacterium
AACGATATTTTTTTTAGCTAATACCGATTGTCGAGCATCCCGCAGTGCTCGCAGCATAGTCTGTTTATCTGTCGCTGATCTTTGCGAGCGACCGTACAATCTTTGATTCATTGAAAAAACTACCGGCCGCAACTGTGGAAACCGATTGGCTACCTGCTCAAGCCTTACGACAGATTGCTCGGGGTTTATTGCCTTAGCCCAGCTAAGTAATGCAGTTCGTGTGTCTTGATCGACTCCGGTTTTAACTGATTTTTGCAAAAGATGCCATGCGTGTTTTTCTGATAGGGGTGATTGATGTCTGGCACGCTTATGTGTTTGTCTGAAGTAAATTAAACCGGGTATAGCCAGACACACCAGCCCAAGGCCCGTAGCCACAGCAACCCAAAAAGTATTGTCGAAAGATCTGTTTTTGTTGCCTTGTGCAGGGATTATTTCCAGTATTTCTTCGCTTAATAATGCTTTGCGCCATTTTTGTTGGTTGATATCCCACCAGGGTATTGAAATTGCCGGCAGGTTGTATATTCCAGGTTCGCTTGCCACCAGCGTGACTGGTAACGTTACTGAACCGCCGAGGCCATCTGGTTTTTTTTCAATCACGCTGTCTACAGCTGCAGGGTAGGCGCGCAGCCCGTCAGGCAGACGCATATCAAGTGAATGGTTTACTGCGGCAGGATGCTGACCGGATACATTGATAACAATTTTACGCACCATGGGTAAGCCGGGAACCAATGCTTCCTCACGGAGTTGCCATTGTGATGTCAAAGTGACATCGGAGGCCGCCAGCCACTGGTGAGGAGTATTGTTGTTAACAAGGGCAGGGTGATCAACCGGTGCAGGATTGATATTAATGGATCCGGGTTCTATAACTGCATTAATTTCAGGGTTGCGATTGCTGTTGCTGCCACCCGCAGAAACCGGTAGCAGGGCATTGAAATTTATTGCAGATAGATTGATTTGTCCGGCGCTGTTGGCAAATAATGCATAGGTTGTTTGAACGAATTTGTAGGGAAGTCCGTTGTGTTTTTCAGTTGACTCCGATTTTTGCAAACTCACTAACTCTGCGTTGCTTGCGGTAAGTGTGGTTTGGGTTAGCGCAAACGCTCCAATCGGGTAGCCCACTTTAAGCTTTAGCAGAATTTGCTCTTTAACCAGTGCCTCTTTGCGATCGAGTTCGAGCGTGGCAATTAATTCCGGCAAAGTGGTTTCGCCATAGAGGGTTGCCGGTATTGTCGAGAGCAGCAACAAGAGCAGGGCGCGCAATAATCTCATTAATAGCGAACCTCATTGTTCAGATTCGCAGTACTATCTTCGGATTTGATTTGTGATTGACGCAGCTGCACCTGGTAGCTAAATTTGCGATGCAGATAGCCGCCGGGTTTAACCGGTAATTCTCTTAGCCATTGCTCACTGTAGGGTGAAAGTACAGGATTGCCGTTTTCGGGGACGTAGACAGAGTCGGTTGTGCCTGCTGCATCTTCCGGCAGAATATCGAGTGCGTCTGTTTCTCCTTCTGTTGGCTGTGCATCATTTGCAACTGTTGGGTCTTGCGTGCTGCCAGATTCACCACCTGAAGACTGTTCCTGCAGGGCACCTTGTTGCAAGGTGGAGTCACCACCTGCCACACCACCTATCTGTGTTTGCTCACCGGTTGATGCATCATCAGAATCTGCTTCAGTGTTGCCGCGGCTGTTGTCGCCATCTGCTGCACCGGATCCACGGGTCTGCGGGTCATCTTGTGGTTGATTCTCGTTGATAACATGGCGCAGTAAACGCAGGTTGTACAAAGCGTCTGCTTTTTCAGCGTCTGTTGTATAGAGTTGCAGTGCCATTCGGTAGCTGACTACAGCGCTTTCGAGGTCACCGGCGAGTGCCTGGGCGTTGCCTCTGTTATATAGATCGTCTGCATATTCAGGTTCTTTTAACACTGCGAGTGATGCTGCGTACTGATGTTGTCGGTAAAGACTGGTAAACTCCCAGCGTGAGTCTGAAAAATTCTCTGACGCGAGTTTATAGTCTTGTCTTTTCATCGCCTGCATTGCCTGCTGGTCTTTGGTCAGCCACAGATCTATCCAGTCAAACGCATAGCTATCCAATGGTACGGTCATCAGTAGTGGGAAAACCCAAATTACGTTCTTTCTAAAACCGAGTAAGGTCAGGGGTAATAAAAGTAACAGTAGCCAGTAGCCGGCATCGTGAATTTGATCGAAACTTTTATTTTCGTCGTTTTCCTGCACGCTATTATCCAGTGGCGTGAGACTGGCTATTTTATCGACGTCCTGTGAGTCGGTTTTCAATTCCGTAAAATAGCCCCCTGTCGCGTTTGCCAGTTGTTTTAACTGATCGGTGTTGACACCGGCTATGACAGTGTTGTTATTGGCATCGACAACATAAGTAGTAGAGGCTCCGGTAGTTTGTAGCGGTATCGGCGCGCCCGCTTCCGTGCCGACTGCGAGTATTGATAGGCGAAAAGATGGTTGCCAGCTATTTTCAATAGCGGCAATGGCGGTGTTGTGCAACCCGTCGGTGATCAATACAACATCACCCTCTGTGTATCCGGCATCAGTAATTAATTGTACTGCCATGTCTATCGCTTCTTCAGCCTGACTACCGCTGACTGGAATAATACCGGGATTCAATACCGGTACCAGTTCGATGATAATTTCCGGATCATTTGTCAGCGGTGTCACCTGATGGCTGCTGCCGGCAAACACCACCAGCGCCGATTCATTACCGGTTTGCAGTCTCAGCATATCAATCAGTTTAAGTTTTGCCATGGTGAGTCGATCGGGCTTAACATCGCGTGCCAGCATCGATGGCGATAAATCGAGCACGAAAACTCGTGCATGCGCAGAGTTGCCGGTTTTACCTGGCAATGCCTGTATACCGGGACCGGCCAGTGCGATGCAGGCAATGCACAGTGCGGTAAAAGGTATCCGGTTACCGTTGCCCGCAGATTGATTGACTTGCAGGTGGTTTATATTTTTATGATCAATTGCTGCTCCCCAGCCTGCAGTACGTTGCCTGCGCTGGCGTAGCCAGTACCAGCACGCAAACACAGGTATAAGACATAACCACAACGGTCTGATGAACTGGAATTCAGCTATCGTTTGCAACATGTCAGTAATCTGTCCGCACTGCGGTTAGCAATATCGCACACACTAGTGCTGCTGCCAGTGGCCAGTGATATAAACTTTTCTGCGGGCGCACGAACTCTTTTGCCGGTGCGGGTTCCAGTTCGTCTATCGTTGCATAGATCGTCGCCAGCTCCTCTGTATTGTGAGCTCTGAAATATCGACCACCAGTGGTGTCTGCAATTGCGGCAAGAGACTGTTCGTCAAGGTCGCGTGACGGGTTAATTTTTATCTCCTGCCCGGTGACATTTTTACCGACATGGGTCAGTGCACCGATGGCAATGGTATGTATTTTTATTTCTGCCTCAGATGCAACCGACATGGCGCTAAGCGGGTCGCTGCCATAAGTGTTCGAGCCATCAGACAACAATATTAATACGCGGCTTTCAGTTGGACGATCTCGCAGCAAACTGATGGCCAGACCCATGGCATCGCCAATTGCAGTTGATGATCCGGCAAACCCCGGCAGTGCTTCGTTGAGTTCGGTGATTACCGATTTGCGATCAAAAGTCAGTGGAGTCTGCAAATAGGCTTGTTGTCCGAACAGGATCAAACCTATTCGATCACTCTCTCTGTTTTTAATAAATTCACTGGCTATTGACTTGACGATGTCAATCCGCATGACATTGGAATCATCGACCTTCATGTCGTCTATACGCATGCTGTCTGAAATGTCTATTGCCATTAGCAGATCCCGACCACTGGTTGGAATATCGATCGGTTCTCCATACCACACGGGACGTGCTAATGCCGCGACTAATAAAAACCACGTTACTACTAACAACACTATTTGTACAAAGCCGGGTCTGCTCTGTTCCATAGATAGTGAGGCAAGGTCGTCAAAGAAGGGCACAACAATCGCAGCAGGCCGGGCCTGGTACGCCGAAAGCATGATTCTCACAATCCACGGCAGCGGTAGTAAAAGCACGCACCATGGCCAAATCCACTCAAGCATTGCTGGTAGCTTTAGTTATACGGGTGTCTGATGATCTGTTGTTGAGCATTGCAAAATGAATAATGCTGTTTGCTATTTCGTTATGCAAAGGTCGGTCGGGTGGGTTTGGAGATGGTCGGTAACAACCGTCACTGAGCAGGCGTCGGGCTGCTGCCGAGTACTGTGTATCTGTTGATTGTTCAAGCCAGTCTACCCAATTATCTCCATGTAAAAATGCCGCTGACTCCCGGCCTGTTTGGCGATCAGTTACATCGCCATAGACTTCTTCTCGCAGGAGTCCGGTTAATTGGTGACAGTATTGTTGTACGTCACCGGTAAACTCAAAATCTGCATAGAGCTGATCCAGGTATCGATTTAATCTGCCACTGTTGCTGTTGCGTTTACGACTGCGACTGAAAATAAAAAACAGCCCCAAAGCTAATACTAGTAGTGCGATTGCCCACCAACCGGGTGCGACAGGCCAAAAGCTAACAGCTTCCGGCAGGTGTATATCGCGCAAATGATTTGCCAGATTGTCTTGCGTGACATTGGCAATGTCTGTGTCTGAATTGGCCATCTCAGACTGTCTGACTGGTTTTGATGCTTACCAGCGAGATGTCGGCTCTTTGTACAATTTCATTTAAGTGCCTTTCAATTAAAGCTCTTTTATCCCGATACTGATTTAGAATAGAATTATTGAGCCTCGCCCGCTTAATCGCTGAGCCATTGCTAATGCCCACATGTGCTTTCAGGTTAATTTCCTGTTCTAGCGGGTCAACAATTCGAATTAAATTCAATTCGCAACTTGAAGCTATAGTTGCAAGCATTGTTTTGGATTGCTTATTCAGATCATTGAAGTCACTGACGATGTTAACTATCAAGCCGGGTTGCAGCTTGTTTGCAACTTGTTCTAATAATTGATTAAAGTCGGGTTGATCAAAGCCGGGTGACTTACTGCTGCTGCAGCTGAGTGAGTTATTGTGTTTAACCAGATTGCTCAGCATTGTCAGTACGTTACGTCTGGCGTTGCCAACGTGGGTGATGTCGGTGGTATCAGATGCAATCAATCCTCCGAGTCGATGTCCGTTTTCAACCGCACCCCATGCCAGTTTTGCGGCAGCAATAGCAGCAGTATATGATTTAAATTCCTTGCCGGAACCGAAAAACATATTCACCCGCTGGTCTGCGACGACCAGGGTAGAACGCTCGCGATCTTCGCTGTAGCGTCTGGTGAAGGGCATACCTGTTCGAGCCGCTACCCGCCAGTCAACGTGTCGCAGGTCATCACCGGGAAGGTAGGGTCTGATATCCTCAAATTCTATACCGCGTCCTTTTAGTATGGATAATGCCTCACCGGGTAATCCATTTTCCAGCCGATGTGAGTTTGAGCGTTTATGTGCTGCAGCGTGGTATTTTAAAGCGAGCAGCTGATCGATTGAAACGTATATACCGTCATTGCCGGTTCGTGCCTGTGGCGAACGAGTGTTGCCACCAGGTGAAGATAATTGTTCGCTCAAAAGCCTTGTGCGACGCAAAAGTGGTGTGATCATCGTTAACTTACCGGCACCAGTGACAGTAAATCATCGATCACCTGATCACTGGTTCGTGCACGGCTTTGTGCCTGCAGACTTAACACCAGTCTGTGTCTCAGGCAGTCGTGGATTAGCGCTTGAACATCATCGGGGGTGACGTAGTCGCGGTTATTAATCCATGCACGCGCTCTGGCGCTTCTATCCAGCGCAATGGTTGCTCTCGGACTTGCCCCATGCGCTATATCTTCAGCAATTGAATCTGCGACGTCACTGTTATATGCACCAGCGTTGCGGGAGGCCGCGACCAGTTGTATCAGATACTCCTGCACCGCGGTACTCATGTGAACTGAGCGTATCTCACTTCTTGCGGCAAAAACCAGATCTTGTGAAATAACCGGCTGCATGTCCGGTGAGTCTGTATGTGCCTCGGAGTGTTCTTCTCTGCGAGCCAGTTCCAGTATTTGATTTTCGTCTGTGACGTTCGGATAATCTACCTGTATCTGCAACAGAAACCGGTCAAGCTGGGCCTGCGGCAGATCGTAGGTGCCTTCGTGTTCTATCGGGTTCTGGGTTGCGACTACCATGAACAGATCTGGCAGCAGATAAGAAGTATTGCCAACGCTTACCTGTTGTTCGCCCATGGCCTCAAGCAATGCGGATTGAACCTTTGCAGGTGCGCGATTGATTTCATCTGCCAGTATAAGCTGATTAAATATCGGCCCCGGCTGGAATTCGAAATTTACATCAGCTGGTCGATAAATTTCTGTTCCGGTGATATCAGATGGCAGCAGATCCGGCGTAAACTGTATGCGCCTGAAGCTTGCGTCAACCAGTGAGGCCAGTGTTTTGACCGCACGTGTTTTAGCCAGACCGGGTGCACCTTCAATCAGTAGATGGCCGTTTGCCAGAAGCCCAATGATTAGTTGTTCCGATAAATGTGGCTGGCCGACGATGGCGCGATTCAGTGACAGTTGCAGTTCGAGAAACGCCTCGAGCGTGTTGGTCATTCGCGGTGCTCACTCATATACAGGGACGCCTGTCGACAGATCCGGGAATTGAGCACATCGCTGTGCAGTGAACGGCTGGGCTATTTATTGTTTGGTACTGCAGGTATCGAGATTATCAGCTGGAAATTGGTGACGCAAGATGCAGTATCAGCATTAAAAATGTACACAAACTCGTACTGGAGAAGGGTATAAACTGTCTATTACTGACAATTCAATCTGCAATAATCGCTCAGTTGTTTTGCTATGGGTGTCGCCCTGGTGCCGGGTGCAAATGAATTATCGTACAGGCTCGCAAGTAAGCGTTTGGCGTTTGCGGTGATTTGCTTTGAAATGACTTTATTGTTAAAGGAGAAATACTCTGAATTAGTAACGTCGCCAAATAAACCAAAAGACTGATAAATTTCCTCTTCAAGGCATGTGCGCATCATTTCAGTATCGAGATCGCTTTGCACGTAAACAATACTTTGAACTATGTGAGTATTGCGGGAGATTCCCGGAGAGAAAAAACACAGTATATCGTCAGTTGAGTTTTCGCCTGATCCTTTCACTTTTTGTGGTACAGCAGTAGCTTTTTGAAAGACAGGTCGCAGTGGAAATGCAACTGCAATTTGGTTCATGGCATTTCTGTCTGCAACAATTACAACGAAGTTGGCACAAATCTCAGTTTCAACAACACTGCAAGCACTCAGGTTATAGGGATCGGAGGTTTGCAGTGCATCAACATAGTCGTCGACCTGATCAAATGGATGCTCCAATCTGTGATAGCGAATCCCGGTCAGCAGAGATATTTCACTGAATATTGATTCTATGTTCTTTTTCAGAGCATCGCTAACCGATCCGATTGTCGCCAGACGAACAGTTGAGCGCCAGCGTACCACCGGCCTTCTGCCACCGCCAAGCACCTGCATAGACTCGTTGAACAGATTGCCTTCATCAGAGTCGGTTGCATGAAAAACGTATTCCGCTGTTGCAGGAATTTTTATTGAAGTTTCAGCCTCGACAAAACCTGGGAGCACGATTGTACAGAAGAACAGAATTGCGCAAGAGAGTGCAGTTATTGCAGGGAGTCTTTTCTGGTACATCGGAAATTCCTGAAAACTATCAGATAGCGACAAGATGAATTACAACAGACAAGGTTGGTTGTTTTCATTCGGTTGCCACAACAAATTGTCGATGAAGTAGATCATTCCATTAGAAACAATTTTATGGTCAACAACATTTGCATGATGGCCAACAGTAATAGCGTCGGTATCGTCTGAGGTTATTGAGATGCATCCGCCAAACGTGTTGGAAAGTCTGTTGTGGTTTTTCAGATTGACATCGCTGCCTGTGATGTCAGGAAAAACGTGTAGCGCTATCAGTTCGATAAGACGTTCGTGATTTTCAGGCTTTATCAGC
The DNA here is from genome assembly GCA_964388065.1 of uncultured Granulosicoccaceae bacterium. GTDB lineage: Bacteria > Pseudomonadota > Gammaproteobacteria > Granulosicoccales > Granulosicoccaceae. Next base: position 8,003 of record CAYLZS010000235.1, read on the forward strand.
ACCTGCTCAAGCAGGAAAGCGGAACCGTTTTTTTCAAGATCTGTATCCCGTGGTACAAACAACACTGCATTGTTTGCGTCTGTTAAAGTTTTCCAAAGTCCAGACCTCTTTAGGCCTGCAGCGAAGATAGTTGCATCCTGATCATTATCGAGGCTTTCAGTGATTGTAAAATCAGGCTGACCAGACTCAGTAGTAGATGCATTGTTGGTAATCGTCGTCTGAATAAGAATCAAACCGGTAAAAAAAATAATGGTTAAAACTCTTTTGCACCGAACAAATTCTGGTTTCAGGATTTGTATAATCTCGCTCACCTTGTCTGATCTCTCTATATATGCTGAGATCAGCCTTTAAAACTATTGACGACCCGATTCACGTCTCCATTTTCTAAGAGGCGGATGCCGATACAGTAGGTGTAGTAGATAATTGTCGAAAATCAACAATATTTCGGAGTTAAACTTTGTGATGTGTCCGGGCGATGGGTCGAGCGATAACTGTTTTAAACTGGCTCGGGATGTAAGCTCTTTTGCAGGGAATGCATGGGCGTCAATAGCGTAAACTATTTCTTAGTGCGAATGGCTGCTGTATCCGGAAAGGTTTTTGGCTTCAGAAAAATACAAATATGAATCTCGTCAAATGCTCAGCAGCACTCTTGTAAAGATCTGTATTTATCGGAGTGTTCTAATCAGTTTCTTCGCAACAATAAAAGCAGGTGCACCCGGATCAAACTCATAAACTGTTTTCAATAATGCCTTATCAACAGTTGTGATTTCTTTTTCCTGTACCCTGTTATTAAATGAGAAATAGTCAGAATCGGTATAGTCATTAAAAAGACCAAACGCCTGATATATTTCTTCGTTCAGGCAGGTTCGGATGAGTGTGGCATCAGATGTATTGTTTACAAACACCAATGCCTGAAAAATTGCTGAATCGCGCTGGTAGGGCGCAAAAAAACATATGGCGTTGTCGCCTTGCAACGCATCCTGATAAACAGCTCGAAGTGGAATTTTCTCGGCGATATTGCGCATTGTTGCGATATCCGAAATTACTACCTGAAAGTTGATGCATGGATCGTCATCCATGCAGAGAGCTAACTGATGTGGCGAGATTTGTTCAAGCTGTTGAAGGTATGAATTTGTCGCTTGTGTTTTGTTATGACGGATTGTCAGATCGGTGAGTGATTGAATCTCTGTGAACGCTTTAACTACATATTTTTCGAAGCGTGTATCAGTGGTATTGGCCACCAGCCCGTATTGCACCGGAACAACCCATCGGCTGATAACATTGGCGTTGCCGCCGAGAATATGAATTGCCTGATCCCAAATCTGACCTAATTCGGCCTCGGTGTACTCATTTGAGCGCGATTGACCGGCGGATAGAAACAGAGTGAATAGAACCAGAAGAATATTCGTAACTCGATTCATCCGGGTAAACCTTATTTGTCATGAGAGCTAACTTGTGAAATGTGTCTGGCAGGTCGCGGCCGACCCAGCCAGACTGCGAGCATCACAAGTGTTACGATCATCAATCCCATACCCTCTCGCGCGGTTTCAGTTTCCCACCAGACTTCCTGACGCCACCACCCGGGCGTGACAGGCCATAAGTAGATCATGCCGCCGATTGACAGAAATATACAAAAAAGTAGTATGAAATGGATAATTTTGTTGCCGAGCAATGAATGGCGAAAAGCGGCGATTGCTGCCCAGATTGCCGGAATTGCATAAATTATCATCCAGTCTGCGCCATCGGGATCGTTGAACTGAACACCGATAAACAACAGCATTAGTAACAGGCAAATTATGTAGACTGTACGCATAGTGTTCTCAAGCTTTACTGATGTAGTATCTGGATACTACTTTGTATTGCTCAGATACTACCTGAAATTACCACCAGTAACTGGCAGTTATCCAGCTATGGCAGGTTGATTGGCATCTAAGTTGACAGAAGCTTGTGTTTAATTATCATCAGATCAGGCGAGTGACGCAAAACAATTATGTCAGACAGTTCATTTAAAGAATCTAACTCTGTATTCTCACAGGGAGAAGATACGTCAGCCGGCGATGTGTACTGGCAGAATTTTTCGGTGCCCTATGAATTTCCGGTGTACTTCACCGACAAACTGTTTGCAACTGATAACCCGATTTTTTTGCAAACCCTCAACCGTATTGAACCGCAGAAACGTCACCGAATTATTGTTTTCACAGACGACGGCTTGCGCGCTGCAATGCCATCTCTGGACGATGACATTGCCAGTTACGCAAAGCAACACAGTCAGTCAATCGAGCTGGTCTGCAAACCAATAGCAATGCCGGCTGGTGAGAAATTAAAATCGGATCTTCATTTTATAGAGCAAATGCAGAAGTCGATTGCAGACCTGCATATTGATCGTCACTCCTACGTTGTTGCAATTGGTGGCGGTGCGTTGCTGGATGCAGTGGGTCTGGTTGCAGCGACATCGCATCGTGGTATCAGACATATTCGCATTCCGACAACTGTGCTGGCTCAAAACGACTCTGGCGTGGGGGTAAAAAACGGCGTTAACCTGTTCGGGCAGAAAAACTATATTGGTACCTTTGCACCACCGTTTGCTGTTTTAAACGACTACAACTTTATTCGTACATTGTCAGCGCGGGATAAAATTTCCGGTATGGCAGAAGCGGTAAAAGTGGCATTGATTCGGGATCAGTCGTTCTATCAATGGCTGGAAAAAAACGCCGACGATCTGGCGGTGTTTGAAGAGTCTGCCATGCAAGCCATGATCAAACGCTGTGCCGAACTGCATATGCGTCAGATCGGTCTGGGTGGTGACCCTTTTGAAACCGGCAGCGCAAGACCACTGGACTATGGCCACTGGGCGGCACATAAACTTGAAACCATCACGCGCTATCATTTAAGGCATGGTGAAGCGGTTGCGATCGGTCTGGCGCTTGATACCCGTTATTCGGTTTTGTCCGGACTATTGCCCGAAGGTGACGACGACAGAGTGTGTTTTTTACTTGAACATCTGGGGTTTAAATTGTGGCATGCAGGGCTTGAAGCGCAATCTGCCGATGGCAGACTTGAGGTTCTGACAGGCCTTGCAGATTTCCGCGAACACCTGGGTGGCAAGTTGACTATTACCTTGCTTGAATCTCTCGGGACAGGTGTAGAAGTTAACGAGATGGATGACGATCTGGTAGAAAAGAGCATACAATGGCTAAAAAGCAGGCAAAGCTGAATTGTTCACCACAGTGTCGGTCAGGTATGCCCATGCCGTAGCTGCCTGAGGATTGCACCGGTAACCTTATGTCAAAAAAAACCGCTGACCTGATTAGTAAATGGCTCGAGAGTCGTCTGTCAGCAGAGCAGACTGAGTGGTTTGGCAGTCAGTTAAAAAAAATAAGCCAATCGAATTCTGATCGTGAATTGCACATCACTCTTGGTCTGGTCCCGCGCAAGCTGGGACGTGAAGACCTTACACTCACCGCATCAGAACTTGCTGAAGCCGAAGACTGTCTGCAAGGCTGGAATCCAAGTGGCTGGAGCATTGATATTGCGGCAAGGGTGGCTGTGATGTGCCATATCGCCACGCTGAGAGAAGAACAGTTTGGTGAGACCATTACAGATTTATGCCGCAACGCAGACCTGGCTGAATCTATTGCGTTATACAGCGGCGTTTCGCACTATCCGCAAAGCAGTTTGCTTGATCAGCAGATAGGTGAAGGCCTGCGTACCAATATGCGCTCGGTGTTTGAAGCTATTGCACATCAAAACCCGTATCCTGCAGCGCACTTCGATGAAAATCGATGGAATCATATGGTACTAAAAGCCCTGTTCATCGACAGCACGCTGGCACCTATCTATGGTCTCGACGAGCGTGCCAATGCAGAGCTCGCGAGAATTCTGTGCGATTATGCCAATGAACGCTGGGCTGCTGGTCGCGACGTCACCCATGAGCTATGGCGTTGTGTTGGACCGTTTGCCACCGGTGACATGATTGACGATCTGGAGCGCGCCTCAAAATCTGATAACAACACGGAAAAGAGTGCAGCCCTGCTGGCGCTGAGTGCTTCTTCCGATCCTCGCGCGGCAAAAATTCTGGGTGATCAACCCTCTGTGGCCGACCGCATTGGCAACGGCTCACTGACGTGGGACGCCCTGCATCAACAAGACCAACAAGAACAAACAGGTAACGCACCATGATGTTTATCGACCCGCATGCACACATGATCTCCCGCACCACAGACGACTATGAAGCGATGGCGGCCTCCGGTGTGGTAGCGGTGATTGAACCGGCTTTCTGGGTTGGGCAACCACGAACACATGTTGGTACCTACATAGACTATCTTTCGGCAATCATTGGCTTTGAGCGCTTCAGGGCAGGTCAGTTCGGCATTCGCCACTATTGTACTGTGGGTCTTAATTCCAAAGAGGCAAACAATGAAGCGCTTGCTGAAGCGGTGATGGAAATACTGCCAAGGTTTGCTTTAAAGGAAGGTGTTGTTGCAATTGGTGAAATTGGCTACGACGAACAAACCGATCTGGAAGACAAATATTTTCGCCTGCAACTGGATCTTGCCAAAGAACTTGATTTGCCAGTGATGATTCACACGCCGCACCGTGATAAAAAACGCGGCACCTCAAGATCGATGGATGTATGCGAAGAGCATGGCATGGATCCATCAAAAATTATTGTTGATCACAACAATGAAGAAACAGTACGCGAGGTTCTGGATCGTGGTTACTGGGCGGCTTTTTCAATTTATCCATCAACCAAAATGGGTAACGCCCGCATGGTTGAAATACTGACTGAATACGGTGCGGAGCGAATTATGGTTGACTCTGCCTGTGACTGGGGCATTTCGGAGCCACTGGGTGTAGCCAAAACTGCACGCCTCGCACTGGAACGCGGTGTGCCGAAAGAACACGTGGAAATGGTTTGTTATAAAAACGCTCTGGCAGCCTATGGTCAAAGTGGACAGATGCATGAGGATGACTGGCTGAATCCGGCTGCGATTGATCAGCGCACTGTGTATGAAGGCAACTCGATTCTGCGTGGTGGCAGAGAGCCTGTAGTTGAGGAGTCTTCTGTCAAGCGTAAAGCGAACAACCTGATCATCGAATGATATAGCAGGCCAAATGGGTTGAATAGTATTGGTTCACCGTGCGGAAATACACCAGGGCACGGTGTCCGATGTCTGCTTCAGGAATGTAATCTGGAAATTTTCGCTAGAGTAATTTGGCTCTGTTGATTGTTAAATGCGAGTTGGAATGTTGAACCGGCTGGTTAAACCGCCTAAAAATCAAGTGAATGGTTTGTACGTATGCGACACATGATTCGTTCATCAGGGGATTGTTGTCGTTAGCAATATATAGCCAAACTCGGCAATTGGCTCCAGACAATTTATTCGATTTTTCCGTACAACTTGTGTTAAGTTTTTAGTTCTTGGGGTGGAATACCAAGAACTTACCCGGTTTGTATTTGCCGGAAGTCGAGAAAGACCGGTCATGTGGCCAGATCCAATTTGGAGGAAATTAACTATGCGGTTGAAAAAACTATTGCTTGCGTCTGCGCTCAGTACAGCATTGGTCTGTGCTTCCAGTGCCAGCGCTGATGGTCATCCTGTAAAAATTAAACTGGAGCCTTATGTAACTGGCTTAAATGCCCCTTTGGCTATGGTTCAGCCGGATGGGGATGATCGTAAATTTGTTATCGAACAGTTTTGACGCGTAGGAGTAGTTAATGTAGACGGATCGCTTGAAGCTACCCCTTTCCTTGACATTCGAAATCTGATCGTCACCCAGTGGTCTGATTTTGATGAGCGTGGCTTGCTTGGACTGGCATTCCATCCGGAATTCAAATCAAACGGAAAGTTCTACGTTGCATTTAGTGGACACCTGGATTTCGATGCCGACCTCGGTAAAGAATTCTGGTGGTCTCACACCAACACAGTCGCAGAATTCACTGTATCGGAAAGTGATCCGAATATTGCCAACCCGGCTTCAATGCGAATAATCACCGCTACCGACTGGCCACAGTTTAATCACAACGGTCACTGGATCGGCTTTGGTCCTGACAACATGCTGTACATCAGTATGGGTGATGGCGGATACGCTAACGACTGGGGTATTGGCCATAACGTTACTGAAGGTAATGGACAGGATCTCACTACACCACTTGGAAAAATTCTACGCGTAGATGTCAACGGTGCCGAGGACGGTAAAAATTATGCTGTACCTGCGGATAATCCGTTTGTGGGTCGAGACGACGCAGCACCTGAAATTTGGGCCTATGGTTTACGTAACCCGTGGCGCTGCTCCTTTGATACTGGTGACGGCCAGCTCTTTTGTGGTGATGTGCAACAAAACAGCTACGAAGAGATTGACGTTATCGAAAAAGGCGGTAACTACGGCTGGCGTAAAAGAGAAGCGGCACACTGCTTTGAATACACAGCGCCTGACGATCATCCAGCTGCATGCGACACCGAAGGTTTGATTGATCCTATTATCGAGTACAACAACTGCACAGCTAAGCCAGATGGCTGTAAAGGTATTTCTGTCACCGGTGGTTACGTTTATCGCGGTGGTGTTAGTGACTGGGACGGAAACTATATATTCGGTGACTGGAGTCAGTCATTCGCATCAATGAAAGGACAGATATTTATCGGTTCTGAAGGTGACGATGGCAAATGGGAAATGAGTGAAACAGAAGTTGAGAACATGCCGGGAGATCGGCCGTACATTCTCGCCTTTGCTCAGGACTCAGACGGGGAAGTTTATGCACTTACCTCAATCACTACGGGTCCTGTTGGCGGGCTCGACACCATCTACAAAATAGTGCCGGCTGAATAACAACACCGGATACTTAAGTGATGCACAAGCTGCCCACATTTGTGGGCAGCGGATACAACAACAATGAAATACATCGCACCGATAACATTTCTTTTTTACCTGATAACCAACCCTTTATACGCAGCAGACAACCCCGTTAAAGGCGAGGAGTTGTTTAAGCAATGTGCCGCGTGCCATGCAGTAGGGGAGGGTGCGACGCATACCGTTGGTCCAACTCTCAACCATGTGTTTGGCCGCATAGCCGGCACTGCGGATGGATATGCGACCTATTCACCGGCGATGACAGCAAAAGGTGAAGCAGAGCAACTGCTTTGGGACGAAAAAAGTTTGTATATTTTTCTGGCCGGACCAGCCCGTTATGTACCCGAAACAACCATGGGGTTTGAAGGGTTGAAACGTGAGCAGGAAATCAAAGATCTGCTGGCATTCTTAATCCAGTTTTCTCCCGCCTATGTAGCCGAATCCGGTGAAGTGGTAGATCCTCAGGCGGCGGCTGATGCGGCACTGCCAGTACTTAGCGCTGCTGATGAGGTAGAAGATCCGGCGTTTACAGACGAGTATCTTGCAAAGACCGATGCCATCGACCTGGGTGGTAATCTGTGGGCCAAACAGTGCAGACATTGCCATGGCAATTCCGCGTACCCCGGAAAAGCTCCGAAGTTAAGACCCGCCGGATACAAACCGGACTTTGTTTTTGACAGAGTGACTAATGGTTTTAGAAAAATGCCTGCATGGAAAAGCGTTTTTACGCTCGATGAACGCAAGGCAATCGTCTCGTACATTTTGAGTGACGACTTTTCACCCTAGGCGATTAGTGATCGGTGCGGTCTTGTACATGCTGTACAGTTATAAAACGTCACCTGCCAAAAATATGGGCTAACACCAGCTCTTTGAACTGCAGTGTATCTGCTTCACCGTCTGGTAAGTACTCATCTGTTGAACTGATTAGAATCGGCCCGTGTTGTGGATCGTCGGTGGGTCTGCCGTGCGATCCCTGAACCAGCTGGGTGTCTTTTAATGAGATCACATCAAGTAACGTTCTGAAGCCGAGTTTCTTGCGCACCAGCCGGGAACCGATAGCTGCCATCGGCAGTTTAATAGCCGGGTCTACAAAAAGCTCTACCGGGTCATATCCGGGCTTTCGATGAATATCGACCGTACGTGCGTAGTCTGGTGCTCTGTTGTCATCGAGCCAGTAGTAATAACTAAACCATCGGTCGGCTTTTGAAATTGCCACCAGATCACCTGAGCGCTCGTGATTCAGGCCCCACTGTTTTTTGCCGCTCTCGTCGAGTACGTGTTCCACTCCATCAAGCTTTGAGAGGAGTTCCCGGGTTTCGTCAAAGCGATCGGGATTATTAATATAGACATGTGCCAGCTGGTGATCTGAAACTGCAAATGCATCAGATGCGCCTGCATCAATTTGTTCGCGATCTTTTTCTACCCTGACTCTTAACAGTTCTGCTTTGCGCAGGGCGCGATTGATATGTATCGCATCGCTAACCGGAGTGATTCCGTATTCCGAAACCACCATTATATGTTGTCCCTGTGCATCGGCCACATCCATCAGCTGGCCACACAGCTCGTCAACTTCACGTAAGTCACGCTGTATGTCGGCGTGCTCCAGATCGGGGCCGAGGCGTTGCAGGTTGTAGTCGAGGTGCGGCAGGTAGGTGAGGGTAAGCGTTGGTTTGCGAGTCTCCATAACGTGGCAGGTGGCGTCTGCAATCCATTTGCTTGAGGTAATATCAGCCGCCGGCCCCCAGAACTTGAATAATGGAAACTGGCCGAATTTGGCATCCAGTTCATCGTGGAGCTCTGCAGGATAGGTGTAATGATCGGGAATTTTGCGACCATCGGCAGGGTACATTGGCCTTGGTGTCGCACTCCAGTCTGCGGTTGCGTACATGTTGTACCACCAAAACATTTTGGCGCAGGTAAAGTCTTTGTTGAGTGTTTTCCCGCGATCCCAAATCTTCTCTCCATTGACCAGTCGATTGGATTGTCTCCAGAGCCACACTTCGGATAAATCGCGAAAGTACCAGCCATTGGCAACGATGCCGTGCTCTGAAGGAGAAAGCCCGGTAACCAGGCTTGACTGTGCCGTACAAGTTACCGCAGGTGTTACTGCCTTTAACGGCCGTATACCGCCTCTTTGAGACAATTTCTGTAAGTTGGGAGTGTGCTCGCCGACTAATGCAGGGCTGAGTCCCACAACTAGAATTACCAGTGTATTTTGCATGTCGCCATGATACTGAGCGAAGTACTTTTAATGCAACACAAATCATGATTCACTATCTGTCCAACAGTGGACACCGGATCACCATGCGATTGCAGCATAACAACGGGTCAGAATTTCATCTGACTTACTGCTCCAATATTCACGCAGGCGAAAGTTTGCGAGAGGTATTGGATAATCTTAAACAACATATTCCGCCTATCCGTCAGGCGCTCAATTTTGATGACAGGTTCGGGCTGGGGTTGCGCTTATCGGCACAAGCTGCGAAAGATCTGGCAAATACTGAAGCGCAAAATGAGTTGCAGCAAATACTTGCAGAACAGCGCTGCTACATATTCACTATTAACGGCTTTCCCTATGGGCCTTTTCACGGCACGAGAGTCAAAGAAGAAGTCTATCTTCCGGATTGGAAAGACGCGGAACGGCTGCGCTACACGAATCAATTGGCAGACTTGTTTGCACAGTTCTTAGACGCCAAACAAACCGGCAGCATAAGTACCGTTCCTGGTGCTTTCAAAGACAATATAAAGACAGAGGCGGATATTCTGCTAATGACAAGCCTGTTTGTCAGTCACTGTGCTCATCTTGCAAGACTGGAACAGCAAACCGGTAAATGTATTACGCTGGCCCTGGAGCCGGAACCGTGCTGCTTCCT
>CAYLZS010000236.1:0-9307 GCA_964388065.1 uncultured Granulosicoccaceae bacterium
CTCCAGTAGTAAAGATGTAACTTAGAGGGAGATTTATAATCTCCCTCTTTTTTTTGTGTAACTTCTATTTTGAAATTGAGTTTATCTTTACGGTATTTTTTCTTTGCGATGTACTTCCTTTATCGTCTCCCTGATCTTCTATACTCGTGTGGAATAAATAAGGTTTTTCTATTCCTCGTGGTTCAAAGAACCTGCATTTATACAATAAATGTGTAGTTTACGTTTTTTACGACTACAGAATTCGGGTAAGCAAGCCGAAATGCTACAAAGGTAATATGAAGTATGGACGTCAATGAAAATCTACCCGATGTTGTTTTTAAGCAGGCAGTCTGTCAATAGCTTCAAACCTGCGATGGTCGTGCGGCATGTTGGAGCGGCCGTTAATGTTAAATATCCGGGTGTACAGGCTGGTGGCGCTTTGGACAGTGAGTTCCTGGATATCAATCCTCGGGGTGTGGTTCCGTTTCTGAAGTTGCCAGATGGAACTACAATTACTGAGTCCAATGCAATTGCCTGGTACTTCGCAGAGGGTACAGATCTGCTTCCTGTAACAGCTCTTGGTCGCGCGCAGTCTGTTTGCTGGATTAATTTTGAACAGACGCAATTGGCTGCGAATTTGTCACCGGCAAGACTTCATAGTTCAACGGCGTCAGAGTTTTCTGCTCAAGATGCATCCCGATTACCAATCTGGCGTGAACGCGGTAATGCTGCGCTGTCTGTGCTGAATCAACATTTGTCTGGTAAAAGCTTTATCTGTGATATGGGTTTTAGCGTAGCGGATATTATTGTATTCAGTTGTACTCATCTTGCGGGAGAGGGAGGATTTTCCCTTGGTGATTATCCTGCAATCTGTCAGTGGATAGAACGTGTGGGTAACGAAACGGGTTACCTGTTGATGGATGAGTTGCTTGACGGCAATGATGTTTTCCCGGTAAATGATGTGGAATAGTGGTTGACATCTAAAAGATCGTGACGATCTGAAGCGACGATCGCATCTACCGGTACCCAACTCTATTAAGTAACGGGAGTAACCACATACCGGGATGCTTTGTCACCGGTGTGATATTGAATTTAGGACAGGTATCAGGTTAATCGTCATATAACCAACAGCGTCATTGAAATATTTCTCTCGTGCTCCCATCATAGTCAGATCGGGAATGATCGAGTCAAAATGAACAGCGGAAAAACTCTGGTATTTGTTTGTGGATTGGCAGCAGGTGTGAGCGCCATGGTTGCTGCCAGTGTTTTGTTGGCTAACAAACCGACTCCCGCTGTAGCAGCGGTCGAGGTGTTACCTGTTCAGGTGCAACCACCGAAGTCGCCCTTTGTTGTCACTGAAGAACAGCCGACTGCGAGTGAGCTTGCAGTCTTATCACAAAGTACCGAGAGCAAAAATCCTGAACAGGCGTTGTTGCTACAGCGCATTGAGTTGGCCGAGGCTCGAATTGAAGAGCTGGAAACATCACTTGCTGAAGTGCAGTTCCAGCAGATTCATTCCACCAATAGTGTTTTGCCGGAAGTACAGGCAGATGCACAGACAGATTTGCAGCCGAATGTGCAGCAGGATAGTCAGGCCAACCTGCTCAGTGCGGGCTTTGAACCTGCCATTGTTGAAGAGATACAGAGCATACGCAACGACACACAATTACAACGTCTGGATCTGCGTGATCGTGCGACCCGTGAGGGCTGGCTGGGTACCGACCGCTTCCGCGAAGAGCGGCGTGAATTACGCAGCGGTTCCCGATTGCGAGAAACTCTGGGTGATGAAGGCTTTGACAAATTTCTGCTTGCGGAAGGCAGGGATAATCGCGTCAGAATAGAAAGCGTTATTGAAAATTCAGCTGCAGATCTTGCGGGCATTGGAGTCGGTGATATCGTGATGAGATATGCTGACGAACGGATTTTCAGCTTTCGTGATTTGCAGCAGTCAACAACAGAAGGTGAACGCGATCAGCCGGTGAATATTCGGATAAGCCGCGGCGGGGAGATGCTTGATTTTGTCATCCCGCGAGGACCGATGGGTGTGACGCTGTCCGGGGTTACCGACGCCAGTCAGCAGTAAGTAACGCAGTACATTGAACGCTCGTGTTTGTATGAACAGTTGATGGTGGAATATTGCGTGGTATTCTCTACACAGGCGTGAATAACGCAGCAGTCAAATAACCAGAGCCCTTATGGCTGTCATACCTGTGCGTGGAATAAGCTATCCAGGCACACGGGCGTAACACCACTGGAGAAATGCCATGGGACCATTCCCACACAACGCACCACGCGCAGAGATTAGCGCTTCTAATCCTGCCGGTACAGATGGCTTTGAGTTTGTTGAATTTGCCCACCCGGACCCATCAGTGCTGAAAACACTGTTCACTAACATGGGGTACACCCATGTTGCCAATCACAAAAACCGAACCATAGAACTGTGGCAGCAGGGCGATATCAGTTATCTGATTAATTCTGATCCTGCAGGCTTTGCCATGCAGTTTTCAAAAGAGCATGGTCCGTGTGCATCATCTATGGCATGGCGGGTCGCAGATGCACAGCTTGCTTTTAAGCATGCAGTTGATAACGGCGCGGAGCCTTTTGTGGATGAGGCGGGTAAAACTGTAGACTGGCCGGCAATTAAAGGTATTGGTGGCAGCCTGATTTATTTTACCGATCAGTATTTTGATACTTCACCTTACAACGATGAATTTGACTGGATAGAGCAATCCAAACCTGCGGGTGTTGGTTTTTATTATCTTGATCATCTAACTCACAACGTTTTCAAGGGCAATATGGATGTCTGGTTCGACTTTTACAGAAATCTGTTTAACTTTAAGGAAATTCGCTTTTTCGATATTCAGGGCAAGCACTCCGGTTTGTACAGTCGGGCGTTAACATCTCCCTGCGGAAAAATTCGTATTCCAATCAATGAAGATCGAGGTGAGACCGGTCAGATTGTTGCGTACCTTGAAAAATACAATGGTGAAGGAATTCAGCACATTGCCGTCGGGTCGGAGAATCTGTATGACGCAACGGATACTATCTATGACCGCGGTATAAGGTTTATGCCGCCACCGCCCGCTGCCTACTATGAAATGAGCAGCGACCGCGTTGCAGGCCACGAAGAACCACTTGATCGCATGCAGAAGCACGGGATCCTTATTGACGGGGAAGGTGTAGTCAACGGATTAGAGACCAAAATATTGCTGCAAATATTTTCCAAAACGGTGATTGGTCCTATCTTCTTCGAATTCATTCAGCGCAAAGGTGATGACGGTTTCGGTGAGGGGAATTTTCAGGCCTTGTTTGAATCGATAGAACAGGAGCAGATTAAGTCCGGAGAACTAAAGACCACTGGCAACGGCTAAAAAGTTATTGATCCGAAACTATCCGTAGCGTCAAAAAAAAATGAAAATACTAATCGTCACCACCGGTGGCACAATAGACAAAATCTACTTTGATGCGCTTAGTGATTATAAAATTGGTGAACCCATTATTGGTGAGCTATTGTTACGTATAGGCGTGGGATTTGAGTTTTCGGTGGTGTCTCCTATGCGCAAAGACAGTCTGGATTTAACCGATACCGACAGACAGCTGATTGTCGACACCGTCAAGGCAGCGGACACTGACTACATTCTTGTAACCCACGGTACCGACAGTATGGTCGAGACCGGTAAATGCCTGAATGAACAGGTGCCCGAAAAAAGGATTGTACTGACCGGCGCATTGCAGCCAGCGGCATTTCGCGAGACAGACGCCGTGTTTAATATTGGCTGCGCAGTGGGTGCTCTGCAGTCAGTTGGGCCGGGTGCCTGGATTGCTATGAACGGACAGGTTTTTGATGTTACGCAAGTGCGTAAAAACCGTGATGCAAATCGGTTTGAATCTGCAATCTGAATACTCTTGCACATCAGGTTGCTGGTAGTGTCATTTCAATTGTAAATACCACCGGCAGCGCCACACTCCAATATCCTCTAACCGGGGTTTATGGCAAACTCGCTGTAATAAAATACTATAGGGTTTAATTCGTGGCACATGGTTATGAAGAGGGCAGGCTGGATCTGCCGTTTGTTGGTATCTGTACTTTCGGCAAGTATCCCTACGTATCAGACTGGGATGCAATAGAAGCTGATGTTGCAGTCCTGGGGGCGCCGTATGATTTTGGATGTCAGTGGCGCTCGGGCGCTCGCATGGGGCCACGAGGCGTTCGTGAGGCATCAACCCTGTTTTCGTTTGGTCATGCAGGTGCTTATGACCATGAAGATGACATCGTGTATCTGCCTGCAGATAAAACTCGCATTGTAGATCTTGGTGATGCTGATATCGTTCATACGGACACCACAAAAAGCCATTCGAACATTGAATACGGTGTACGAAAAATTCTTGAGGCAGGGGCGATCCCGGTTGTGATTGGTGGTGATCACTCGGTAAATATTCCCTGTATTAATGCGTTTTCAGAACAGGAGCCGTTTCATCTTGTGCAAATAGATGCACACCTTGATTTTGTCGATGAAAGACACGGCGTGCGTTATGGTCACGGTAACCCGATGCGCCGCGCAGCAGAGAAAAACTATGTCACCGGTTTAAGTCAGATCGGTATTCGCAACGTTTCATCAACTGCCAAAGACGGTTACGAAGATGCCAGAAGTATGGGCTCCGATATTCAATCGGTCAGGCAATTCAGGAAACTGGGTGTCGAGGGTATGCTGGAGCGTATTCCCAAAGGTGTGCGCTATTACGTAACCATTGATATCGATGCGTTTGATCCTTCCATTGCACCCGGCACCGGAACCCCCAGTCATGGCGGTTTTTACTATTATGAAATCCTTGAGCTGCTGGATGGCTTATGCAAGCGCGGTAATATTATCGGTCTCGATCTGGTGGAGGTAGCACCGGACTACGATCCCACCAGTTCCACCAGTACACTGGCGGCACAGATTCTTATGAATGTTATCGGTCGTATGTTGCACCACCGGTGAGTGGTGGTATGGAGCGAGATACAAAACGCACGCGGTCTATAAAGATGCAAAGCCACTATCGAGCGCTGCCAGTATCTGGCTGGTGTCGTCTTCTGTCAGAATTAACGGCGGTGACAAGATCAGGTTCGGCCCTGATACGCGAACCATCACGCCATTGTCATAGACCGCTTCCTGCAAGCGCACCGGCAACGCTTTATCGACCGGTGCTTTAGTACCGCGATCAGACACCATTTCCAGTGCCGTCATTAAGCCATGGCCTCCACGCACGTCGCCAATGATGCTGTGTTTTTCTTTCAGCGCCAGTGCACCTTCATATAGCTGCGAGCCGCGAGCAGCAGCGTTTGTTACTACATCGAGCCGTATTGTTTCCTCAAGACACGCTATAGCAGCAGCTGCCCCGACCGGATGCCCGGAGTAAGTATAACCGTGACCAACAAATCCGGCACCGGTACTATCGTTCTCGAAGGTGTCTGCAATAAGCTGTGACATCATCACAGCACCAAACGGAAAGTATCCGTTGGTAATCGCTTTGGCGGTACACATCATGTCAGGCTTTACCCCCCATAATCTGGCACCACTCCAGGCACCGGTGCGTCCGTAGGCTGTGATCACTTCATCGGTAATAAGCAATATGCCGTGCTTATCACAAATTTTTCGCACTATCGGCAGAAAACTTTTATGTGGTGGTATTACACCACCGGCACCGAGTATCGGTTCCATAATAAAAGCGGCAATAGTGTTCGCACCCTGGAAGGCAATTTCGTCTTCCAGTGCGCTGGCACAAAGCTGTGCGAGCTTTGCAGGATCAGTTTCGTTAAACGGGTTTCTATAGGTGTATGGTGCCGGTATGTGGTAACAGCCTGGAAGCAGGGGTTCGTAGGCTGTTCTGAAATTGGCATTGCCGTTAATGGATGCACCGCCAATGTGGGTGCCGTGGTAGCCTTTTTTTAAACTCAGGAATTTTGTGCGTCCGTGTTCGCCACGTAACTTGTGGAACTGGCGCGCAAGACGCAATGCAGTTTCTATGCTGTCTGAACCACCCGAGGTGAAAAAGGTTCTGACCATTCCGTCCTCTGCAAAAAACTCCGCCAGTTCATAGGAAAGCGTAATGGCAGTGTCGTTTGATGTGCCTCTAAAAGTAGAGTAGTAGGGCAATGCATCCAGTTGTCTGGTAATCGCTTCTTTAACCGGAGCGCAGGAATAACCGAGATTAACGTTCCAGAGTCCGCCGACTGCATCTATGGTCTCTCTGCCATCGATGTCTTTTATTCGTACACCTTCGCCTCCGGTAATGATCTTTGGAGGATTGGCGAGACTATCTGCCGGATGTGCCATCGGGTGAAACTGATGGCGTGCATTATTTTCTTTAAGAAAATTAGAATCTTTAAGCGGTATATTCATTGGTTATATCTAATCAACATTATGTCTGTATAAAAAGTCAGGAGTGTTCGCTACCACTGCAGTGCTATTTGTTCCCGTCGGGTGCTCACCGGGCCGCCATTCAGAATGGTTTCTGCGACGCTGCGGCCTGATAAAACAGCAGCTTGTATTATTCCTGGTGACACACAGTCTCCTGCCCGATACAAATTTCTGGTATGTCTGCTCTTAAGTTCGGAGAATAAACCATCATTTGGTGTTCTGGCACCTGCAAAAACAAGTTGTGCGTGCTCTATATGCACGGTTTCACCATTTAATTGATGACTGAATGTGCCGTCGGTTGAGAGCGCTACATTTGGATGCATGCTTATATTCAATTTGGCCATCCGTTCAATAATCCGCTCCTGCTCGAGTGTCAGGTCCGTCCATGTGGAGACTGTCGGCTGCGGGGTTACATAGTGCACTTTATGCCCGGCATTGGCGAGCACTTCTGCTAAACAGCTGGCCATATAGAAGTGATCATCGTCATACACCACTATGGGTGACCTGGTTTTAGCAATGGAATCGGGAGTTGCCTGCATTACATCATCCGGCGTTAGCACCGGGACGTTAAAAGTGTGCGGCACGAAATTGCTTGAACCAACACCATCGGCACGCCATGACGCACCGGTGGCGATGGTTATGGTGTCTGCACCGAATGCCACCGCATCATCTGCGGTCATATTGCTGTCGAGGTAGATGTCTGCGACAGGAGAACGTGTCAATTGTTGCACCCGGTAGTCGCGTACACGGATGAAGCTCGCTAAACCCGGAAGACGGGATTCAAGTAATACTCTGCCACCTGCCTCTGTAGCACTGTCTGCTATAGATACCTGGTGACCTGCTCGTGCGAGTATGACAGCGCATTCCAGTCCGGTGGGACCTGCACCGATAATTAAATGAGACTGCTTTTTTGTTGTATACGATGGAGTCTCGGGATGCCAGTTGCTGCGCCATTCTTCAGAGATACTGGAGTTTTGTGTGCAGCGCACCGGTAAGCCGTAACCGTCCATGCTGACGCAGATATTGCAACCAATGCACTCTCTTATATCTTCTATACGGCCTGTCTTGATTTTATGCGGTAAAAACGGGTCGGCGATTGAAGGTCGTGCAGCACCGATGAAATCCAGTCGACCGTTTTTGATTAACGAGACCATCTTGTCAGGGGAGGTGAATCGACCGACACCTGCCACCGGTTTTGTCGTTACCGATTTTACAAAGTCTGTGTAGGGAAGTTGATATCCCTCTTCTGTGAAACGTGCGGTGGCACTGTCACTGGACCATCCGGAGATATTTACATCCCAAAGATCAGGCAGTTCGGCCAATGCTTCTATTACATCGCGACCTTCACCGTCATGGGTGATACCGTCTGGTCGGTCTGGTTCTGCAACGCTGAAGCGGACTGCCACTGCCTGTTCACCTGCAGCGATATCCAGTGTGTCCTGCAGCACTTCTCTAAACAGACGCAGACGGTTTGTAAATGATCCGCCATACTGATCAGTTCTTTGATTGGTTCTGTGTGACAGAAAGTGGTTAAGGATGGAAAGATCGTGTGCTGCATAGACATAGAGAATGTCATAGCCCGCCTGTTTAGCGCGTACAGATGCAGCTTTATGAGATTCTCTGAATGCTTTTATATCTGCCAGATCCATAGCTCGGGCCTGAACCGGCACTTCGGGTCGCAGAAGCGGAAGTGCCATCGGGCCTATCGCAGCTGTTGCTGTGGTGATGTTGCGCGCCCGCATACCTCCGTGTGCGAGTTCAATCGCAGCGAGGCTGCCGTGTTGTTTAATTGCCTCCACCTGTGCTGCGTGACGAGGTATATCGCTGTCATCCCAGATGCGCTCCATCGGATGATTAGCCATGTCGGAGTCGGGGGCTATCTCAGTCATTTGTACCGCAACCGTACCCCAGCCACCTTCGGCTTTCATAGCACGCAGTGCAATTGCACCGTGTGGCTGATTCCAGCCATGACCGGTTGCGTGGGGTGCTGCATAGAACCGGTTCGGGGCTGTGACCGGACCAATTTTTACCGGTTCAAACAGAACGCTGTAACGATCATTGATCACGCACTTTTCACCAGGCCATCAGCGACCCATGCGTCAAATATTTCCAGTGCGGTATCAGCAAATGCCTGATCGTTAATATGCGCGTCCAGCTCTGTCAGCTTAACCGGTGGTTTTATCGCGCTACGCATCTCGTCTGTGAAAGCGGCCAACCCTTCGGGATCGTGTGCGGGTTCACCGGGCTTATCCCATTCTTCAATACCCTGCGTGGGTAAAATAACGTGCGCGGGTGCATTGGATTTTGCCAGGCGTTTTGCGATTTCCCGTGCAGTCTCGCGTCGTTCGTCGTTGTTCAGTGCCGAGGATTTTATTAGCCGGTTGTGTGCATGAAACGGCCGGTCGCTGTATTGATCCGGTATATCCTGCCAGCCGGCAAAGTCTATTAAGTCAAGGCAACCGGGGGCTATGAGTTGTGGAATACCGGCTTTACCTGCATTGAGCATACGGTCCGGTCCTGCGTTGACAACGGAACCTGCGAGCAGGTTGCCAAGTTCGGGTAGCGCAAAATCCATCACACAGACAAAGCCACCCTGGCTGGCGATTTTTTCAAACGCCATACCACCCATGCCGGTTGCATGGAATATTGCGACTTCGTAGCCACGCGATTCAAGCTCGGGTTTTAATAACTTCATGTAGCTTAAGCATGAACTGCCCAGTGAAGTCATTCCAATAACTGGTTTTGTTGCGGTTGGTTTTTCTACAGTGCGAGCGGCACCCAATACTGCACCGGCAGCCTGGCTAAGTGAAGACTTGCAAACCGAGTTGAGTCCGTACAAGCCACCAGCCCAAAGAATCATCTGGATATCTGGAGATAGTCGTTCTGCAGGGATCAGCGGTGAGAACGATACGGTTGATACGATATAT
>CAYLZS010000237.1:0-2561 GCA_964388065.1 uncultured Granulosicoccaceae bacterium
GAGTCGTAGCGCTCACCATGGAGAACCTTAAGATTATCTGCATTGAGTTGTGGAGGTTCATCAATAACTTCAAGAATGTTAAATCGCAGTGTACCAAAAACAGGCACATCACTTTCATCGCTTACACTCAATTGGACCGAATCAACTGACGTTTCAGAACCATCGTGCGTATAGCGCACCAGATTGTTACCAATGTCGGCGAAAGTAAAAGTGTCACCCTCAGTAAGAACAACGCCATCACTTGACAACTCACCGTGGCTGGCTACTTTGCTGACCGTAAAATTTAGCGCCTGAACATCATCGTCCGGATCAATTACAAAGAGCTCTGAGCTCGTCAAAGCTACTGCCCGGCCTTCATCAACCGTCGCTGTTTCAGGTTTAAACACAGGCACATCATTAACACCAGTTATATCAAGTTCTATAAAGCGCTGCACAGGATCCGTATTTTCACCCGCCAATGCATCCCCGTTATCGTGTACATAGAAACCCACTCGGTTGCCAGCTCCTGACGCATCGGCAGAAGGGATATATTTCAAAGCTGTAGCTTCAATAGCACCAAGATTTATAAAATCACCCGTGTTAATCGACTGTCCGTTCAAATCCAGTTGGCCATCACCCGGTAGTTCTCCGACGGTAAACCCGGTAAAAAGGTCATTATCTGACACATCGGTAAAACCAAAGTCATCCACACCGAATACATAGCTCACGTCCTCAGTAAGACTGATTTGACTGCTGGTACCACTCGGCGCATCGTTAACTTCAGAAATATTAATGAACATTTTTCGATTCAAAATATCTGTGTCTTCACCACCATTTAATGATCCGCCATTGTCGATAACCCGGAACTCAAAATCACTTTGTCCGACACTGTCGGCCTCTGGTACAAAAATCATCTCACCAGCGTCGATATCTGCCGCCAGCACAATTTCGCCCGCAGTAAGCAGGGTGCCAGCAACCGACAAAGCACCCGTCGATGGAAGGCTTTCAACACTAATACCCAGCAAGCCGTTGTTTTCTATGTCGGTGAAATTAAAATCCGCCGAATCAAAAATATAATTGTTATCCTCAATCAGGTTTACTATTCCATCGACGCCGGTCGGCGAATCATTCACATCGATAATATTTATAGTGATTTCATTGGCAGCGGTATCTATATCTGACCCTCCATTGTCCACCCCGCCATTATCCTGCACATAGAAACCGAATCGAGCATAGTCAGCACCGCTTTCATCGGCCTCAGGTAAAAACTGAAGATTTGCTAAATCCGTGTTTTGAATCACCTGACCAATACTTACCGCACTTCCGGATAACCTCAGCGCTCCGTTGCTCGGAAGCGATGCTATGTGTATCGACTGCAGAACATTGCCATCAATATCACTAAAACCAAAATCTTCGTTGCTGAATCTATAGCCTGTATCTTCGGTAGTTTGAACAATATTGTTACTGCCTGCCGGCGGTCGATTAACGTCATTTATATTTATAGTTAATGTGTTAGCAATTGGATCGGTGTTCTCTCCACCATTGCCTGTACCGCCATTATCCCGCACCAGAAAATCGAACTCGGTGACGCCACCGCCGTTAGCTACAGTCGGTGGCTGGTATTAAAGCGCAGATAAATTCGATACACCTATTACCTGACCCGCGTTAACTGCAACACCGGACAATGTCAGCGAGCCAGACATCGGTAACGTTTGTATTACCAACGCATCAAAACCATTCTGATCCTGATCGGTAAAACCAAAGTCAGCGTCGGTAAAACTGTAGACATTGTGTTCGCTTAGATTCAATGTGGCGTTCGCGCCATCAGGAGCATCATTAATACCCTGTAAATCGAATCCTATTGTATTGGCACTCGGATCAGTATTTTGTCCGCCGTTGGCAGTACCGCCATCGTCTTTAACCTGGAAAGAAAGCTCACTATAATTGACGCCATTCGCGTCTGGATCAGGAACAAATACAAGACCACCTAACTCTGTCACTGGAATGTTCTGTCCGGCAGTTACCTTTGAACCGTTCAGTTCCAGATTACCCGCTTGCGGAATACTGGTAATTACTACTGCGGCAAAAGTATTTAAATCCGGATCATTGAAGTCGAAATCAGACGCGCTGAATGTATAGCTGGCATCCTCGTTTATCTGGATTTTTTTGTCGCTGCTGTCCGGGGGCAGATTGACACTTAACAGGTTAAACGTAATCGTATTGGCAGAAGAATCCAGATCAATACCACCGTTGGCCGTACCACCTGTGTCCTGAATCTGAAAGCCAAATTCTGCGCTCGTCAAACTACCTGCGGAGCCTAATTGATATTCCAGATTGACCAGCTGTCCCGCATTAATCATATCACCCGCTGCAACCGGACTGCCCGAGATCAATAAAGCACCCACTGCTGGCAAATAATTTATCGTTACTGTTGCACGATTGTCTGACTCAATGTCGGTGTAGCCAAAGTCTGCAGCACTGAAACTGTAACTGCTATATTCATTCACTGTAAGTGTTAAATCCAATCCTTCTGGTGCGTCATTAACACTTAATACATCAAAAACTATTATATTCTGTGGTGC
>CAYLZS010000238.1:0-2619 GCA_964388065.1 uncultured Granulosicoccaceae bacterium
AACGACGATAGTCTCCCCCGAATCGACCTGGCCTGTGTCATTTATAACAACATATCTAAAGAACAAGATTGCTTCTCATTATATTTTTATAAATTCGTTAACTTTCTCCGGTTCTGGCGGCACACAGGAATCTCCGCTGCGTTAAAACACCATACTGCCGTGAATGCACCACTGATGATAGTACCCGGCTCTCAGTCATTTGGTCATATCGATAGCGCAAAAGAAGACACTAACGCCAGAGGCTATGCACTGTTTGATATTGACCGTAAGACCCTGACCAGGCTTAGCGATAATTCACCGGTTGAGGCCTTGCTTGGCCCGGCAGGCTCCGTGGCATTCCTGCATTGCAATATTGTTCATGGATCATCCAACAACATATCGCCCTACAGTCGCACAGTTATGTACTTTAATTATAATGCGGTGAGCAACGCCTGTACCAACACAGAGCGTGCCTGGCATCATAACAACCGCGATTACACACCACTGCAACCCCTCGCAGATAACTGCCTGACTACATAACAAAAGATACGAAACGGTCCTGCATTAGATTTGCTCGCCAACAAAACAGCAGGTAAGCCGCAGGCAGTTACTAACTGGAACTCACCGGATAATCTTCAATTGCAGGAACTGTACGGTTCGTTTAACGCAAGCTTTAGATCCCGGAACATATCCTGGGAATCTGTAAATTCCAGATCAAAAAATCGGCACTCTGCAGCCACTGTTAAGGAAAGTTGTCAACCAGGCGACGGTACATACTGACGAAATTCCTGTATCTTTCTCGGCAAGGTGCCGCTGTTGAATGACAGCAAACCAGTTAAAATTGATTTTGCTGGCTCTATACTACCGCTCTACTGTGATATGTCGACGGAAATTAAATAATTACAGCGAATTGTGTTACCGCTGTATGTTATTCGCTTTAGACTCACCGTATAGATACTGCTCCGAGTTTTCGTCTATGGAGAATTAATCGTGACCCTGGTTCGAATAATTTTTATCTTCACTTGTTTTATGCTCCCGATCTGGTCCTCTACGAATAATGCAAATGAGCATAGTTTTTATCTTATTACAGAGAGTGAATATCAGGTGATGCTCGATGAACTTGGTATCTCATCAAATAGTGACGTCAATTTAAAGTCTTCTGACTCCATTGACGTGACAGAGGGACCCTTGATTGAAGTGCTAAGTCCCAGTCTGGACGATGAAATCATTGAATCTCCATTAGACATTGAGATTAAATTTCTACCAGGAGACTCAGGATCAGCAGTCGACAAAGAGTCACTCAAGGTTTTATACAGGAAGCTTATTATTAAAAAAGATATTACAGATCATGTTCTCGCGCGTGCAGATTTTGCAGATAACACTCTTGTTATAAAGGGAGCGAAACTTCCGTCCGGTAAGCACACTTTGGAAGTAGTCGTGAGTGATGAACTCAAGAATGAGTCTTCTAAGAAGATTTCGGTAAAGGTAGAGGAGTCATAGTACTTAGAGATACGTATCTGCTGCTAGTAAAATCAATCGTGTCTTCGGTGACTGCTGCCTATAAAAATCACTAGCGACATCGCTTAGTTTAAAGCTGTATTGTGAAACTAACTCCATCACCACGCATGAGTCTGCGTCCTTCCTATCGACTGGCATCACCATGCACAGGCTGGCAATGTTGATTTGACATCAGAAAATCTGTCTGTACAACCTCAAAGAATGTTCGGACGCTTAATTTTTGTCGTATTCCGGACCAATTTTACCGAGGTTAGACACCTCCGTTCTTTGTCTAAGCTTCGGAACTGGGATAGTATTGAACTGCAGATACCGGAGTTTGCTGACAGTCAATTGCAAAGATAACGAGGATATCAATGAAAAAATCGCAGAAGCTGAGTTTGATCGGCGTGATCGTGGGTGGCGTTGCATTGGGTGTCACAACCGCTCAGGGCACCGGTTTAACAAGTTGGAAATCGGGCCTCAATCACGATCGCATTATTCAGATTCAAAACGAGGGTGGCACCCGCGATGCCGTCGATGGCGTCGAAATCGCGTACTACAGCAACTCTTCGTTCAGTGTGACTTCGCCTAAAGGTATTTCGATCATCGTTGACCCCTGGCGCAACGATCCGTCTGGTGCCTGGGGGCTTTGGTATCACGTCGAGTATCCGGCGGCCGAGGTCGACATCGGCCTGTCTACCCACGCTCACTTCGATCACGATGCACTCGATAAAATCGATGCCAATATGTTGCTTGACCGGATGGGAGGCACCTTCGAGCTCGGTGATGTCAAAATCACCGGCGTTGCAGATAAACACCAATGCGTAGCACCCGGACTAATACCCTGGACCGAAGCCGTCAAACAATTCGAAGGCCGAGACGACCCGTGCGTCGATAATTTCCGGCATATGGATAACACCATGTATATCATCGAGACCGGCGATATGCGTCTGTTGATGTGGGGAGACAACCGACCAGAGCCACCGGCAGAAGTGTTGGAAAAAATTGGTGATGTCGATGTTGTGTTCGTACCGGTAGACGGCTCGAAACATATTCTGGATTATAAACAGGCCGATGCAGTCGTTGAGATGACAAAAGCCAATATAGCAATACCACATCACTATCTGGTACCTGAAACAACCT
>CAYLZS010000239.1:0-7877 GCA_964388065.1 uncultured Granulosicoccaceae bacterium
AGAGAATAGTGAGTCGAATCATGCTCGTCGAGAAACAGACTGCTGATCGCCAGCGCCTGATCCGGGTTTCTGTTAGACAGTAAGACCGATCTCTCTACCTGATCACCAACAGCAACGTTGCCAAACTCAAGATCAGACTGACTCACAACCAGAGCCGGTCCATCTGCCGGAACCCAGTCACCAGAACTTTCAGCCTCAGCTGAAACTGATGCGAGTTCAGCATCAGTCTGCAATTTTATTTTGTCACGAGCGAACTGATAACCTAAAACCACGATACCAATCACTGCGGCAACTGCCAGTGCTTTGCCTGTGGACTTTGAAAAATCCGTCATGCCAATTCCCCGTGCGTCGGCCTTTGTGGATTCATTCCACTGACCTGTCCGAGCGCAACTCTAGTTAAGAAATTTTTTATCTACACTAGTGGTATCGGCCGTTTCGACGCGGCTTGAATCGTTGCCAGAACATGAACGTCGTCACAGTGTTCTTCGCCACGGCTAAAGCAGGAGTTGTCATTAACCTGATCGGAGTGACTGGCAAAAAAAAACCCGGCAGCGCCGGGTTCAAGGTGGGGTGTGACGGGAGGTCACGAGGAAAAAGGTAATTAGATGTTTGTGCCGCCCCAAAGAACACTGAAGCGTTCACAGTGGATCAGAAGCGAGGCATAGTCATCAATGTTTATATTGTTAGGGATAACATATTCCTGGTAGCCCTGGTTGTTCTTAAGCTTAGAGAGGAAAACCCCATCAGTTGCATTGTTGCCGGTGACATTTGAGATATCTCTCTTCGATAAAAACAGCTTGAGGTCCGGACCACGGTTGGTTTGGAATCCATCACTGAATCTCAGCACTGTCTGGCCGTTGCGCTTTTCAATCTGCCACGCACCATCAATTGATTTCTGCTTACTTACCCACGCTCCCTGACCAGCAATCGCAGCACTCGCAATGTTCATTGCTCCAACAGAGAAAAAGGCAAGGATTGCGAACATTAAAGCATTCCGGAGTTTCGTTACTGGTTGTAAGTTAGTCATTGGTGTTTCCTGTAATTAAGATTAATTTATACGAGGCGCGCTACCACTGCCCCGGTTACAGGACATCAGACGAACTCCCGGAAACATCGTTCGGCACCGGTTCTAACCAAATTCGGTTGATTTCTTCACATAACCATCACAAGCCAATATTTACCGCATCACACCGTCTATCTGCGGTGGCAGCGGGTTCAAAACTTTGAATCAGGGCACTTGAAACTATGCAAAAATCCGTAAAAGCAGAGGTGAGAATGAGTAACGGATCTCATCCGGCAACCTCGCCTGTCCAAATTCCAGACCCTGCATAATTCCGGGGCTTTCTCTACACGAAACGCAGACCGGCACCACAAACTAACCGCTCAGAACATATCACTGCCCACCAAACCGACCGGTGATCTGCAGCTGGCCAAACTCGGTAAACTGACAATCGTGACCACCAGCAGCCCCGTTTGCAGTAATATTAAAAATACATCAACTCACACCAGCCTATTGTCAGGGTGAAATGTATTTCATCCAGATAACAGCAACAGCGTTTTCGGTACCTTATCCATGATTTCAGCTTGTCGTTTATCAGCTCGCTCGCAGTTTTTGTGCAGCATCTGCCTGCTTGCGCTGTTGCCTTTTACAGCGTGGGCACACGGCGTCGCCGACGGTGATCAGGCATTTATCACTGGCAGTTCCGGAAGCAAGATCGGCGCTTATCTGTATCTCGGGGCCAAGCACATGGTGACTGGCTACGACCACCTGCTGTTTTTAATCGGGGTAATTTTCTTTTTGTATAAAATGCGTGACGTCGCGCTTTACGTTTCACTGTTCGCGATTGGTCACTCATTAACCATGATTGCGGGCGTGCTGTGGGATATTCACATTAACGCTTTTTTGATTGATGCAATCATCGGTTTTTCAGTTGTCTACAAGGCGCTGGACAACCTTGGCCTGTGGCAAAAGTGGTTAGGCAAAACACCGGATACGCGAATAGCAACTCTGATCTTTGGCCTGCTGCACGGTTTTGGGCTGGCAACAAAAATTCAGGAATTCGGAATTCATAAAGACGGATTGCTAATCAATTTACTGTCGTTCAACGTTGGAGTTGAATTAGGTCAGCTGCTGGCACTCGGTGCAATTCTTATTGTTATGGGTTTCTGGCGTCGGCAACCCGGCTTTTGGAAACAGGCGCGACTATCGAACTATGTATTGCTGGTTTGCGGGCTGGCACTAATGTCTGGTCAGTTATTCTTTTACTTCAGCCACTAGGACACGCACCATGCATATAAGACAACCACTACCCGAGGAATTGCCATCTACCGGCCAGCTGGTAGTAGCTGCAATAGCCGCAGTACTGATTGCCGCATTATTGGCTGTTCTTATTATACTGCCAGCGGAACGTGGCGTAGATCCCACCGGTGTTGGTACAGCACTCGGACTCACTCCGATGGGACAACTCAAATCGGCACTGGCTGAAGACGATGCGCCAACAGAGGGGCGTCCGTTCCAGAAAAACGAAACCGCTATTGCCGTTTTTCCAGGGCATGGTAAAGAAATCAAAATGGAGATGACCAAAGGATTTTCAGCAGATTACAGCTGGACTTCCACCGGCCCGCTCTACCACGATACACACGGAGATGTTTACGCAAACAGCGAAGTCTACCTGAGTTACTCAACTGCAGAATCCGTAAGCAGTGACAGTGGCAACATTACCGCATTCTACGGTGGTTATCATGGGTGGTACTGGAAAAACAACACCAATAAAATCATCACCGTGACACTCACAACCGAGGGCGAATACCATAATATCAGCGCTAAATAATCGGGCGTCCTACTACTCCCGTCTTTATGCATTTGTCGCCCTTTCAAATTGACAGGAGCCGTCGATAAAACCACTTCTTATAGTGTGAGCCTGCCAGATGACAGGCTGCAACTATTTATCACCGCATACAGCCTGAAACCTGCCCTGACGATTACTCGAGAGTCAGCAATCTTCAAAATAGCTGCGGAGCAGCCAAGTCGACACCGTCGTCCACTCCATCAGGCTGACCAGCGGTCATAACCAACTATTTCATCCCTTTTAAGCGCTTTGAGGACACTATTCGCGGGTACTCATTGCTCTGAGTTCTACGAGAAAGCGCTGGTGTGATTATTGCGACCCAACTTCGATCCACAACAACCCTTTGTTGAATAACCTGGTGGATGCCTCAGTCTCCCGGTGTGTCTTGTTTGCAGGATCTGATGCGACTTACACAAATACCGAAGCCCCGGGGCTATCCAACTGAATAATTACATGAATTTCGTGAAGCGAGTAATCGACAGCATCCCGCTACTTTTTGCGGCATTGTGCATTGGTGCATATTCACCAGCCATCGGGCAAGGCGAACCAGAGTTCACGCTAAATCTTAATAATACCGATGTGTACGCGTTGATCGAGACCGTATCAAACGCAACTGGTCGAAACTTTGTGGTCGATCCAAGGGTCTCGGGCAAAATAACCGTTATCTCAACCACACCGGTCAACGCGGAAGAACTCTACCGGATGTTTCTTTCGGTCTTACAGGTGCACGGTTTTTCTGCTGTACCCGCTGGAAGCTTAACCAAGATTGTGCCCGATTTTGCTGCCAAGCAGGGGCCGGTTCCATTGCTGGAAACTGGCACTGAAGCCAGAGATCAACTGGTCAGTCAGGTGATACCGATCAAAAATGTGCCAGCAGATCCGTTGGTGCAAATACTCCGACCCATGGTACCCCAGGAGGGACAGTTAGCCTCCAACCCGGCATCAAACTCACTGCTGGTGACTGATCGAGTTGCAAATATTCAGCGCCTGATAGAGATCATTAAGTTAATTGATGTACCGGACAGCGAAGAAGTAGATTTAATACCTTTAAAACAGGCATCAGCCTCAGATGTGGTACAAACCTTGTCACCGCTGCAGCAGGCCCGTGGTGCTTCAGGCACACAGTTAATCTCTGATGACCGCACTAACAGTATTTTAGTCAGCGGCAACCAGGCATTTCGAAACAGGGTGCGTAACCTTATAGCGAAGCTTGATTCTCCAATCGAGACTGGCGGTAACACACGGGTGGTATTTCTTAACTTCGCAGATGCCGAAGATATCGCAAGTATTATAAGTGACGGTGAACTGGGTGCAGTTGCTTCATCTTCAAGCAGTGTTGCACAGGTAACCTCACCTGCGGTGCTTGAAGAGGGCGATAACCCTATCAACGGACAGGACGAAAACAATAATCCTGTTTTTAGCTCCGCAACAAATCAAACTGGCGGTTCGCGCGTAAACATTAAAACAGACCCGAACACCAACTCTTTAATCATAACCGCACCACCTGCAGAAATGACGAACCTGCTTGCGATTATCAAGCGCCTGGATATCCGGCGACCTCAGGTAATGGTAGAAGCTGTTATCGCTGAAGTAAGTGAAGATAACATCCGTGAGCTTGGAATAAATTTTCTGGTAGACGGTACTAATGGTGCCGGTGCCGCGGGCTTTTCGAACCTTGATGGGGCCACCGGGCGTTTAGCCGGCACAATAAACTCAACTGCTGCTGGCGGGCTGCCAACCGCATTGGACGCCGGGACTTCTTTCGCGTTAGGAAATTTTGCCGGTGGAGATATCGATTTCGGATTGCTTTTTAATGCTATAGCTTCCGATGCAGATAACAACGTTCTCTCAACCCCAACTATTGTGACACTCGATAACGAGGAGGCTGAAATAGTCGTCGGAACCAATGTGCCTTTTATCACCGGGCAACAGCTATCTACCGCCAATGACAATCCGTTTCAGACAATCGAACGCCAGGACGTCGGCTTAAGACTAAAAGTTAAGCCACAAATAAATGAAGGCGACACGATAAAACTGGAACTGGAGCAGGAAGTCTCCAGTGTAAGTGCGACAACAGTTACAGGAGCGGCAGATATCACTACCAGTACTCGTTCGATAAACACGACGGTACTGGTTGAGGATGGTCAAACGCTGGTACTTGGCGGGCTCAATGATGACATGATCACTGACGTTATTGAAAAGGTACCTCTTCTTGGGGACATCCCCGTCCTGGGTCGCTTGTTTCAATTCAAGAGCAAAACAAAGAGTAAGAAAAATCTGGTGATATTTTTACACCCGGTGATCTTGCGTGACGCCGAAACAGCAAACAGAATAAGCAGCTCAAAGTATGAAGAGCTGCGCAACCTGCGGACACTAACAACTAAAAGCAATGCAGCCGATGGCAGAGGTGGTGATGGTGGTGACAAGCAACTACCTGAAATAAAAATATTTCGCGATAATTCGGACATCAGATCTCAACAGGCTACCGGTGGTTCTGCAAAAGATAATCTGGCAGATTTCGATCGGGATATCGATAGCAAAGAACTTGAATGGGTCGAGCAGCCCGATGGCTCTTTAATACTAAAATAGCCCCTGATACGAATATAAAAGAAAAATACGCAGCAATTCCTACATAACATAGCCTTGTTAATCCCGATCTTACTCTGGTAAGTTCGGGATTTTTATTTTTGGCCAAAACAGAACGGCTCAGATAAATCACCCCGCCCGCCTCTGCGACAAATAAAAAGCAGAATCTGAATTTAGCTTAGCATTCAGGCGGCAAAGTCATATAATATCCTCACTGGAACATTGCCCGGCAATAGCCATCTCGCAAGCCCACCGGAGGAACACCGTGAAACTGACCGACACCCAACTGCAGGAGTTTGACGAACGCGGCTATCTGTTTTTACCCAGCTTGTTCAGCAAAGAAGAAGCCTCTGTTCTGAAAAAAGAAGCTAACACCGTATACGCCACCAACCGAAAAGAAGTGTGGCGCGAAACATCCGGGGTCGCTCGTACCGCCTTCGCTGCTCACACTTACAACGAAGGATTTCGTTGTCTCGGTGCACATCCGCGCTTAATTGACCCGGTGCAGCAACTGCTTGACGGGCCGGTTTACATGCATCAGTTTAAAGTCAACGCCAAGGCAGCATTTGATGGTGATGTCTGGCAATGGCATCAGGACTATGGCACCTGGAAACGCGATGACGGCATGCCAGAACCCAGAGCAATGAACATTGCTGTATTCATTGATGAAGTCACTGCGGCCAATGGCCCATTGCTGTTCATACCTGGCAGTCATAAGGTCGGTGTTGTGGAAGCGGGACATGATCTGCAAACTACGTCTTATCCTCTGTGGACTCTCGATCGCGACAAAGTAACTGAACTTGCAGAGCGCGGTGGCTGCGTCGCACCCACCGGACCACCGGGTAGCGTACTGCTGTTTTCCTCTTTATTAGTACACGCAAGTCCGGCAAATATTTCACCGTTTGATCGTACTATTGTGTATTTGTCTCTGTGCCATGTCGACAATCATATTCGTGAATTCAATCGCGAAGAATGGATTGCACACAGAGATTTTGCACCGATCCAACCACTGGAAGACAACTGCCTCGCACAAATGGCAAAAGCATAAGCCATGTGTCTTACTTCATTGGAAACTTAAATGTTTTTATACAATGATCTGCTGGCGCGTGCGGCTGATAATACACCGGTACGTGTTGGGCTCATTGGTGCCGGCAAGTTCGGCAGTATGTTTCTTTCACAAGCACCCGGCACACCGGGACTGATCGTCACCGCTATTGCAGATCTTAATCCTTCAAGGGCAAAGCAATCCTGCATTGAGGCAGGCTGGACCGAAGAACTAGCCAGTAAAACCAGTTTCACTGATGACGCCAGTGAGGTTATAAAATCAGACAACGTCGATGTCATTGTAGAGGCTACCGGCAATCCTGCAGCAGGAATAAAGCATGCACAACTCGCCATAGCCAACGGCGTGCACATTGTGATGGTTAACGTTGAAGCAGATGTACTGGCGGGTCCCCTGCTGGCACGTGAAGCCAGACAAGCTGGCATCGTATACACAATGGCCTACGGTGATCAGCCTGCACTAACCTGTGAACTGGTGGAGTGGGCACGGGCCACAGGTTTTAATGTGGTTGCCGCTGGCAAAGGGTCAAAGTATCTGCCTGCCTACCATAGCTCTACACCCGACTCAGTCTGGGACCACTACGGATTAACCAGTGAACAGGCATCTGATGCAGGTATGAACAGCCAGATGTTTAACAGCTTTCTGGACGGCACCAAATCGGCATTGGAGATGGCAGCGATTGCCAATGCCACAGGACTCTCTGCACCGACTCATGGCCTCGCGTTTCCAGCGGCAGGAATGGATGATCTGGCTCATGTGCTTCGACCAAAGTCGCAGGGCGGGCAACTTGAAATGTCAGGCCAGGTAGAAGTCGTGTCTTCACTGGAGCGTGACGGCCGACCAGTGCATAAAGATCTGCGCTGGGGGGTATATGTTGTCATTGAGGCACCGAACGATTATACCGCCGATTGTTTTCGCCAGTACGGCATGAACACCGATGAATCCGGACGCTATTCTGCAATGTACAAACCCTTCCACCTTATTGGCCTTGAACTGAATATATCTATACTGGCAGCAGCCCTGTTAAGTAAGCCAACCGGTTCCACTAAAAGCTTTCAGGGTGATGTTATCGCTACTGCCAAGCGTGATTTACAATCTGGTGAAATACTCGATGGCGAAGGTGGATACACTGTATGGGGCAAGCTCACACCGGCAGCTGCTTCCCTGCAGCAGGGACTGTTGCCTGTTGGGCTGGCACACAACGTCAGGCTTCGTAAACCAGTGAACGCCGGTGATCCGCTATACTGGCATGACGTGGAAATTGATGAATCTATCGAAGCTGTCGCTATACGTCGGCAAATGGAAGAGCTTTTTAGATAACCGGTTACAGACAGACCGGCACCACTCTATTTTTACAGTGTAATTGCACTGAGGTAATT
>CAYLZS010000240.1:0-6593 GCA_964388065.1 uncultured Granulosicoccaceae bacterium
TCCAATTGTACTAATACTGCTCAGCTTTTTGGTTTATGTAATAGCACCGGGCATTGGTAAATACATGATGCCAATCGCGCTGAATATTGCCTTCTTTATTATATTTTTATTTTCCACCTATTTTGCACTTCGCACTACAGATTTTAATGAGACCAAGTCATGAAAATTTTCGGATACCTAATTAAATTTATCGTCGTCATGATGTTAATGATGGCGTGTGCCATGCATCTGTATACCAGTAAAGATGCGCAAATTGACTATGACGTAGATACTACCGGGCTTGCCATCCCGACCTACGATACGATTGAACTGGACCATGAACAGAGCCACGCAGATGCGACATCGCTGCCGTTTGTGGGTGGTGCTGCTATTGACCTTGATGGTGATGGCGTGCAGGAACTCTTCATCGGTGGTGGTCACGAACAGGCAGATGTGATGTACAAGTTCAGTGGTGACAGTTTCGCCCCTATTGCCGAAGCTGGCGGTGTTAATAAAGCCGCTGACGCATCATCAACTTTAAGTGCACTGGCATTTGATGCAGATAAAGATGGAGATGAAGATCTTATTGTGACTCGTCCCGACGGTATCTGGTTGTACGAAAATGATGGTGGCAAATTATCGGGTGAGGTCCTAACCGCCGAAATGCTCGACGACACTACACCATTGTCAGTTGCTGTTGCCGATATAAACGGTGATGGTCACTTCGATATGTTTGTCTCAGGTTATATTCGCAATGATCTGGTGGAAGGTCTGAATGTATTCAGAGACGGTTATGGCGGTACCAGTGCGCTGTTAATAAACTCCGGTGATAATCGTACCTTCAACAACGAAACTGAAGCCAGAGGGTTACTGTACAAGCACAATACATTTCAAGGCTCCTTCATTGATTTTGAAAAAGATGGCGATCTTGATTTGATGGTAGCGCACGATACAGGTCAGATTAGAACCTGGATCAACGATGGCAGTGGTAACTTTACTAATCAGCCTAACCCGAATTCGTCTGTTTATTCCTACCCGATGGGTATAGGTGTTGGTGACTACAACAATGACGGTTTTGTTGACTTTTTGTTTTCAAATGTTGGCTCAACCCCACCTCATTTCATGGTTAAAGGTGATCTTACTGAAGATCAACAGCACCACTGGAAATGGGTATTGCTAGAAAATAAAGGTGATGGCACTTTTGACGATGTTGGTGAAGCTGCAAAAGTAGCAGACTACGAGTTTGGTTGGGGGCCGGTGTTTGAAGATCTGAACCTTGACGGTCGTGAAGATGCTGTTGTTTCACAGAACTTTGTTAGCGCACCATTCCATAAAGTACCGTTTATGCGCCTGCCGGGCAGACTCTTAGTGCAAACAGAAAACAATGAGTTTGCAGAAGTAGGTAAAGAAGCTGGTGTGGTTAACAAGCGCTATTCAATTGCACCAGTCACTGCCGACTTCAACGGTGACGGAGCTGCCGATATTGTCCATGTAAATGTGGGCGGAAAGTCACAGGCTTTTCTGAGCAAGGGTGCGCCTGAAGGCAATGGTTACCTTAAGGTGAAAATGCCACGCGATATCAGTTCTATTGGTGCGATGGTTGAAGTGACGCTTGAAGATGGAACAGTACTTTATAAGCCTTATGTGTCGGGTGAAGGTCTGGCTTCAGATTCTTCTAACGTAATCATTGCAGGCCTTGGTGCACAGAGTGCCACCTCGGTAGAAGTTAAGTACCTTGATGGCTCTAATAAAGTGCTTTCAGGTAGCTATCGTGATGAAACCCTTGAGGTGACAAAGTAAGTGAGTCAATCAGTTCAGTGGGTATTTCGCATACTGATTGCGCTGATATCACTTTTTGTGGTGGTTAACTTCAGCCCGGTAGTACTGGCCGAGTGGAAGGGCGGGGATGCCTGCCCGAAGCTCGGGCCGCTGCCGGCTTGTTACCTGGTAGTGGTGTGTTATGCACTGATGGGTTTGGCGGCGGCGATTAATCCTGCCCGGCTTAAATGGCTCTTCTTTATAGGCTGGCTGCCCGTGTTTGCAATGGCATTTACCGGCACTTCGCTTGAAGTGCTCGGGCATGGTACCTGTCCTGTCAGTGAGTCGGGTGTCCCCATGTGCTACTACTCTTTGTTCCTCGCCGCTATCTTGTTGCCAATGTATTGGTTGGCAGGTGGTTTTAGAAGAATGAGTGCGAAGACAGAGCAGGTCTAAACTGTTGCCTTCTTTGGCAGCGCGCCTTTGGCAGCGCACCCGGGCATCTCAATCAATACGCTTTGCCTAAACTCACCAGGCTGGCCAATTGAGCTGGTGGGAGTTCTTGAATGGTGAATCAGACTGCCACTATGTCTAAGCCCGCAAACCATACACACTATAGAGTCTGCAATTTTTGCGAGGCTATGTGTGGCATTGAGGTTCAGCTAACGCATCACGATGATGCCAATGAACCTGATATAAATGTAACTCCCGATAAAAATGATCCCTTCAGTAAGGGAAGTATGTGCCCTAAAGCGCCGGTACTTAGCGCCTTACAGTCCGACCCTGACCGTCTACGTTATCCGGTTAAGCGTGTGGGCACAGACTGGGTAGAAATCTCGTGGGCAGAAGCCTACGGGATGGTCGAGGAAAATATAAAACGTATTCGAGATCAACACGGACCGGATGCGATCGCGAGTTATCTGGGTAATCCCATTGTTCACAACATGGGCATGATGCTGTTCGTGAAGAAGCTGACTGCGGCCATTGGTTCGAAGAACGTCTTTTCTGCTACCAGCATGGATCAACTGCCGCATCACTTTGCTGCACACTTTATGTTTGGCCACGAATTTCGAATCCCAGTGCCTGATGTTGATCGCACAGATTTCATGATTATTATGGGGGCCAACCCGATTGCCAGTAATGGCAGCATCATGACGTCGGCCGGCATCCGTGAGCGACTAAAAGAAGTAGAAGCTCGAGGTGGCCAGTTTGTTGTACTGGATCCAAGAGAAACAGAGACCGCAAAAATAGCCTCGGCGCATCATTTTATCCGCCCCGGTACAGACGTTTATTTTTTACTGGCGTTTTTGCATGTCCTCTATAGGGACAACCATATCAATCCAGGTCCGCTCGCAGCGCACGTTAAGGGTCTCGAGTTTATAGAATCCATAAAAGATAGTGTCACACCACTTCAGGCAGAAGCAATCACAGGGGTGGCAGCCACTGTGATTGAACAGCTTGTAACCGCCTTTACAGACCGTGATAAATCAGTGCTATACGGGCGTATGGGGCTATCTACTCAGCGTCATGGTGGTCTATGTCATTGGCTGATTAACACCATCAATTTCCTTTCAGGCAATTTTGATACGCCGGGTGGCATGATGTTTCCCACACCTGCAATTGAGCTTGCCAGAGGGCGAGGCTTACAGGATAGATTTGGCCGTTGGAAAAGCCGTGTAAGACAGATGCCTGAGTTTTACGGCGAGTTACCCGTATCTGCAATGACCGAAGAGCTGACCACTACCGGGGAAGGGCAGGTTAAGGCTTTTATGACTATTTGCGGTAATCCGGTGTTATCAACGCCGGGTGGTAACAGGCTTGACGATGCACTGCCTGATATTGAGTTTATGTTTTCAATAGACAACTATATCAATGAAACAACGCGCCACGCAGATCTAATTATGCCTACGCCCAGTGGACTGGAAGTGGAGCACTACGATCTAATTTTTAATTTGATCTCGGTTTCCAACAACGTTAAGTATTCAGAAGCGCTGTTGCCACCCGCAAAAGATCGCCCTTACGACTGGCAGGTTTTAAAAGAGCTGATCAGTCGCTTATCACCGTCAGGTCCCGGGATGTTACATCGGCTGGAGACACCCAGGCGGGTTATTAACTGGGGCTTGATGCTCGGTGCTTACGGCAGGCTCAGTCATCCGAAGCGATGGTTCAGCGGTTTGACACTGAATAAAATTATAAAGTCAAAACACGGTATCAGTCTCGGGCCACTGGTGCCACGTGTGCCAAGCGGTTTACTAACACCTGATAAAAAAATAGATCTTGCACCTGAAGTTTTTCGTCAGCGTTTCAATGAATTGCTTGCGGAACGGGCTGCCAATAGTGATGAGACTGCTGATCTCAAGGTGGACGAAGCTGGTGGCAGTAATGTGGCGTTCCGGCTTATTGGCAGACGACACGTCAGCACCAATAACTCCTGGATGCATCAATTTCATAAGCTCAGTCGCAGCCGTCAGGTCAGGTGCACGGCAATGATCAGCAGCATTGATGCAGAGAGATTATCAATTGTCGATGAAGACGAAATTAAAGTCAGTTCATCGAAGGGATCCATCATTCTGCCTGCTGAAGTGACGGCCTCGATGATGCCGGGGGTTATTTGTATTCCTCATGGTTTTGGTCATACGCGCAGTGGTACCCGTATACCTAATGCAGAGGCAAAGCCTGGCGTCAGTGTTAATGACATAACCGATCACGAACATGTTGATCCAATGACAGGTAATGCCGCTTTCTCCGGTTTGCCTTTGACCGTTGAAAAGATAAGCACAGCTCGCAACAACACTCAGTCTGTAATTACCGGCAAACCACTGATGGTATTGTTTGGTTCCCGTACCGGCAATGCTGAATTCACAGCACAGGATGTAGCTAAGCGTGCAGTCGATTTTGATTTGATTGCAGAACCTGTCGCACTGGATGACATAAGTGTGGATGACCTGGTTAATGCTGAAAGAATTCTGATTGTCTGCAGTACTTATGGCGAAGGGGATCTGCCCGACAATGCACAAGCACTGTGGGATACGTTAAATGCTGCAGATGCACCGCGTCTCGACAAAAGCCACTTCTCGGTACTTGCACTAGGGGATCGCAGCTATAGCACCTTTTGTGAAGCCGGCAAACAATGGGATCATCGCTTACAAGAGCTTGGTGCAACACGCATTGCAGATCGGGTTGATTGCGATGTTGATTACTTTGATCTGGCGGAACAGTGGATGGAATCTGTCTTGCCAGTGATAGGTGCGGTGGGTGATCAGGAGGTTAGCATCACTAAAACTCACAATGCTGGTGCACAGCGTCGATACGATCGAAACAATCCGTTTCAGGCTCAACTGGTTGAAAAATATCGACTCACAGAAGCTTCATCTTCAAAGGAAACGCATCACTATACCTTATCAATTGCAGGTGCCAGCTTAAGTTATAACGTGGGTGATACTTTGAATGTGTTGCCGGTTAATCAGGAGTCTCTTGTGCATGAGCTGCTGGCTCTTGCAAACTGTGATGGTAGCGAGCATGTTGCTAAAAGCTCAAAGACGCTACACGAACTGCTGCTTACCGATCTTGAAATACGCACACCATCACCGCTACTGATTGATACTCTGGCTGAAAGATCGCCGGACGCCTCTGTGCGAGATGCATTAAGCGGCACTGATCAGGAATTGCGGCAGTCGTATTTATGGGGCAAGGATACGGTAGATTTGTTGGCGGCAAGTCCGGGTGTTATTGATTCAGTTGAAGCCTTGTGTGATGTATTAAGGCCTTTGACGCCACGATCCTATTCTATTTCTTCAAGCATTAACTGCCATCCAGATGAAGTTCATCTCACTGTGGCGTCAGTTCGGTACCGCATTGACACAAAAGATTACGCAGGCGTTGCATCAGGTTACTTGGCTGACCTTACCAATCCGGGTGATGCGGTCAGTGTCTACTTTGCGCCGAACAACAGTTTTTCACTACCCAAAGAAGATGATGTTCCCGTCATTATGATTGGGCCCGGTACGGGTGTAGCCCCTTTTCGGGGTTTTTTGCAGGAACGCGAACACAGAAACGCTGTAGGCAAAAACTGGCTGTTTTTTGGTGACCGGAATAAAGCGACTGATTTTCTATACCGCGATGAATTGAATAAATATCTGCAGCAAGGCTTGTTGACTAAACTCGATCTGGCTTTCTCCCGAGATCAAGAGCAAAAGATTTATGTGCAGGATCGACTACGGGAAAACGCTGCAGAACTCTTTCAATGGCTGCAACAGGGGGCGTATGTTTATGTTTGTGGTGACGCTGAACATATGGCGGCAGATGTCGACAGTGCGCTGCATAACATCGTAGAGGAGCAGGCTGGGATGACATCAAGTGCTGCAATTGACTACATAGATAATCTACGCAAAAGCAAAAGGTACTTACTAGATGTCTATTGATACAGTTGCAGGTTCTTCCGATATTGATTCCCGTGATTTTATTCGAGCAAAAATTGCTGGAAAATCTTATGTGCAGATAGATCGCTTAGATAAAGCCTTGTCGTGGTCAGAGCCTGTTCATGCGATCAATTGGTTTAACACTCGGTTTATGCCACTGTACAATTTTTATAATTTGGTCGCTGCACGATCAGTCACCCGGGTTGGCGGGAAACCGCTTTTTAAAGGCAGGTTGACTAAGCACATTGCAGGGGATGACAAAGATCTTCGTAGCGTGTTGCTGCTTGTTCGATATCCGTCTCCCGTTAATTTTAAAGATATGGCAGAGAATCTGTATTTTAAAATGGTCAGCTCATTACGCGCCATGGCAGTGCAGGATTTCACCTTTTGTCTCTCGCATGTAACACAAGCTGACTCTGTACCTGCAGAGGTAGACGC
>CAYLZS010000241.1:0-9056 GCA_964388065.1 uncultured Granulosicoccaceae bacterium
GTTATGAATAGAAAGGCTGGTCATAGTCTTAACTATTCCAATGCGCCATTTATACCTAACGCACAAACAATATCCACATACCCCCGAGTGCTACAAGCAAAGCGAGCTTGCTGACACCGAACGCGACATCCAGTAAATAAAAGTTAGCGGGGTATCGTATTGGTGGTCAGATCGATACCGGTGAAAGCACCAATCCGAATGGTTGCGTATTCAGTTTCCGTGAAAATTGCCCAGACAATACTCGTTTGCCACTGCAACCGTAAATGTATACCGCTAGACAAACCAATGGGTAATCCAACGCAGATGAACGCTTCAAACTACATGTAACGATAAAACCCTGGCCTGTTTCACAGCCCTTGCGTAACATTTTTGACACACTATCGCTCCGGTTTTACAGGTGTGATAGTTACAGTGGCCTTACACAGAAAGACTCTCAGCGTACTACTTGTTTCGGCGTCAATCGCTTTCCAGATTGGTTGTAGCGGTGGACAGGATTCACAAACCGACGATTTGGTCGTTGACGTTCAGGGTCTTGTGCAAAATGACTCTGTATTTTCGGTACCAGTAGACGAAAAGCCACTCGGACCAGTCTGCACAGGTATTAACAGTGACCCGGACGGTGATGGCTGGGGCTGGGAAAATCAACGCTCCTGCATAGC
The DNA here is from genome assembly GCA_964388065.1 of uncultured Granulosicoccaceae bacterium. Taxonomy (GTDB): domain Bacteria; phylum Pseudomonadota; class Gammaproteobacteria; order Granulosicoccales; family Granulosicoccaceae. Next base: position 660 of record CAYLZS010000241.1, read on the forward strand.
TTCACCACTGGGCGCTACTGCTGACACAGTCAGTGTCGATACACGCAACGACTTACCGGTAGGCATCGTCTACTTCCTGTGGCACTGCGTCACAAAAACCGCCGCGCATAACAACGAATACAACAGATTAAACCTCGCTCCCGGTGAAGAACTTAACAGCACCAATGTGCTTAACGGACAACAGTCTGACTGGGGTAACAGAGGTCGCTTCCACTGGTGGGACGAGCCGGAAGAAGGCTACTACTGCCTCGGCAACCGACCAGATGTAATTCAGCGCCACCTGGAGTTATTGCGTGATGCCGGTATCGACTACTTAGTACTCGATATGACCAACCATCCGAATACAGAGTCGCTTGAAGCTGATACTTTTATTTTGAAGTCACTGCGTCCACTACTGGAGATGGCGCGCTCGGTGCCCAACGCACCACGCATTGTGCCATGGGTACCTCTTGCATCAGAGAATGCAGGTACAAACAACGAGCTTTCTGTGGTTTGCAACGCTAATCCTGCCGGTGAAAAATGCCAGCGTCTGGAGAACGCCCCTGCACAAAGCATGTATCAGCATGTCACCAGCCTGCTGCAAAACGAGTATCCGGAATTAACGTTTGAGTATCAGGGCAAACCCCTGCTCCTTGCTGCCGCCAACGACAACAAATACCCGCGTGCAGAGACTGACGTTGTTAGTCAGCAACTGGAAGCCAGCTGGACGGTACGTCGAATGTGGGGCCTGCTGCGAACTAACAACGACTGGCAGTTCCTGACAACCTGCAGTAATCCGAATGATTTCTTCGATTCGCGTGGCTGGACTGCCAACGGATGTAATCAACCGATCAACGCCGGTGAACAAATCTCTGTGACAGCGGCTTATCAATACACCTACATTTCCGAGCCGTTCACCGAAAATGCACGGTCACATGCAGGCTTTACCGGTGGTATGCCGAAATTTCAGGGACGAACATTAGCGCAACAATTTCGCGTGGCATTTGATCATCGTGATCAGCAGCCAATGGTATTACTGACTGGTTGGAACGAGTGGATTGCCAGTCGTCATGACTTGCAGGACAGAGTAGCTTTTGTCGATGTATTCGATAACAGCCGTAACCGCGATATCGAACCCGGCGGTGAATCAGGTGACCTGTACTATTATCTGATGCGTGATTTAATCACTCAATACAGAAACAACAAGCCGTTTGTTTTCGAAGATTATTTTCTGACAGAAACCAGTATTTTCGATGCGAATTTTTACTGGCAAACCTACACAGATTTGCAATCTACGTTTCAAGCCGGTGACGTTGAAGGCTTACGCAACCATTGGTTAACCAGTGGTCTGCAGGAAGGACGACGACCCAGTATTTTGTTTGATGCAAACTACTATCGCGATCGTTACCCGGCACTTGCGAACCAGGGAATAACAACCACACAAGCGCTATTGCAACACTTTATCGATTCAGGTTTTCAGGAAGGCCGGCAGGGATCGCGCGAGTATCACTCGCCGGTTTATGTCAATCGCTACCCGGAAGTGGCTGAGCTTTTTGGCGACAATGGATACTACAAGGCGTTCAAGTACTACCAGAATATCGGTCAGCTGGCGCCAAAAAACCACAATCCACAACCTTGATAGCTCCCCGATCGTTACACCTTATCAGCTTCAACATCTGCAAAGCGCCGCTTCAATTCAGAAGCGGCTCGCCACTGTTAGCCGGCATATTCGCGCCGCGATGCAGGTTAGTGACGCTGAACTATGTATAAAAAAAACCACTGAGCAATGTCAGTGGTTTTCTGAGAGTTAAAACCGCACTACAAAAAATCGTTTCTATCGGTTAGAGCTCTTCAATACTACTTAGGGTTATCTAATCGTTTGGTGTTATCTACTAATTAGACTGTGGCGTGACCACCTCAACATCAGCCAGACCACCCCTGATGTTAGGACCTATTAGCTGATCTACCGCATCCAGTCGCTGCTGATACTCAAAGTTGCAATCTCGTCCTACATCAACAAGCTGATCTTTTATACCGCTAATGGTTGGATCATCGAGCAGCGATGGATCACCGCCGACACCCCAACAAGCCAAATCCCCAAGCCGCTGTGTACCCACACGGTGGGTATCGAAGAACGGTGAATCACCCTGACTGAAAAAGAACCAGCCAGCCAGCACAGCACCCTCTGCAAGACCTAACTTGGTCACGAATACCGAACCGATCCCATCAACAGCCGCCTCTTCAATGCCCAGTACAGGCAGGTTGAGCTGATCTACCAACGCATGCCCGAGCTCGTGCATCAATACAAATGCGCTGGTTTTGAAAGCCTGGTCTATATCGCCAAACAAGTTGAAAAACAGTTCGGTTAACTCGTGGCACATAATGATGGCACCACCGTCAGCCCCGTTTTCGTCCGGGTTAATTGCTCCGGGAATAAAAAAAGCGTTGGCAGTTCCACAGTCCGCGAAACTGACAGAAATATCCGCCGGTAACGCTAAACTTTCGTTCAGTGATTCAACCAGTGCCGCACCCGCCTGCGCGTATTCCAGATCCAGGGTAGTTTCTGTCTCAAAGACCATCGGCAGCAAATCGCCATTGTCTTCGGCCAGGAGTGTGTCGGTATCCCCGCCGAGAGAACCGATATCCTCCGGATCGAGTAAGTCCGTGTCGGCATCCAGAGTCACCTGATTTGCCGGATCGAGCTCTGGAGCCGCAACAACCTGAGCCAGTTCATCACCACTGCCTACATCACTGCCACCAGATCCTCCACCACAGGCTGCGAGTGTTGCACCAAGAACAACGGCCAGTCCAAGCCGTGACAGGCCAAGCTGTGATAGACCAAGCTGTGATAGAAAAGGGATACTTATCGTGCGTTTCATCGCTCGTTCCTATTAAGAGAAAATTTTATTTCCAAATAACCACGCGCAGACTTGCGCTGGTAGACAATGATTACGACACAAGAGTAAAGCAATGGTTCGCAAGCCTGTGTCGCTAAAGCACCAACCAACCACAATAGTCAAAAATCTATCGTGCAGAGCTGAAACCGTACAAGGATTGCACAGACGAAGGCACCGTCATATTGCAGACCATCAATGCGCAGATGGGAACTTCGCCAGGTCAAAATTATTGCCTGCCCATTAGTTACCTTGCTCTTGTTACCTGCCCCTTGTTACCCGCTCCTTGTTACCCGCTCTGGTCTGGCGGTGGTATTGAGCTGAGATTTCGCGGACTCAAGCCCTGCAATCTATCTGGTCGTGCTTAATAGAAGAGCTGCTTTCCCATACTCAAATTTTTTATTACATCCAGCGGCAGGACCATTGGCCTGCCTTCACCACCACTGACTATTTCTCAGATTTTGCAACCAGCAGCACGGTTGTGTTCCAAGCAACTCTATTGTCATTCCAGCAATCTATTCTTTCTTTGGTGCCTGTAGCTTTACATGTTTTGGGTTACATACGCCGCCAAACATGGCACTGTTGTACTGCTTACTACAAAAAAAGCAGATACAGCAAACACGGGTTGTTACGGAGAACTTATGAGACCTTCATTGACACTGCTGGTAGCGGCAGGATTTTTATTTTCGGCTAACAGCTTCGCTCAGCAGATATCGCAAAAATACATGTTTGTCGTCGACGGTTCCGGAAGTATGTGGGCAGAGGTCGAAGGCAAGATAAAAATCAATGCGGCACGAGAGGTAATGAATACACTGATAGATGATCTGGAAGACGATGTAGAGGTAGGCCTTGTCAGTTACGGTCATCGCAGAGAAGGCGCATGCGATGATATAGAAACGTTAATCCCGTTGGGTCCGCTGGATCGGGTAGCAATCAAATCTGCAGTAAACAACATCAACCCGACTGGAAAAACACCACTAAGTGCTGCGGTGATAAAAGCCGCTGAGGAACTGCGATACACCGAGGAACAAGCAACAGTTGTGCTTGTCAGTGACGGCCGCGAGACCTGTAACCTGGACCCGTGTGCAGTTGGCAATCAACTCGAGCGCGCCGGTATAGACTTTACCACCCATGTAATCGGCTTCGATGTAGCAGAAGAAGATGACAGAGCACAGCTCCGGTGTCTGGCTGAAAATACTGGCGGAATATTTCTGGCGGCATCAAACACGGATGAATTAACCGCAGCACTGAGGCGAGTTGCAGCAGACGTAGTCACACCACAACGCCCGGCACCAGCAAGATACCTTGATTTTCCGGGAACCGTCTCGGCAGCGCAGGTATTTACGGTTAAATGGAAAGATAAACCAGAGGCATTCAACGACAAAGTAAGAATTATGGGTGCCAGCAACAGCATCCGCGCTCAGATAAAAGCATCTGAACCAAAGAACAACGAAACAAAGTTTGTCGCACCCAGTGACCCTGGCACTTATCAGGTTGAGTACTGGAGTCACGCAGATCGTGCAGTGTTACACCGCGAGCCGCTGGTTGTTGTACCGGGTCAGTTCTCTTTTGAATTCCCCAATTCAGTGTCGGCAGCGCAGTCCTTTACAATCAAATGGAACGGCACACCAAATGTTAAAGGCGACAGGGTAAGCATAATGGCCGGAACAAAGCTCCAGTCTGAGGTTAAAGTAATTAATGCAAAAAACAATAACGAGTCGACCTTTGTAGCACCGGCTGAGCCTGGCAGCTACCAGGTTAACTATTGGAATCAGGCAAATCGTACCGTTTTGCATAGCAGGCAGCTGCAGGTAACACAGTGAATCAAACTCTAACTCCAGCAAAACGGATATGCGCTGACTGCACACATGGAACAAATCTACTTATTCAAAAGCAACAAACGATACGCCAATTTGTTCGGGGGAGATAAGCGAGCATTGGTAATAAATAAGAAACAGTACGCTACAACCATCCCTTCCTAAGTCATCATCAACATCTGTACCTGTTGGCAATTCAATTTGCATGACTAACTGCGACAGCAACAGATTTCTCGTGACGTTACGTCAGTACCACTTAAGGATACGTAAGTCGTGCCTTTCTTTAGGTAAAAATACGCCAACCACTAGTTCCTATGAGCGTCGATACGCATGACAGCAATAGGTACTTTAAGCCTGAACAGCACCTGTTATTTCTCAGGCAGGTTCAGCACAACAAGACTTCTAATTTTCAAATCAACCTGGCATTTAGTAAAAATCTGTTTCCGGCAACCTCAAGGTCAATTCTTTATTTATCGCACCAGTTATTCCCGAGTGGAAATGTTCAAAATATTATGGTGCAATCAACAGAGAACAATCTCCGTGATTATTTTTTGTTTAAAGTCGAAAAAAGGTTTGCAATGAGTAGCTTATTGAAACTAGTACAGGTTGCTGCATGCCTGTTGGCAGGGCTTGGGCTGGTCGCGTGCGATGGAGGCGGCGTTGCCCTCGAAGCGGGCGATCTGGAAATATCGAGTTCAGAAACAGACGCGTTGAGCCCGGTTAGAACACCGCTTGTCGTCAATGGGACAGACGTTACCGACTTGCGCTACCCGTTTATGGCTGCGGTTCACTTTCGCAGACCAGGCAGTCCCTTCTTTAGTCAGGGTTGCGGTGCTTCACTAATTTCTGATCGCTGGGTAGTGTCGGCTGCACACTGCTATATCGACGCAGGTTTGGGCCAGAGAAGCCCTCAGGACGTCGCTCTGGTGCTCGGCACACCAGATTTAAACAACATCACCAGCCAAAATGTCAGCCTTGTCTCACGCATCATAATTCACCCACAGTACAACCGCGGCTTAAACCTCAATGATATTGCCCTGCTGGAGCTTGCAGAACCCGTTTCTCTGCAGCCAATCACTCTGCCGAACACATCAAATCCCGTCCCCAATGATGGTGAAAACTCAACAGTAGCCGGCTGGGGCGTGTTATCCGAAACCGGCGTCCCATCCAGTCTGTTACAGGAGGCTGATCTACCCATAGTGTCAACCAATGCCTGTCAATCCCTGTATGGCAACATAATAAATGGGTCGGCACATCTTTGTGCCGGCGGCCAGCAAACAGACGCATGCTTCGGCGATAGTGGCGGGCCACTTTTTGTCTCACGCGGTGATCAGGTTGTGCAGGCGGGTGTGGTCAGTTTCGGTTTCGGTTGCGCACGACCCGGTTTGCCTGCTGTGTACACTCGCGCCTCCACGTACTTTGACTGGATAAGCAGCATTGTCCCCGGGCTACAGGCATTCGATGAAGACAATGAAACAGTAGAACCCGAAGATAATATTCTTGTTCAAATTAGAAAAAGCAATGCGACAGCCTTTGCTGTTGAAAGCAGTCCGGGGGGAACCTCTGGTCAAAACGTATTTCTATGGACTGCCAATGCCAACAATGTTAATCAGCAATGGGTTGAAATAAACAGAGGAGACGGTTTTTACTCGTACCAAAAAAATGGAACTGACTTTTGCATGGACGGCAATAACGGTGGCAGCAACCGACAGAACGTACAGCTAGAAGCCTGTAACAGCTCTAACCAGAATCAATTGTGGCAAAAAATATCTGTCGGTGATGGTGCAGTCAGACTAATAAAACGCAATGCAGGAGGCTTTGCTCTGGATGGTGGCAATGGTGGTGCGAGAGGTCAGAATGTAAGAATATTCGACTCTTCCAATCCCTCACAAAACCTGAATTGGATCGTCACACCTCTATAAGTTTAAAGACCTGCTTAAAAACATGAGTGCTATTGGTTTCTCTTGCCTGATCATATAGACAACCCAAACTGACAGTCGCCAGATTTAACAGTGGCTACCGTCCGGGCTAAACTCTCAACACCACACTACGTAGTTCATCGCGCGCTCAGTGCACCTACTCTCATACTTTGCATCCCAATCCCAGCGTGCTCACCTTTGGCCAGCATACGACGTTAAGTCAACTAACATGCTGATACCTGTATTGCCGACTCTATAGATTCCAGGTTCACCCGTTTAAATTGAGAAGTCATAACCGAAGACATCAACTGGTCACTGGTTACATCCGGGTAGTTACTGGTTTCACCCGGGTTTAATTACAACTGAAGCGAATTCACAAACAGTTTGCCATCAGAACTGTCGTAGAATTATCTTCTTTTGTTCGGTGAGTGGTTCTTTTAGTGAAAACGCCGCATATTTTTCACCCACTATTACTCCTGTTACTTCTGACAGCCAACGCAAATCCAGCGCTTGCACAAAATAACGCTGCTACCTCCTGCATCGCCGCTCCGCAACTCCCCCCGCCTCCTGCCGACAGCATCAGGGTCAGTACCGATCAGGAACTCCAGTGGGCGATCGGCAATATAGAAGATAACACCACAATAGTTATTGCGCCGGGAACCTACAATCTCACCGCAACGATCTCAATCACTTCCGACAACGTGACCATACGAGGCGAACAGAACGACTGTGACTCAGTGCAGTTAGTTGGCCCGGGAATGCGGAATCAGGACTACGGCGATGTGCGCCATGGCATCTGGATTAGTGCCAGTGACACCCTCATAGCCAACCTGACCATAGCCGAAATATTTTTTCAGACCATCTCTATCGATGGCAATGCGGAATCACCCCATATTTATAACGTCCGCATGATTAATCCCGGTACTCAGTTTGTGAAAGTTAACCCGATAGCATTCGCAGATGGCGTGGACGATGGCATAGTTGAGTACAGCGTCATGGCATTCACCAATGGCACACCGACCATCGACCGCAATAACGGCGGAAGCGGCTACACTAACGGTGTTGACGTACATGCCGGAGCTAACTGGAGAATAAGCAACAACCGCTTTAGTAAATTTCATACACCAGACACAGCAGACAACCTGGTTAACCCCGCGGTACTCGCCTGGAACGGTGCCAGTGGCACAATAACCGAAAACAACGTATTCGTTGATGTCGACCGAGCGATTGCCTATGGGTTGAACAACAGAACCAACGATCATCAGGGTGGCATCATTCGCAACAACATGATCGTACAATCACCCGGGCTATTCTCAGCTACACGTCGTGCAAATTTTGATGCCAGTATTATTGTCTGGGGCTCACCTGACACCCAGGTATTACACAACACCGTTCTGAATAACGGCAATGCCCCGAACGCTATCGACTTGCGATGGAATACCAGTGACGGTGAAGTGTCCAACAACCTGACTGATGCACCAATCCGACACCGCGATCAGAATTTCTTTGCATCAAGTAACAACATAACCAATGCTCGCGCAGACTGGTTTGTTGATCCAACAAGCGGAAACCTGAGACTGGCATTAGGTGCAACTGCACCAGTCGATATAGCTCAGAGACACGATTTAGCACAGTATGATTTCGACGGTGCACTCAGACCCACTGATGAAAATGTAGATATTGGCGCGAACGAACTATCAGGCGTTAGCACCATCATTGCAAACGACAGTGTCGGCACAAGCAGTGGTGGCGGTGGTAGTGGTGGCGGCATGATTACCGTTCCACACC
>CAYLZS010000242.1:0-2035 GCA_964388065.1 uncultured Granulosicoccaceae bacterium
GCCTTACCGCGTCATTGTTTATGGCATTAATATTTATACCCGTACTCGGTGGCAGCTTTGGTGGCTCTAAGGCAATCGCGCCACAAGTCGAGAAAAAAAGAAATCTCAGCAGCGTGACAAAAGTCTATGCACGTTTGCTGGCAGGCTTACTTAAGCGCCCTGCCCTGACGCTGCTTGCAGCCATCGTGGCATTGGTAGGCTCATATATGTTGTATAGCGTTATGGGCCGCGGCGTTGTGTTTTTTCCGAAGACAGAACCCGACAACGTACAGGTACGCGTTCACGCTCGCGGCGATCTTTCTGTAAAAGAGAAAGACCGCATTGTGCGATCAGTGGAAGAACGCTTATACGTTATGGATGAGTTGAGCTCGGTGTATGCAAAGTCACTGGGTGCGTCCGCAAACGAACCTGGCATCTCGGCAGATGTGATCGGCATAATCCAGATAGAGCTGAATAAATGGAACACTCGTCGCAAGGCACGAGTCATTCTTGACGACATGGCAGAACGCACAGCTGACATACCTGGCGTAATACTGGAATTTGCCGAGCAGGAAGGCGGCCCCGCATCCGGCAAGCCCATCAATATTGAAATCACCTCTCTCAGACCTGAAAAACTAAACGCCGCAACAAAATATGTTGAGGGCGTGATGGAAAATGTTGGCGGCTTTGTCGACCTTGAAAACAATTTACCACTGCCGGGTATTGAATGGCGGTTAAACGTTAATCGTGAACAGGCAGCGCGCTATGGCGCTGATATCGCACTGCTTGGCAACGCTGTACAGATGGTGACTAACGGCATCCGGGTAGCGGGCTACCGTCCTGATGATTCCGATGAAGAACTCGACATACGCATACGCTACCCGCTGGGTGAGCGTAAACTGGATCAACTTGATCAATTGCGGGTTCCAACACGTAACGGTATGGTACCTGTCTCAAACTTTGTCACACTTGAGCCCGCACCTAAAACCGGAATCGTCAATCGCGTTAACACTCAACGCGCAGTCACCGTGCAGGCAAACGTCGCGGCAGACAGCAACCCGACAGAGAAGCTTAAAGAACTTTCTGATGCGTTGGAAAACGGACTGGTCGACCCTGACATATCGATACAGTTTACCGGTGAAAACGAAGACCAGGCAGAGACAGGCAGGTTTCTGGTATCCGCGTTTGGTGCTGCTATCTTTTTAATGGCGTTGTTTCTGGTGATACAGTTCAACAGCTTGTTTCAGGCTGTTATCGTTCTGAGTGCAATCGTATTTTCGACTTCCGGTGTACTACTCGGACTAATAATCACCAGGCAATCGTTTGGCATTGTGATGGTCGGCCTTGGCATCATTGCGCTATCAGGCATTGTGGTTAACAACAACATTGTTTTAATCGACACCTACAACCGGTTTCGACGTGAAGGTGACGCACCACGGATTGCGGCACTGCAAACCGGCATCCTCAGGCTACGACCGGTTTTCCTAACAGCGATTACAACAATTCTCGGACTCATGCCGATGGTGTTATCCCTTAACATCGATCTCTTTCGTCGAATTATCGAAGTGGACTCACCCTCTACCATGTGGTGGACACAGCTTGCGAGCGCAATTGCCGGAGGACTTGCCTTTGCAACCATTCTGACACTGGTGCTCACACCGTGCTTACTGGTACTCGGGGATACGCTTTTTAAGAGAAAACCCAAAGTTGAGCCATCTTTGGCCAACACCGGAGAAGCTGCCACCGGACAGGCACACGCGAACGCGACTTAATAAAACTCAAAGAAGTTAATTTGGGGAGAAAATTAAAAAACCTGAGGCGGGCAGATTAAATTCTGTACCCCGCCACAGGAAGCTGGAGGAATTACGTCCATTGTGCCGACAATACGGCTCAATCTGTTAAAACCGGCCATTTGAAAACCAGAGGCTGGTTGAAGCAGCAGCAGGGGCCGGTTGTTGTGAATAGCTGGAGGAGTCTATTCAGCAACCTGTTTGCTCCGGCCCTGCGGTCTGCCGTGCTGAATCACTGCTGGAGGAGGTACAGCGCTTCAGGCACG
>CAYLZS010000243.1:0-13745 GCA_964388065.1 uncultured Granulosicoccaceae bacterium
CATCACCTGTTGCGAGACCAATAAGGGATGCTACTGCTCTATTTTCCACGGTGTTCCTGTTTTCCATCCTTGCATTGCGTCATAAATTATAAGATAGAAAATGGCAATGTCAGACCTCCGCCTCATGGCAGACCACCTCAATGTTATGTCCGTCCGGATCAAAAACAAATGCCGCATAGTACTGACCACTGTACTGAGGACGCAATCCAGGGGGCCCGTTGTCTTTCCCGCCTGCACCCAAAGCCGCATTATAGAATGCGTCGACCTGATGCCGGTTTTCTGCCTCAAATGCAATGTGCAAATGCGCTGGCTTCTCGTTCGTTTGATACAAGCACAGTGAACTCTCACCTGTTGGCTGACTCATTTCAACACCGTCTGGCGGCCAGTCAGTGACAAGAGTCACTCCAATGGGTTTAAGCGCATTCACATAGAACGCTTTGCTCACTGCAAAGTTGCTAACGCCGAACTTAACATGGTCAAACATGGCTGCCTCTGTGTCCTGTGCCGAAGAACAGATCAGGTTTTTATCAGCCTAACGATAGCTCACCGGTATTTTAAAGGAAGCGTCGTTTGGCGTGGTATAACTCAAAAACGGACCAATGCAGGAATCAACCTCTTCCGTGTACCAGATCTCCCAAGCCCTCCACCTTTGTGTCTCAAGTATACCATTCCATATAAACTTGATGACACCTGACCGGAACGATAGCGTACCAAAGGTGCGGCCAGATTTCGCATGCTCTCGCCAGTCATATTCCTGCTTTTTTGTTCATTAATATACGTTTAACTTTTACATATTCTTTCAGCCTCTCAAAGTCCTTGTCTTCGGGTTCAGAAATTCTGCCAAGGTCCATGTTGTCGGTAACGTCTGCCAACTTAACTACCCGCGCAATTTCATTATCAGCAGCACGAGTAGCGGCTTCAATTCGGGATTCACCTGGCTTTTTAGTCAAAGCATCTACTGCATTTATTATATCAGGGTGAAATCCCTGTTCTTTTAAATCGTCAAGTGTGACCGGCGTATCTTCAACTACATCATGAAGCACAGCTGCAATCTTTTCATGATCGGTCTCAACCGAAAACATCAACCTCAAAGGATGATATAGATAGGGATTACCTGCTTTGTCGGTAGCCCCTGCATGGTGCCTTGCCGCTATTTCGACAGCTTTCTCGATAGTACTCATTAGATTCAATATTCCACATTTACATCAAAGTTGAAATCAGCCGCAGCACTTCTAAACACTATTTGCTTTATTACCCTTAATAAACGAATCTACATCCATTGTAGATGTTAATAAACCGCGCATTACGCTCACTCGCACAGTGTCTATCTGGAGGTGAATTGTGAAAGCGCGAGCCTGCGGGGAATCGGGCACCGTGTGAGCTGACCGATGATCCGGTTTGTTATACGCTTTCACGCTTTATGTATTTCCATGGTACTGAATCAGCGAGCCATACACCATTTTCAGAACAATAGAATATAAACCCGGCCTCGTGCATCTGAGCCGCATTAACTTCCAGAATTATTGGCTTGCCACGACGACTGCCAACGCTCGTGGCAGTTTCCCTTGTTTCCGAGAGATGGACATGCTGTCGGTTCATTTTTTGAAGCCCTGATTTCTGTATTGCATCGATAAATTTCTCTACCGTGCCGTGATACAGAATTTCCGGAGGCTTTACTTCATTGAGGTTTAAGTCAATGTTTTTCACTGAATGGCCCTGGCTGGCCCTTATCCGTTCTCCGGTGTCATTGAAAGCAAATCTTTTCTTGCTGTTTGTTTCTACAATTTCCCTGAGCAGTTCCACAGAGATGTTCTGACCGGCGGCACGACTTGCTTCCAGCAGAGACGAGACCTCTACCCAGCCATTTTCGTCAAGAGTAATTCCAATGGATTCTGGCTTATGCCTCAAAACATAGCTCAGGAATTTACTGTGTTTGGTGAGGTTACTGCTCAACTTTCTATATTCCTTTATTTTATAAATGTCGCCATGAAAAGCGATCAACCTGTGACGATTCCGGCTCGCAAAATAAATCTGTCAGCCAATTCTGATCTATAGCTTATGATAAATCCAATCAGGGAGGATTTTTAGGAGAAAAGCAATCACCCTCCAACGCTTCGTAACGTATGCGTGGTTCATGCCTTCATAAAATATTGATAACCAGCCGTTCAAAAAAACTATCACAGGCAAACTTATCTAAGTAACAACCCCCCGGCGTTTGAATACAAACACCATTGAAGCCACAGAAACACAGGCCATTAAAATAATCGCGGCTACCGCCACTGAAAAATTCTGCGCGCCACCCAGAGCTATAATAGCCGCACTGGCTATTCCGCCTGTGGCCATCTGCCACGCACCGACTATACCTGTACCCGTCCCGCGATTAGTACCGGAAGCCGATATTGCACCGACGGTTGTATTGGCCACAATAATTCCGTTGGCAAATCCGAACAGGCAGCATGGCAACGCAAGAGACAAAGCCGATGTGTAACCCATGGCTTGTGTTATGAGCATGGATATAGCTGACAACAGGCTTAGAATACACCCCACCATTGCAGTGAGCTCTATGCCTTTGTGAACAAACCAGGTGCGGTTAAAGGTATTACCGACCAGATAAAACAATGGCGTCAGCGAAAACCACAAGCCGAATTGAGATGCCGAATATCCATTCCTCTGAAACTGATATGCCATAAAGCTGTTAAGACAGAAAAATATCCCCACCTGCATACCACTGGCGAGCGTCCAGCAGGTAAAAAGCGGATTGCGCAACACCGTTCCGTATGCCGTGAATATTGTGCGCAGGTTGATCTTTAGTATTTTTGATTTATTCGTTTCCCGCACTACTAAATACGCGGCAACAGCTAACAGCACTCCGCTTGCTACCAGAATAACAATGGTGCTTTTCCAGCCGACACGCTCCGCAAACCAACCAGAAAACGCCAGCGACAATGCAGGCGCTACAGACAGCACCATACTGATCGTCGACATTTGCCTCGCCGCCTGGGTACGTGCAAAAACATCGTTAACCATGGCTCGCGCCATCGCCATACAGGCGGCCGCTCCAAAACCCTGTATAAATCTGAATATTACCAACAGGTGTATATTCTCAAGCAACACCACAGCAATTCCGCCAAGTGTAAAAAGCACAGCACCGATCAACAGTATCGGACGCCGTCCAAACCGATCAGACAGAGGCCCCCAGATCAACTGGCCCAGTGCCAGGGCCATCAAATAACCGGAAAACATCTGCTGTACTGAAGCGCTTGAAACTTTCAGGTCAGTTTCGATGAGCGGCAGGATTGGCGTCAGAACGGTAAGCCCAATCACACCAACCGCTGAGCACAGCGCCAGTAACCAGATGGGAGGTGCGAGCACCGACATTTCACTACCATTAGCTGTCGGCTGGCTAACCTGCCCCTGATCAGCTTGTGTCGATGGAGATTTATTAATTGATCAATTCCGGATGAGGCGCAGCAGGCTGTGGATGGTTATCATATGAGACGATTGTTGCATAAACGCGAGAAGATAAATGGCTAATCTTAAATGTTTCAAAAGGCTCGAATATACTGCACCCTCAAAAGACGATATGTTAGAGCAATCAGCCTCGTTTCTTTCGTTAATGGAGACGCGCAGAACAGTCAGAGACTTTAGCTCACAAGAGGTACCAGCAGAGATAATAAAAAATGCTGTAGCGACTGCCGCCACCGCACCAAGTGGTGCAAACATGCAGCCATGGCACTTCGTAGCAGTAAACAACACAGAGACTAAACGAAAAATCAGAATCGCAGCAGAGGAAGAAGAGCGCGCACTGTATGAGCACCGCGCTTCAAAAGAATGGCTGGACGCACTCGCCCCGTTAGGCACCGATGCCAACAAACCCTTTCTGGAAACCGCGCCCTGGCTGATTGCAATTTTCTCGCAGAAGTTCACCATTGATGACAAGGGTCAAAAACACAAGAATTACTACACACCGGAATCCGTCGGTATAGCCACCGGATTTTTGATTGCAGCACTGCATAACGCCGGACTGGCTACTTTAACTCACACTCCCAGCCCGATGACATTTCTGCGCACCACACTTGGCAGACCAGCCCACGAGAAACCGTATCTTTTACTTGTCACAGGTTACCCGGCAGACGATGCCACGGTGCCAGATATAACCCGCAAACCTCTTGACAGCGTTCTGAGCTTTGCCTGATTCTCTTACCAGCCAGGTTCTTTATCTACCAGGTTTATCTACCAGGTCAGCCTTGGGTCTAACACACAGGTTTCAACGCCGTTCCAACCCCAGCCGTCACCATCACTGTCAACACATTCGTTCGTGATGGGTGGCGACCCTGTCGGCTCGAAAAAATCATTTGGGTTTATAGCAGAACATTCAGTGAACGTTTGGTCGAGAAACCAAATACGCACCGCACTTTGGCCGACAGTCGTACTAATAATTTCCATCCACGGCGTCCTGCCCAGATCGCTGGGACCGCTGTAGACACCCCTGGCCACTGACCACGGAAACATCACAGACTCAGAGTTAAAACTGTGAGTTACCGGCACTAAAAAAGGTGGCGTTAGTGATCTGGAATTAAAGCCATACCCGGTAATGGAAGCATCGATTCTCTCGTACTCTGCACCATCGAAGAATTGACGCGCACAAACCACGTCTTTGTCAAAATCTTCTATGTTCCAGTAGGCACGTATAAGAGGTACAGTGAGTCCGGTTTCAAGATTTGTGAAAGAAGAAGGACCAGTTGAAATGGTATCGATTATACAAGTGTCCTCGTTTTCCCAACCATAACCATCACCATCGGTATCAGTGGCGTTAGTCTTACATGCCGGGAACGTATCGGCATACGCAACCCTGGTACAGCAAACTACTATCGTCAGCACAATACCTGCAAGCTTTCCTGCGTTCATATTTATGCCTCGTTACCAGTGACAATAGCTACCCAGGGTTAAACATCACTGCCATTAATACATAACCCGGGATAAAGCCTCCATTGTTGCAACACAAACCTGAGACGCTGGCAGATATTTACACCAGACCAGCCTGCTCTCTGGTTGCCATAAACTCAATATCAGGCCAGCGCTCAAGCGTCATCTGCAAATTGACTCTGGTCGGTGCAAGATATACCAGTTCATCAGCATGGTCGATTGACAGGTTGGCGGCCCCTTTGGTTTTAAACTCTTTCAGCATTTTATCATCGGATACTTTTACCCACCGTGCCTGCTGCACGGCTACGGTTTCAAACTGACAGTCGACCTTGTATTCGTCCTGCAATCGTTGTGCGACTACTTCAAATTGCAGCACACCGACAGCACCGAGTATCAGATCGTTATTGTTTATTGGTTTGAAGAGTTGTGTCGCACCTTCTTCACATAACTGCCCGAGACCTTTTTGCAGTTGCTTCATCTTTAGCGGATCTTTCAGCACTGCACGCCTGAATAGTTCAGGAGCGAAATTCGGTATACCGGTAAACAACAGTTCTTCGTTAAGGGTAAAGGTATCACCAATTCTGATGGTACCGTGATTGTGCACACCAATAATATCTCCGCTATAGGCCTCATCAAGGCTGCCTCTGTCTGATGCGAAGAATGTCAGTGCATCTGAAAATTTAATATCCTTGTTGATTCGAACATGTTTTGCCTTCATCCCTTTTTGGTACTTACCGGAACAAATTCTTAAAAAAGCAATTCGATCGCGGTGCTGAGGATCCATATTCGCCTGAATTTTGAAAACAAAACCGGTGAATTTCTCTTCCAGAGGATCAACCTCACGAGTCAGCGTTTCACGCGGCTGCGGTTTTGGCGCATGCTCGACAAAATCATCCAGCAGTTCTGCTATGCCAAAGTTATTGATTGCCGAGCCAAAAAATACTGGCGTTAACTTACCCTCACGATACAGCTGCAGATCAAATTTATTACTGGCACCCTGCACCAGTTCAATCTCCTCGCGAAATTCCTGTGCCATGTCGGCACCGATAATTTCATCGATCTGAGGATTATCCAGCCCCTCGACTACCTGCCCTTCCTGTACCTTGCCGCCATGGGTAGGTGAATAGAAATGCACCGTATTGCGAGTTAAGTGATAAACCCCTTTGAAGCGTTTACCCATACCAATCGGCCAGGTAATAGGTGCACAGCTAATATTGAGCATCTGCTCGACTTCATCCATCAGGTCGATCGGGTCACGACCCTCGCGATCAAGCTTGTTGATAAATGTCATTACCGGTGTGGTACGCAGACGGCAAACTTCCATCAGCTTTTCGGTTCTGGGCTCAACACCTTTGGCGACATCAATCACCATTAACGCAGAATCTACTGCTGTTAAAGTGCGATAAGTGTCTTCCGAGAAGTCTTCGTGGCCCGGTGTATCCAGCAGGTTAACAATGCGATCCTTATACGGAAACTGCATCACGGATGAAGTCACCGAGATGCCACGCTCCTGCTCCATCGCCATCCAGTCTGACGTTGCATGGCGTGCCGCTTTACGACCCTTGACTGTTCCCGCAAGCTGGATTGCACCGCCGAATAACAACAGCTTTTCAGTCAGCGTGGTTTTACCGGCATCCGGGTGCGAAATAATGGCAAACGTGCGGCGCCGGTTTATTTCACTGGATAAGTTACTGTCACTCATAATGTGTGTTCGGCTCGCGCCAGTTCCGGATGCAACAAAACCCGGTATTGTAGCTGACTGGAGACTGCGCGGCAGAATTATGTGTAGCGAGAACGTGCCGTGGCGAGGGCGATTTTACAATCATTTGAGGTGCATAGCCCTTTAGTTACATTGAAATAGGCATAAGTAACGAAAAGGATCGTAAAAACACACCGCCAGAGCGCGTTCGCAGTAGCAGAATTCTACCGCGCAGACTCTGGGAGGGGAATTATTGCCAGCCATCTGGCAATCGCCTCAGAGATCACTCTCATCTTTAATGATGCTTAAATCTCTGGACATCAGCAGCGCATCTTCGCGCGCACCAACGCTCGGTTTCGTCTGCTTTTTACCAACAGCAGATTTACGGCGATAATAATTATCCCGTCGGGCAATCTCGACAAAACCCATCGATTCGTACAACGCGATAGCTCCATGGTTTGACTCACGCACCTCCAGAAACATAACTTTAGCGCCATTGATCATAACCGTCGCGATGCACTGACGCAGCAGGACTCTGGCATAACCCTGACCGCGGTGTGCGGGATCAACACATATATTCAGAATATGCGATTCACCAGCTGCACCACTGGCAAAAGCATAAGCGCGAATTTCATTTTCTTCACGCAGCACCAGCGAGTGATATCCCACCTTAATGCAGTCACGAATGAGCTGCTCTGACCAGGGAAAGTCGTAGCACAATTTTTCTATCCGCATGATGTCTGGCAGATCTGTGACCTGCATTGCACAGATTTCTATTGCAACCTCAGCTTCAGTCATATGGAGATTACGGTCATGCGACAGCTGCTGTCATGTGACAACTATTACGCGAGCCATTTGCGCAGTTGTTTTAAATCTTCCCACGCCGGACGCTTTGCATCGGGGCTATCGAGAAGATCCTGCGGATGGAAAGTCACCATGGCCGGCGTATTAATACCAGGAACCCGATGCTGCACATTACGCAACTGACCCAGCGCATCTGCATTACCACCCGTCTGCAGCATCAGGACTATCGCTTTTATTGGCATTGATTTACCGAGCTCGTTCAGTGACGAACCCGCTTCTGCCTGCGCTATGCCGGCATGCAACCACTGTGAGTCTTTAAGCTCAATGGCTTTTAACATAGTGGTAAGGAGCTTAAAACACGCATCCGATAAAACTGAATCTTCCGTTACAACAAGCAACTCAGCACTCTGCACCGGAGAGGAAGCAGCAAGCCTCATGCTACTTAGAGCTGCACCTAACTGAACAGCAGGTAGTTGCGCTAATGCAGCTTCCCCAACGACGTCAGTCTGCGTCTCGGTGTTCGGTAGTTCCGCTGCTGAGGTTGTAACCACATCGGCAGCTGCGACAGGTGTGTCCCGTGCGACCCACAGATCGATATTCATTGCCTTGAGATACTGCTGATCAATTGAATTTTGGCTGTTCGACTTATTCATCTGTAACACCTGGCATCAATAACACCTGGGATCAAACCCGGTATTCGACAATGATTGTAATTTACTCTCTTAATTCTGCTTAGGTGGCTCAGCACGCCGCTTGCGACGCCTGATCCACCGTATTAATTCAAATGCAGGACCCGACACTGCATACACAATAAAGCCGGAAAACAGCACACCCGGCGGGTCGAGTGAGGTGAAAACAAATACCATGACGAGCATCAACATCACAAAGAAAGGCACACGCTTGGCACCCCCAAGATCTTTAAAACTGTAGTAGGTAAAATTCGACACCATCAGTAACGCAGCGCCGATGGTCACAATCATGGATAAAGTCGTTACCTCACTGCCTTTAAACCCGTTATCGTGAAAGACCCATACCGTACAGGTTACCGCCGCCGCTGCAGCAGGGCTCGCCAGACCTCTAAAGAACTTTTTATCTGTTGTTCCAAGCTGAACATTGAATCGCGCCAGCCGCAGTGCCGCACAAGCGGTAAACAAAAAGGCCGCGACCCAGCCTGCCTGCCCAAAGCCCTGACGACTGACATTGTGCAGCGACCACTCATACATAATTAGCGACGGTGCCAGGCCAAAAGAGACCATATCAGAGAGGCTATCGTATTCAGCACCGAAAGCACTCGACGTGTTGGTCAATCGTGCGATCCGGCCATCGAGTCCGTCGAGCACCAACGCAACAAGTACCGCAATGGCTGCATGCTCAAAGCGATTATTGATCGCCGCAATAATGGCATAAAAGCCTGCAAACAACGCCGCTGTGGTGAAGAGATTCGGCAGCAGATAGATGCCACGACCCTTCTTGTCCTGCTGTGGTGATGCGCTCATTTAATCTCAGAAATTCGGAGTTGCTTAAAAAGCACCGAGGCTAAAGCCCGCGATACCGCCATTACAACGATACCTGCCGAATGATGCAACCGGAGATTCAGAGGTTTTGTCGAGCGAATCATCAACGACAAGCCCCGAGCGTGCCGGCAGCCTATACCTTAAGGCCCCGTTCACCGCGCGCAATACCAGTCGCACCGGACCTTACAACTTCGAGAATCTGTTCATCGCCAACGGTTTTGACAAACGAATCGAGCTTTTCGCTGTTGCCGGTAATTTCGATAATGAAGGTGCTTTCCGTAACATCGACGATCTTGCCTTTGTAGATATCCGACAGTCGTTTGATCTCCTCACGCTGCGGCCCGGACGCCCGGACTTTGATCATCATTAGTTCATAGGCAACATGCGCGGCTTCAGTCAGGTCGACTAATCGAACAACGTCTACCAGCTTGTTAAGCTGCTTGGTGATCTGCTCGACAGTTCGGTCATCACCACTGGTGACGAGCGTTGTGCGAGACAGAGTCGGGTCATGAGTGGGTGCGACCGTCAAAGACTCTATATTGTAGCCACGCATGCTGAACAGTCCGGCAACGCGCGACAAAGCACCAGATTCATTTTCCAGCAACATCGAAATAACATGTTTATTAACTGACATTAGTTCAACGCCCCCGCTTTCGGGTGCATGCGCATCTGATGATGGCCTTTACCAGCTTCAATCATCGGATAGACGTTTTCCGAATCGTCTGTTTGAAAGTCCAGGAAGACCAGCTTGTCTTTCATTGCAAACGCTTCTTTTAATGCACCTTCAACATCTGCAGGGTTTTCGATTTTCATACCAACGTGATTATACGACTCTGCCAGTTTTACAAAATCTGGCAATGCATCAACATACGAATGCGAGTAACGCCCTTCATACTGAAATTCCTGCCACTGGCGCACCATACCCAGGTAGCGGTTGTTCAGGTTAACCACCTTGACCGGTAAGCCATATTGCATTGCCGTCGACAATTCCTGCAGGCACATCTGAATACTTGCTTCACCAGTGATACAGGCAACATCAGCCTCCGGGTAGGCGAGCTTCACACCCAGTGCTGCGGGTAAGCCAAAGCCCATCGTGCCGAGACCACCTGAGTTTATCCAGCGACGCGGCTCATCAAATCGGTAGTACTGCGCTGCCCACATCTGATGCTGACCCACATCCGATGTAACATAAGCATCTCCGTTGGTAACCTCCCATAACTTCTCAACCACATACTGCGGCTTGATAACTTCTTTAGAGTACTCATAGGCAAGACTCTTAACGTCCTGCCATTCATTGATTTGCTTCCACCAGGCGGCAATATCTTCCGGGTTAGCTCGGCGACTGTCCTGCGCAAGCAACTCAAGCATGCGCTTTAAAACCACTTTTAAGTCTCCAACAATGGGAACGTCCACGCCGACATTTTTAGAGATCGAGGTAGGATCAATATCAACGTGGATGATCTTCGCGTTCGGACAGAAATGTTCTACTTCACCGGTAACCCGGTCATCAAAGCGCACACCGACCGCAAGCAGCACATCGCAGTTATGCATGGCCAGATTTGCTTCATAGGTGCCATGCATGCCCAACATACCGATAAACTGTTTGTCAGATGCGGGGTATGCCCCGAGGCCCATCAGAGTATTGGTTATCGGGTAACCAAGCTCGCGCGTCAGCTGCCGCAGTTCTTCATGCGACTCACTCATCAACACACCACCACCGGCATAAATCATTGGCTGTTTTGCCTGAGCCAGCAGCTCTACTGCTTTTCGTACCTGACCAACATGCCCGCCACTGACCGGTGCATAGGAACGCATGGTGATGTCAGTCGGGTATTCATAGGGAATCTTCACATTGGGTGCTGTGAAATCCTTCGGGATATCTACCACCACAGGACCGGGTCGACCAGTTGTTGCCACATAAAACGCCTTCTTCATCACGGTCGCAATCTCTTCCGCGCTTTTGACCATGAAGTTGTGCTTTACACAGGGACGTGTGCAGCCAATCGCATCAACTTCCTGAAAAGCATCAGTGCCAATGAATTTTGAAGTTACCTGCCCGGTTATTATGACCAGTGGAATTGAATCGAGATGGGCTGTTGCAATACCGGTAATGGCGTTTGTTGCACCCGGCCCGGAAGTCACCAGCACAACACCTGGCTTACCGGTCGCACGCGCATAGCCATCTGCCATATGCGTTGCACCCTGCTCGTGTCGCACCAATATGTGCTGGACCTGCTGTTGTCGGAAAATTGCGTCGTATATATGCAGCACTGCACCACCAGGATAGCCGAATACAAACTCGACTCCCTCGTCCTGCAATGACTGAATTAAAATCTCACCACCGGATAATTCCACTGTGATTTCTACCTTAAGATATAGCTATGGTTTAGGGGTTAATTTCTATGTGCTGAATAACAGCAAATTCCACCTGCGCAGTCCACTGCGCAGAGCTCAGGTGTTGCAAAGGTCGGTTCTCTGTATAGCTCGAGCAAAGCTCGGGCTTTACAAAGGCTGACATCTGCCAGTGCCTGCTCGCACCTTTGACAATCGGCGTGATGGGTGAGGGGCCGACTCTCTCAGTGTGCTGCGGTGACCACCAACCGCTGATCAACACGGTCCGCTGCCACAAGTTCGCTCGGAATTAACGAAGGGTTTGGCGATTCTTTGTCGCCGAATGCAGAATATGACATCTAGACTCATCAGCGTCCAGTCTACTGACGCAAATAAAGTGTGCGAATGAGAAATTCGTCTATCGTGGTTCTTTGACGCTTATTTTGTCCGCAACCCACTCTCTGTTTGTTGACTCAACTGCTACAAGCCTCACCTGCAACACACTTTGGACAGCTAAAGCCTCATTTATGAGCAGTTAACGACTCAGCCGTCACAGCTTGTTACACTGAGTGCCGATAACAATGGAACAAGCAACCGGTCCGTCACTCTAACGTCATGATGAATAGCCGTTTTCACACCAAATTGTTAGCCGTTACCCTGTTCACCAGCACGTTGCTGATGAGCGTTGAGAATTCCAGCGCCTACCCGAAGCTGAATTTACCTCAGATGGGTGAACCGGCAGATCTTGTCATGTCTCCTCGAGATGAGAAAAGAATCGGTCGCGGCTTCATGCGCCAGATCCGTGCTCACCTGCCCCTCGTTCAGGATCCGGAAGTTAATGACTACGTTCAGCGACTCGGCAAACGACTGGTGGGATCCCAGCCAGGCATCAATCCCGATGATTTCACTTTCTTTGTAGTCGAAAACCCGGAAATCAACGCCTTTGCCATACCGGGTGGTTTCATTGGTATCAACAGCGGACTGATCACAGCGGCCGCTAACGAATCGCAACTGGCAAGCGTAGTCGCTCACGAAGCAGCCCACGTGTTGCAGCGACATATCGCCAGAGCCCACGCCAGTCAGGGCAATCAGGGCGTCAAGACTGCAGCGGCAATTCTGGCCGCGATCCTGATTTCTCAAACATCAGCCGAGGCCGGCCAGGCCGCACTGCTGACAGGCCTTGCAGCATCGCGCCAGTCGGCAATTAATTTCACCCGCAGCAACGAGTACGATGCCGACCGACTCGGTATACAGCTTCTTTCTGATGCCAACTACAACCCGCGTGGCATGGTCGATTTCTTTGAAGTGCTGCGAAGACGTATTTCACTTAATACCACTGAGCAACTCGAGTTTTTACGAACTCACCCGTTGACCAATAACCGTATTTCAGAGGCCCGCAACAACGCCGAGCGTTTGCAGAATCCGGTTGGTATACAGGACACCACAGATTTTCAGTTCCAGCGGATGAAACTGCAGGTACTGCACTCCGACAATCCGGTAGCAATGCTGCGTGCGCTTAAGAACGGCCACATCAGCAAAAGCAAAGCGGCAAGACTGTACGGTCAAATACTGCTGCAACTTGATGCCGGCAGTGCCAAACAGGCTACTTCAGCTGCCGAGCAACTCCTTGCGATACAGCCCCACAACAACTCTGCAAAACTGGCTGCAGCACGCGTCGCGATGGAAACCCGTGACTACGATCGTGCCGAGGTACTTCTGACATCAATCACAAATATTCACCCGGACTACTACGCCGCCACCGATGTACTCGTTGAGACACTGATACAGCAGCGAAAAACAAAGGTAGCTGAAAGCGCAATCCGCCAGTACCTGCGCAGTACGTCACAGCCCGTCCCGGCGGTATACCGCAGGTATGCACATGTGCTTCAGCGAAATGGCCAGCTCACCGCAGCACACGAAGCCATGGCAGATTATTACTTCTCTCTCGATGAAGCCCGGGTGGCTATGGGCCAGCTGGAGCTCGCCCTCAAATCCGCAGATGAAGACTCAAACGCATCCTCACGCGTGAACGCCAGACTTCAGGAAGTGCGCAGAGCGCTGGTTAAGTAAGACAAAAGGCATCGGGGTTGCTGAAGACCCCACCAATACGGTGACTCGCTACGCACTTGCTGTTGCAGTCATCTTCAAAACCCCGAACACGAATCCCTCTATAACTTCGAGTATCTGCTAACGTCAGTTCAGACGGCCCGGGGATACCATCGCACGCCAATTCAAACAAGCTGTCCGTCGTGTTCTGCAGTACGGCTGATAGAAAAACGGGCAACGCTCTAAGCATGCTTTACGGTGCTAACCATACATCGGACCGGTACGAATCAATTCTTTTATTTCAAAATGCTGAATAAAATTGCATTGGCAGGATGGATACAAATAAAAAAAAGCGCCTGCAAAGATGCAGGCGCTTTTAGTCGTACTCCAGGGTTTAGTCCGGGATCTACTCTGGGGTCTTACAG
>CAYLZS010000244.1:0-3428 GCA_964388065.1 uncultured Granulosicoccaceae bacterium
CTCTAAATGTACTGCGTCGTCGCTTTCGGTGCGCTGAACTAATAGTCTACCCGGTGACTGT
Source organism: uncultured Granulosicoccaceae bacterium (assembly GCA_964388065.1). GTDB lineage: Bacteria > Pseudomonadota > Gammaproteobacteria > Granulosicoccales > Granulosicoccaceae. The sequence continues at coordinate 62 of CAYLZS010000244.1, forward strand.
GCAAGGCAAACAGGCTGCACCCTCGATTGCCAAAATGCTCGAGATTGCCAATCGACGCAATGAATGCGATGTGCTGATGCTGATGCGCGGCGGCGGATCACTGGAAGATCTATGGGCTTTTAATGAAGAGCCGGTTGCACGTGCAATCTTCGCATCCGATCTGCCGATCATTTGCGGTGTCGGCCACGAGATTGATTTCACCATTGCAGATTTGGTCGCAGACGTTAGAGCACCCACACCGTCTGCCGCGGCAGAGCTGGTCAGTCCCGATCAAACTGAACTGCAGCAGTCACTGACAGTACTGCAAAAAAGAATGCTGCGATTAATAAAGCAACACACAGAAGAGAATGCTCACTATTTGCAGCAACTTGCCAGACGGCTAAACAATCAACACCCGAGCCAGCAACTGCAACAAAGAACACAGCGCTGCGATGAGCTCGACATACGATTGCTTCGCGCGATGCAGCTGTCGACCTCACGGGCAAACGCCGCACTTTCAAATCTGCAACTGAGACTTCGCAATCTGTCGCCGCAGAAAGAACTCGTTCGCCGCCAGGAGCGCACCGCGCAATTGCACAACCGATTACTGCAAAGCCTCAACGGGCAAATCCAGGCGGCAAAAGTTCGTTTGGCTGGCAATACTCGCGCACTGCAAACAATCAGCCCGCTCAACACACTGGCCCGCGGCTACGCCATTGTGCAAAGCCAGAGCGGTGCAGTCATTACCAGCACCACCCAAACCGAAAAGGACCAGCAGATTGAAGTCCGGATAGCGGACGGCGAGCTTGGAGCAATCATCAATCGAGTGGGAAAAAAGGCCTGATCAACAGATCCTGGCAATACTGATTAAACGGTAAATCCAGGCGAAAATACCGCTTCAGACAGAGCTAACTACCCGTATTTGCATCACATTTTCAAAAAAATACTAATCCACAGAATCACTTAGGGCTGCCCGAACGGTCACATAAATCCCTGATTTAATTTGCCTCGAAAACCGAAATCTGATAGAAACCACCGGCTTCAGGATAAGTACAGGCGAGAATATGGCCGCGAAAAAGAAAACCGCTTCGGCGAAGAGTTCGGACGTTGCAACTGCAACGAGGAAAGCTCCAGCCAAAGCAACAGCGAAGAAAAAAGCCACAGCGACAGCCAAAAAGAAGGCCGTCGCCAAAAAATCAGTCTCAAAGAAAAAGGCGGTAGCTAAAACAGTGACAAGTTCCACCGAAGAAGCCAGCACCACGACCACGCAGAAAGCACCTGCCAAAAAAGTCGTTGCGAAGAAAACGGCTGCAAAGAAGGCTACCGCTAAAAAAGCACCGGCTAAAAGGAAAGCTGGCACCGGAGAAAACGGTGAGTTCAAAACTTTCGAGCCCTATCAACTCAGCAAGGGTGAGGAGTACATGAACGAGGAGCAGACTGAACACTTCCGCAACATACTGCAAAACTGGAAGATATCGCTGATGGAAGAAGTTGACCGAACTGTCGGTCATATGAAAAGCGATGCGACAAACTTCCCCGACCCGAATGACCGGGCCACACAGGAAGAAGAGTTCAGTCTTGAGTTGCGTACACGCGATCGCGAACGCAAGTTGATTAAAAAGATCGAAGAGTCAATGACAAAACTCGACGAAGAGGAATATGGCTTTTGCGATGGTTGCGGTGTTGAGATTGGCATCAGAAGGCTCGAAGCCCGACCAACAGCCAACATGTGCATCGAGTGCAAAACGCTGGAAGAAATCCGCGAAAAGCAGATTGCATAACTCCGGATTAACAAGTCTGGTTAAACGGCACGCTCATCATGAGCGTGCCGTTTTGCGTTTGTGACTGGCTTAAACCAACCGATGCCGAATGACTGCGAACGTCGATAACATCGGGAAACCTTACATCGGTCGCTTTGCCCCGTCACCAACCGGCCCGCTTCATCTGGGCTCATTGGTTAGCGCTCTGGGAAGCTGGGCAGACGCAAAACATCACAATGGCATCTGGCTGGTACGGATTGAAGATATTGATCCGGAGCGCGAAACGTCAAAAGCCAGTCAGTCGATTATAGAAAGTCTGCAGGCACATCATTTACTCGCCGATGGTGACATCAGTTTTCAACACCATCACTCGCAACGATTCGACGACGCGTTAAACCATCTGCGACAAAAGCACAAACTCTACGCGTGTACCTGTACCCGCAAATCACTGCGCGCATTAAACCAAAGCAACTACCCGGGCACCTGCAGAGCTTTAAAACACACAGAAGACAACCGCGCACTTCGCGTTGTCATTGATGATAAAAACATAGTGTTTAAAGATCTTGTGCACGGATGCATCACAGAAAACGTCAGCCAGACTGTCGGTGATTTTATAGTCCGACGACGCGGGCCGTTTTATGCCTACCAGCTGGCCGTGGTTACCGACGACGCAGCACAGGGCATCACCCATGTCGTCAGAGGCTCTGATCTGCTCGACAACACCGCCCGACAAATCGCCCTGCAACAACTGCTCGGCTACGCCTCCCCGCAATACCTGCACCTGCCACTGGCCACTCACAAAGACGGCCGCAAACTGAGCAAACAGACCGGTGCTGCAGGATTAGAAAATAAAAGTGCACTAAGCAACCTCAGAGCAGCGTGGCGGCACCTTGGACAAACCCCTGCTCCAGCGTCACTGAGCTCATGTGCGGAGTTTCTGGAGCACTGCAGAGCCAGCTGGGACAGGGCATTGATCCCTGTCGCCGGAAAATCTGTTTGAAGCGTCGCTGCAGCGGCGATATTTGCCAGCAAAGTGATTCAAAAATGAAACACTCAACGGAACCTTGCCGCACAGGACATATTTTCCGATCGCAACTGTTGACCCGAGAATGTCATCACCCTATCGTTGCCATATTCGGCGAAAGCCAGCGGAGATAGTTAGTGTCAGAATCAAAAATTTACCCTGTTAAATCCGATGCCTCAAAGGACACCTGGATTACAGATGATCAGTACAAAGAGATGTATCAGCGCTCAATTGATGAGCCGGACGAGTTCTGGGCAGAGCAGGCCAATCAATTCATTGACTGGTTTACCCCCTGGGACACCGTTCAAAGCGTCGATTACAACAAGGCAGATATCAAATGGTTTGAAGGTGCCAAGGTAAACGTTGCACACAACTGCCTCGACAGACATCTCGAAACTCGCGGTGATCAGGTAGCTATCATCTGGGAAGCTGATGATCCCAATGAACAAAGAAAGATCACCTACAAGGAACTGCACGCTGAAGTCAGTCAGTTTGCCAGTGCACTCAAAGGACTCGGTGTCTCTAAAGGAGATCGTATTTGCATTTATATGCCAATGATTCCGGAAGCTGCAGTTGCGATGCTTGCGTGTACAAGAATTGGCGC
>CAYLZS010000245.1:0-2986 GCA_964388065.1 uncultured Granulosicoccaceae bacterium
GACTGTAATAATCCAGCCCACGCACCAGGCGGGTATTGACCTCAAAGGGTACGCCGCACTTCATTAACGATGCCTGCAATCCCTCGAAATGTTCGCGCGATTCATCGCACAGATGATCCAGCACGCTCGGCGCGTTGGCCACCACGTTAGACATAGTCGGATTTTTGGTATCGAGCACACGTAGCGGATTGCTTTGCAGTCGACGCTTCGAATCTTCATCAAGCTCTGCAATATGATCGTTCAGGTACTCAACCAGTACCGCACGGTAGTTGTCGCGATCTTCACTGCTGCCGAGTGAGTTGACCTGAAGACTGACGTGCTCAGCCAGACCAAGCTTTTGCCACAACCTGGCACTCAGCAGTATCAGCTCCGATTCTATGTAGGGACCTGCGATGCCGTACACTTCAGCGCCCACCTGCCAAAACTGTCGGTAGCGACCGCGCTGCGGATTTTCACGCCTGAACTGTGGACCGAGATACCACAACCGATGCATTTGCTGGTTACTTAGCAAGCCGTGCTGAATGGCAGCACGAACACAACTGGCTGTATTCTCCGGTCGCAGAGATAATTTGTCTCCATTGCGATCCTCAAAGGAATACATTTCCTTCTCGACGATGTCAGTAACATCACCGATGGAGCGCTTAAAGAGTTCTGTTTTTTCGAGAATCGGGGTGCGAATTTCCCGATAGCCATAAGCAGACGTGACCTCTCTTACCACTGACTCGAGAAAATGCCACAGGTGCACGTCATCAGGGAGCACATCGTGCACACCCTTAATGCTTTTAACTGCTTGTCCCATAGAGGTATTACGCCGTTGTTTGTGTGTCGGCTCTGCTTTTCGCGGTTCTGCATTATTTCTCACCCGCATCAATTAACAGGTACGACTAATGCCGGCCGCTCGGCCAACGATTATTATTTTTATCACAAACCAGTTTACAGCTATTTACAACACCGTGATCGATTAGGACCACTTACTCCAGATGCTTACGTTGATAATGCTACCTGGCAGCAAGATAAGTCTTTGCTTCGTTCGATCTCGGGTACCGCGTCAACAGCAATTGAGCATACTCATCTGCCGTTTCCTGCTCACCAACTGCCTGCTTGACTTTAATCCCTACAACCAAACTTTGCGGGCTCTGAGCAGACAGTGAAATGTGTCTGGCATAATAGGCATCGGCGACGTTCGCGTCACCTGTTTTTAGTTTCAATTCTGCCATGTGCAACATGCCTGGCGCGAAATTAGGATTTAGCCTGATGGCAGATCGCAGATGCGTTTCCGCCAATGCCAGCTGGTTAGCATCCATAGCGCAAACACCGGCGTTATCCAATGCGTATTCAGGGGTGTTATAAAACTTGTTCTCAGACGCTGTAATAAATTGCTCAACCGCCTCTTCTGTTCTGCCGCTGTCACAGAGGAAAATAGCGTAGTTGTTGCGGTACTCAGCGCGCTTGGCATCGAGTCGGATAGATTTTTTAAATGCACTGTCAGCACCTTGAGGATCATCAAGCTCTGCACGCAACATAGCGTAAGCGTTATTCGCCAGTGCATTGTTCGGGTTTTGTTCCAGGGCACGTTGCAATTTGGTTTCAGCGCTCTCGAGTTCACCAGCGGCGAGGTAGTTAGTACCCAGCTCGGCATTAAACGTCGAGGCTTTATCATCGCTGCTCAAATGACTAAACGAATTTTTTGTAGCGCAACCGGTGGTCACACCGATCATCGCGAACAGCGCACACGCCATCAGTGTTTTATTCATACCGTTTGCAGCACCCTGACCATTTTCTGTCACAAATTCTCTCCGAAGCGAGGTTTGATAAATTTTAACTCTCGGCTACTTCTATCATTCACTTGTCCTGCCAACTGTCCGCAGGCTGCTTCAATATCATCGCCACGTGTTTTACGACGCGTCGCAACTATCCGATTATCGTTCAAAATCTTCCAGAACCGCTCAACTGACTGATTTGAAGACCTCTTGTACCCTGACATCGGAAACGGGTTAAACGGAATCAGATTCACCTTGCAGGGAAACCCCTTCAAAAGTTTGACGAGTTCACGCGCCTGCTGCGGCTGATCATTGACGCCTTCGAGCATCACATACTCAAAAAGAATATGTCGTTTGCGATCTCCTGTACCCACCCACCTGCGGCAGGCCTCCATCAGTTCATTTATCGGGTACTTTTCATTCAAAGGCACCAGCCGGGTTCGGAGCTCATCAGTCGGTGCATGCAGCGATACTGCTAATGACACATCCACCGCTTCCTTGAGTTTATCCATTGCCGGCAGTACCCCGCTGGTACTGACCGTGACCCGGCGCTTACTCAAACCGTATCCATTGTCGTCGAGCATTAGATTCAGTGCCCTGACCAGATGGTTGAAGTTCAGCAACGGCTCACCCATACCCATCATCACCACGTTGGTAATCCGGTGATTTCGGGTCGCGGGTTTCTCTGCAAGCAATTGTGTGGCCAACCACACCTGGCCAATAATCTCTCCGGTGGTCAGATTGCGGTTAAACCCCTGCCTGCCAGTCGCGCAAAAGGAGCAATCCAGTGCACAACCAATCTGCGATGACACACACAGGGTCCCGCGATTCTTCTCGGGAATAAACACGGTTTCTATGCCGTTGCCACCGCGCAGACGGAAAGTCCATTTGCTGGTGCCATCCGATGACAGATGATCGGTTTCAACTTCGGGGATATAAATTTCAGTGTTGGCTTTGAGCTTTTCACGCAGTGTGAGCGACAAGTTGTTCATGTCGTCAACCTGGCGTACCCCATGGTGATAAAGCCATTTCAGAACCTGCTCGGCACGGAATGGCTTCTCGCCCAGCGTCTCAAAGTAGGTTCGCATGCCTGCCCGGTCAAAATCGAGCAGATTGGCCTTGTCAGATTTCGGAGCCGGTGCCACCGGCTCCGATGACAAATCTAGCGGGTTCGGGCACACAACTCGTTATCTTGGAAGAAAAATGCAATCTCAGCGGCTGCGGTT
>CAYLZS010000246.1:0-9797 GCA_964388065.1 uncultured Granulosicoccaceae bacterium
TCGTACTTGTCTCTTTCAGAATCAATGTCGGGCATCGCAACCATATTGTCACCATCACGAATATACGAATCACCGGTGAACTTGGTTGGTACAAACCATTTGCCCCATTGATGTGAACCTGCAATGAATTCCGGACATACCTTTTGTTCAACCGGATCAAGCGGTATCCACAAACTACATACTTTGGACCCGTTAACACAGTAGTAAGGCTGATCGTGATGCCAGGGTGTTTTTTGTGTTGTTCCAGGCTCCTTTACCAGAACATGTTCATGAAAAATTCTTACGGTATCTGAACCGAGCAACTGTGCAGTAATTGCGGCTGCCGGTGAACTGAAAAAGAAATCGTGATACTCGGGAATGCGTTGCCAGTTACAGTAGTCACCAAAGAACTGTCCACCCTGCCCTTCCTTTGTGTAGTTCTTGCCGTAGTCACCAGGCTCCTGCATGTTGTGTGCAATGCCGGCTCGCAAGGGTTCTACCCATTCTTTAAACGCACCTTTTATCAGTACCACTCCATCGCGCTGAAAGGTTTCTGAGTCGGTATGATTTAGCAAAGTTGCATCAGTCATTTTGGCCTCCACTATTTCTCAATAAAGCTTGTAGTTTTACAGGTACACCTATTCTGCACGCAAACTCTATACAGTGCGCTGTCGCTCAATCCGTTGTTTCTCAGTAAGTGCGACATTGTCACGCAGGTAGACAGGCAGTGCATTCTCAGGAGCCACCCCCTCTCCGCGGCCAAGCTGCCCACTGCCGATGAGAAGGATGTCCAGAGCATGTGGAAAGGGATCAACACCCTCGGCAACAGTAACACCTGTAGTTTGTGTGAGCTCGGATTCATAAGTACCCCAGCCGGTACCTGCAGCAACCCAGTCTGAATTCAGACGGGTTGTGTCTGATGGCAGACAGACACACTCTTCACCCAGCAGTTTAACTGTGGCACTGGAAGCTACTTCATATTCACCCCAGTACACTTCCCCCATGCGTGCATCAATCGCAACCGCAACTTTCTGTCTGCCATGTTCACGATAGCAACGGTGCGCAATTGAAGCCAGTGTGGAAACCGGCGCTACTGGAAAGTCACCTCCCAGCGCGATAGCCTGAGCCGCCGCTGTGCCTATCCTGACACCGGTAAACGCACCTGGCCCGCGACCAAATGCCACACCATCAATTTGTTGTGCTGAAATACCTGCCTCATCCAATAATTCACTCAACATGGGCAACAGGATTTTAGCGTGCATGCGTGGTTCTACACGATATCGAAATATCGCATCACCGTTACACTGCAATGCAACAGAGCAGGCTTCTGTTGAAGTATCGAGGGCAACAATATTGTTCATTGCAGTACTTTCGACTTTTCTATTGAGCAGGTTTTACTTGTCATTACTCTGGTCATCACCATAGCCATCGCCCTGGTCATCTGCTTGCTCATCCGCCGACTCGAGCTCTGCTGCAAAAAATTTATCCACGCTGTCTGGCCGCTGCACAATCCGCATACCTGGCAAACTTTCGAGAAAAGTGTTGCCGTACGCTTTGGTTTGCAAGCGGGGATCACAAATAACCAACACACCCCGATCATCAACATCACGGATTAATCTGCCGACCCCCTGTTTTAAAGCAAGCACGGCTTTTGGCAATTGAAAATCCATAAAGGCGTTAATACCGTTTTGCTGTAATCCCTGAATTCGCGCCTGCAAGACCGGGTCTCCGGGAGATGCAAACGGTAGCTTATCGATAATAACGCAGGATAGCGCCTGACCACGCACATCAACACCTTCCCAAAAACTGCTGGTACCAAGCAATACCGCATTGCCCAGTGACTGAAAGGCTTCAACTAATTCGCGTTTGGGCATCTGCCCCTGTACAAGCACCGGGTAGCGACAACTGGCACGCATTGCTGTTGCTGCACTTTCTAACGCACGGTAACTGGTAAAGAGTACAAAGCAACGCCCTTTACTGGCATTAACAACATGCTCTGCTACTGACAACACCGCTTCATCAAAAACAAGCGACTTTGGCTCTGGCATGTTTGCAGGCAAATACAACATGGCATTTTTTTTATAGTCGAACGGACTGTCTACCAGAAGCTCGTTTGTCTCTTCAATGCCCAGCTGCGCTTCAAAGTGTTCAAAACTGCCATTTACCGCCAGAGTTGCCGACGTAAAAATCCACGAGCATTTCAGCTGCGCCAGAGCACTCGAAAACGGCTTGGCAACATTTTGCGGTGTTAAATTAAGACTGAAGCCTGTGCGATAGGTTTCGTACCAGTGTATAAAGTGTTCGTCTCTGTTGTCGGCGAACGCTTCAAGCACCTCCAGGTGGGCAAGGCACCGACGCTTACAACTATCCAAACCCTTACCCCGAGATGATGCAGCATCCAGCGGTTCAAATAACAGCTCCAGCGACTCACGTAAATGATCAAGCGCCGGAGTCACACCCGTTTGTTCACTAACACTGGCCCATGCTTCACGTTGTTGTTCCAGCCCCAGGGATAACCTGAAATCACGAGTCGCTTTTTCAAGTGTAGCGGCACGGTCTCGTATCTCACTGACATCTGGTGCTTCACTTAAATACTCGGTATGGCTGTCACGCGCCAGATCAAATAATTGTCTGCTACTTAAGCGCTGTCCGAAAAATAGCGCTGCAGTCTCCGGCAATTGATGCGCTTCATCAATAATGATGACTTCACTGTCTGGCAGAATTTCTCCAAACGATCCCTCTTTTAAGGCAAGGTCCGCACAGAACAGATGATGATTAACTACTACGATGTCGGCTTCCATTGCGCGCTTGCGCGCCTTGCTGACAAAACACCCGGCCAGATCGTCCGGTTCATGGTCACGGCAAAAGTCGTCGCTTGAAGTAACGTACGACCAGACCGGTGAAGACTCGGGAACATCCAATACTTCTGCTGTATCACCACTGGTTGTTTGCTCAGCCCAGTTGCGAATGAGATCCAGATGTCTCGCGAGTTTAGGCTCACGAAAAGCCGGGTTATGTAAGGCCTTTTCAAGTCTGCGCTGACACAAATAGTTTGCCCGCCCCTTAAGCAAGGCGACTTTCGGACTGCGCCTGAGCGCCTGGCGCACGACCGGTAAATCGGTATGAAACAGCTGGTCCTGCAGATGCCTGGTACCGGTAGATACAATGACCCGCTTGCCACACGTCAGCGCTGGTACCAGATAGGCAAAGGTTTTACCGACACCTGTGCCAGCTTCCGCAACAAGGATGTTCTCTTCAGCGATGCATTGGTCAATTGCCATCGCCAGCGCTTGCTGTTCAGCGCGCTCACGAAATCCGGGTTTTGAGTCTGCGAAAGGACCGTGATTACCGAGAATATCGGCTACGGTTTCAGGGCCGGCGTCGAACACTGACTTGTCGGGTTCAATATCTGTCATTAAATGCCGGGTCTTTAATATCGGAATTGCGTTGCCGGGGCACAGAATCGCAAAGCACACCAACAGACCTCAATGCTACAGATTTTTTATGTTGGGCGATATTAGTTCCGACAAACCGCTCCATTGCCGCTGGCAACTCGCTGAAGAGTTATCGGTAAAGAGTATTCCCGAGAGCGGGAAAGTTACAGTCAGGGACAATACTGGTCTGGTGTATCAAACACTGACTTTACAGATACCGCACGCCCCACTAGCGCAGGACATTTGCATTATTGAACTTGGAAGACTCAATTTCTGCTTCTCTGGCACCGAGCAAATCTCCCCGACCTTCTCGTGCCCTTTGAATGATCAGCCAGTTACGGAAGCGCAGCGATCGATTGCCGACGTTTGCAAGAAAATTCGACTTTGCAGCAAAGTTTTCTGCACGCAGGTGTGATTCTTCCTCTAACTCGAGCTCCGCTGCACTGCTCCACAGCGCCGGATCATCGGGAGCAATAACGATTGCCTGTTCAAGCTTTGCTTTGGCTTCAGCCAGATTGCCACTGCGGCGCAGGATATTGAACTCCTGCCACAACCTGGCAACATTCTCGTTGGTGACGTCGTGGCGTACGGCCCCTTCCTCAACAACATAGGCATCCAGTCTTTCCGCAATCAGCTCGCTCTGCGCCTTATTATCATTTGGCGCGGTAACACAGGCTGCCAACAATGCCGCAATAGCAATGGGCGCTGCCAATCGGCCTGCAACCAGACCTCCCGTACCGTCCGCATTCCAAAGTTTCATTGTCATTATTTCCCGAGGATAATAAAAAAGCCGCTTCCGGATTAGACCAGAAAGCGGCTCTTAAGTGTATCAACTGCGGCTGGCAGTTGTAAGCTTATGCAGATTAACGCTCGATTACATGAAACTCGACACGGCGGTTAGTAGAGCGACCGGCAGCAGTTGCGTTGTCAGCAATTGGCTTGGATTCGCCAAAGGCACGTGCTGTCATTTGCTCGGAAGGTACACCGCGTAACATCAGGTAACGAACCGTTGCCAATGCGCGCTTCTTCGAAAGCTCAATGTTGAAAGCTTCGGAGCCCTGGCTGTCAGTATGCGCCTGAACTTCAACCTTCAGGTTAGGATCTTTCAACAAAACGTCTGCTGCATCGTTCAATACATCCTGAGCTGCATCAACCAATTGATCGGAACCGCTTTCGAACTGTACGCCTTCGAGAACACCACCAAATACCGGGCAACCAGTAGCACTTACTGGTACACCTGACTCTGTGCCCGCGCAGTCATCAAGACTGTTTGGAACGCCGTCATTGTCATCATCATCGAGAGTTGCGAGCTCAGTATCAGCACCACCGAGCAAACCACCGACCGCGCCAACACCTTGCGAGAACAGACCGTCATCGTCATCAGAAGCGGAGCTGCTGCTGCTGCCGCCACCGAATCTCCACAACACACCGAGTGTTGCCAGCGTTGCATCTCGGTCGAAGGCTTCAAATTCGCCACGTAAAGCCAATCCGATTTTGCTTGCCCACTCGACACCAACACCACCACTCAGGTGAACGTCGTTGTCGCGGGTAAAGTTAAGTTCACTGTCGTTGTCCAAACCACCGACGCCAAGCTTTACAAAAGCACCAAAACCACGTCGATCTTTGTCAAAAAAACGATAAAGCCCACTTAGCTCCACCACTTCGTAGCTGATTGCGCCTACACTGGTCCCCGCAGAAACCGACCCGATGACCGCTTCACCCAGATCAGCAATTGCCAGTTCCGCTGCAAAGCGAGGGCTGAAATCGTAACCAAGAAATACTTTAACACCGGTGTCTGTGTCATCTTCAACGAAAAAATCCGGCACCTGTGATTCTGGCTCCAGCTCAGAACCACCACCCGCTACGCCAACGTAGAAACGCTTGGAAAAACCATCGGTGTCAGCCATTGCTGGTAAGCACATGGCAGCGCTTATGAGCGTAGCAACGAGGGATTTATTGAAAGTCATTTTGTTATTCCCGACTGTTAATTTTTATATTGTTCGCCCATAGTCACCAGGTGACATCAGGGAAGCTGTAGCCGCTTCTTTAAATACAAAAAAGCACTGTTTTAGTTATCAACAAATAACTTATAGTCGAACAATTGAAAAAATGAACAAAAAAGTGCAAGCAATCGACATACCGATGTAAACTTTTCCGAAAATCCGCCTCAACAGAAGAATATTTCGGGTGCGATACAGCTTATTTACTGTTTTAGTATCTGCAGCGCAGGTTCACGCATTGCCCAGTCAGCCTAGTTGATCTCTTTTTATAATTGTTATGACAACTGCCGACACCCGCACACCGGGCCTCGAACGATGCACAGTTTGCCTTCTATCGAGATCCTGCAGGGTTAAAAGTTGATTAGTTTTGACAGCGCCCGGCAACATTACTCGCTGTTAATCATGAAGCGACAGAGCTCCGTGGATACCACGGGGCCGGCACCAATGACCGCACCGCCACAGCGACAAACTTTGTATTAGAAGAGCTGAATCAATCCACCGCAGCAACCCGGGATCTGAACCCGGTTACAGAGAGTTAACACACTACTCCCACTCGATAGTCGCAGGTGGTTTTCCGGAAATGTCGTAAACCACGCGTGCAACATCTTCTATCTCGTTAATGATTCTTCTGGAAACCAGATCCAGAAACTCGTGTGGCAAACGCGCCCAGTTGGCCGTCATAAAGTCAGTGGTCTCTACAGCGCGCAAACTGATTACGTGTGCGTAGCGCCTTCCGTCCCCGGTCACACCTACTGATTTTACCGGCAGGAAAACTGCGAACGCCTGCGACACTTGCTGATAAAGACCATGTGATCGCAGCTCGCTAATAAAAATATCATCGGCAAGCCGCAGCGTATCGGCAAACTCTTTCTTTACTTCACCCAGTATTCTGACACCGAGCCCGGGGCCGGGAAATGGATGACGGTCTATCATCACGTCTGGCAAGCCAAGTTCGCGACCGACCTTTCGCACTTCGTCTTTAAAGAGCTCCCGCAACGGCTCAACCAGCTTAAGCTCCATATCTTCAGGCAAGCCGCCGACATTGTGGTGAGACTTAATCACATGGGCTTTACCGGTTGCACTACCGGCAGACTCTATTACATCGGGATAGATCGTCCCCTGCGCGAGCCACTTAACATCTTTCAGTTTACGAGCTTCCCGTTCGAATATCTCAATAAAGAGTCGGCCAATAGCTTTGCGCTTTTGTTCCGGATCATCAACATCTCTCAATGCATCAAGAAATTCCTGTTCCGCATCAACTCTGATAACACGCACACCAAGAGATTGTGCAAATGTCTGCATCACCTGATCGCCTTCACCCAGACGCAGCAGACCATTGTCTACGAATACGCAGACCAGCTGTTCACCTATGGCTTTATGCAACATGGCAGCAACCACTGAGGAATCAACGCCACCGGAAAGACCAAGCAATACCGCATCTGTGCCAACAGTCTCTTTCACTGACTGAATTGCCGCCTCTGCAATATTGGCCGATTGCCAGTCGGTATTGCAGTCACAGATATCTGCCACAAAGCGCTGGATTATTTTTGACCCCTGCTTAGTGTGTGTCACTTCGATGTGAAACTGCAGCGCATACAGGCCGCGATTTTCATCCGCAAAACCTGCAATCGGTGCACTGTCTGTACTGGCTATAAGTTTGAAACCCTCCGGCATTGACTCAACCCGATCACCATGACTCATCCATACGTCAAGCAAACCATGTCCATCGTCATTAACATGATCCTGTATATCTTTTAAGAGTTTTGAATGACCGCGTGCGCGTACCGTTGCATAACCAAATTCACTTTTACCATGCGGTGCGACCTCGCCACCAAAGTGCGCTGCCATGGCCTGCATGCCATAACAAATACCCAGCACCGGTACATTCAGCTCAAAAACGATGTCATGTACCGGGTGCCGCGTATCCGCTGCAACTGACTCCGGCCCGCCGGATAAAATAATACCGCGTGGTTTAAAATCTGCGATTTTGCTTGCATCTGCATCACAGGCATAAATCTCACAATACACACCCGCCTCTCTGACGCGTCTGGCAATCAGTTGTGTAAACTGCGAACCAAAGTCGAGTATCAGAATTTTATGTTTGTGGATGTCAGCCAATATTGTTCCCGGTAAGCAACGACAGCAATCGTTTTATCTTTCAGTGGTCGTGCGAACATGTGTGGCAACACGTCGCGAAAATCGCAAACCCCATAAATTAACCCTGATCATTAAGTCTGGTCAATAACGCAGAAAGAGTGTTTAGTAACCTTTGTTACAGTATTCAGTCGAGCCGATAGTTCGGTGGTTCTTTAGTAATTTGCACATCGTGCACATGGCTCTCTCGCATACCAGCGTTACTGACCTTTACAAAGCACGCATCATTTTGCATTGCACTAACCGACTCGCACCCACAGTAACCCATACCGGAACGCAAACCACCAATTAGCTGGTGCAGCACAGCGTTTAAAGGCCCTTTATAAGGTACCCTGCCCTCGATACCTTCTGGCACCAGTTTTTTCGAAGAGCTTTCATCGTCCTGAAAGTAGCGATCACTCGAGCCTTGCTGCATCGCACCCACTGATCCCATACCACGGTATGATTTATAAGACCGGCCCTGATACAACTCCACTTCACCAGGTGCTTCTTCTGTACCGGCCAAAAGACTGCCCACCATAACTGTTGACGCACCAGCTGCTATGGCTTTAACGATATCGCCCGAGAAACGAATACCACCGTCGGCAATGATTGGTATGTCTGCACCGGCGACTCCCTGTACTACGTTATCAATGGCAGTAATTTGCGGTACACCAACTCCTGCAACAATTCTGGTGGTACAGATAGACCCGGGACCAATACCCACCTTAAGTCCGTCAGCCCCCGCCTCAACCAACGCCTGTGCCGCAGCGGCGGTGGCAATGTTACCGGCAATGATTTGCAGGTGCGGGTAGCGTTGGCGGGTTTGCTTCACCCGATCAATCACACTCTGTGCATGCCCGTGTGCAGTATCGACAATAAGCACATCGACACCCGCTTCTACCAGCGCATCTGTACGATCATCGGTGTCGGCACCAACACCAATTGCTGCACCGGAGATTAATCTTTCCTGCGGGTCCTTACAGGCAATTGGATAATGCCGTGCACTTCTGATGTCTCTGACTGTGATCATGCCTTTGAGCTCAAAGCTGTCATTGACCACCAGGACTTTTTCAATTCGATTTTGATGCAGTTTGTTCAGTGCTTCCTCGCGCGGTGCATCTACCCTGACAGTGACCAGCTTGTCTTTGGGTGTCATGATGCTTGCGACCGGTTCGTCTTCGCGAGTCTCAAAGCGGATATCGCGTTTGGTCACAATACCCACCAGACCACCCTGATCTACGACGGGTAATCCGGAGATGCCGTGGCTGGCAGTCAGCTGCCGCACTTCGTTAATAGTAGTATCCGGGGTAATAGTTATAGGTTCTAAAACCACACCACTTTCAAAACGCTTGACCCGGCGCACTTCGGCGGCCTGTTTATCAACCGCCATGTTTTTGTGGATGATGCCAATTCCACCTTCCTGCGCCATCGCGATAGCAAGCCTGGAATCCGTTACCGTATCCATGGCAGCAGACAGCAGCGGAATGTTCAGAGAAATTTCACGGGTTAAACGGGTGCTTAACCGAACCTGATTGGGGAGCACCAGCGAGTGCGAGGGTTGCAACAGAACGTCGTCAAACGTAAGTGCATCTTGAACAATGTTCATCGAGGTTTGCCCGGTAGCGGATGATCTTGACCGTGCACCTCATTATACCCGTTTGACCGGCGCGCGTTAACTTGATTAACTCAGCGCTTACAGCTCGAAGTCGCGGTGACGCTGACTACACCTGTTCTCTATTAAAACCGGCTATGGCGGACCCCCTGATGGAACAAATCCCGTTGACCCTCGATGAGGTTTATTCTGTCAGCGATCTGAATTCCGAAGTCAAATGGCTGCTGGATACACAGTTCGGCAGCGTCTGGGTGGAAGGTGAGATATCAAACCTGATGCGCGCCCGCACTGGTCATATGTATTTCTCTTTAAAAGACAGTCGCTCGCAACTGCGTTGTGCAATGTTCCGTAACGACAACCGCCGGGTCCAGTTCAGTCCTGCTGACGGACAGAAAGTACTGGTGCGCGGCAGGCTTGGCATTTATGAACAACGCGGCGACTACCAGCTGATTGTCGATAAAATGACCGAGATCGGCGTCGGTGCGTTGCAACAACAATTCGAAGCCACCAAAAAGCGCCTGCACGCCGAGGGCTTATTTGATGAAGTCCACAAGCAGCCACTACCCACATTCGCTCGGCGCATTGGCCTGGTTACATCACCTACCGGTGCTGCACTGCAGGACGCTCTAAATGTAC
>CAYLZS010000247.1:0-19473 GCA_964388065.1 uncultured Granulosicoccaceae bacterium
GTCCAAAAGAGAGATCCTGTGACTAACTCACCCGCGCAACTACAGGTTATGTGGAATCGACTGCTGGCGCTGGTCGAAGAACAAGGGCAAACATTAATCCGTGCAGCATTTTCACCCATAGTACGCGAGTGCGGAGATATATCGGCCGGCGTATTCGATGCACGCGGACGTATGCTTGCACAGGCAGTAACCGGTACCCCGGGACATATCAACACAATGGCTGAAGCGGTTAAATCGCTGCACAGAATTTTTCCAACACAAACAATGCGACCGGGTGATATTTACATGACAAATGATCCGTGGCTTGCGTCCGGTCACCTGAATGATTTTTTGCTGATGATGCCGGTGTTTTATAAGCAACAGGTGGTTGGCTTTACTTCCTGCACTTCACATCTGGTTGATCTGGGTGGATTAGGCATGGGGCCGGAAGGATCAGACATCTACGATGAAGGTCTGTTGGTTCCACCGTGTAGATTAGTAGAAGAAGGAAAGATCAATGATTTACTGATGGGAATCGTGAGAGCAAATTCCCGTGAACCCATTGCCAATGATGGAGACATCTACGCCTTAATTGCCTGTTGCGAAGTGGGTGCAAAGCGGGTGTGTTCTCTGATGGACGATTTCGGTCTTAATGATCTTGAAGAGTTGGCAAAACATATCATAGACACTTCCTGGCAAGGAACTGTCGATGCAATTTCGGTATTGCCGGCTGGTACGTATCATAATCTAATGAAGGTAGACGGATACGACACCGAACTGGAACTCAAAGCAACATTAACTATTTCCGACACGCAGATACTGGTCGATTTTACCGGTACCTCCGAGTGTATTGAAAAAGGTATTAATGTACCGCTCAACTATGCAACAGCTTACACAGTGTTTGCATTGCGCTGCATCATTGGCCCTGATATTCCAAACAACGCGGGGTCATTGGCACCGTTCGTTGTTACAGGTCCGCCTGGTTGTATTTTGAATGCACAGCATCCGGCACCGGTAGCTATGCGTCACACACTGGGTCAAATGACGCCAGATTTGGTTTTCGGCTGTCTGCATCAGGCACTTCCGGATCAGATACCGGCAGAAGGTGCATCGTGTATGTATGACCTCCCAATGCGCCATACACCTAATGCTGCCGTTAACTCGAATGCAGTGGTTAAAAGCGAGAATCAGTTTGCCATTGAACTTGTTCACAACGGAGGAACAGGTGCAAGACCACACTCAGATGGATTATCAGCCACAGCCTATCCGTCAGGTGTTTATGGAAGTCAGGTTGAGATTACAGAATCAGTTGCACCAGTGATTGTCTGGCGACGCGAGCTCCTGACCGACTCGGGTGGTGCAGGGCAGTACCGTGGCGGGTTGGGGCAACGCATAGAGATGACTTCTGCGGTCGACGAACCGTTCCTTGTTTTTCTGTCGGTTGAACGAATTAAAAATGCAGCGGCGGGACGCGCTGATGGAATAGCAGGGCTCCCCGGTCGCATACAGGTCACCGGGCGTGAGGAGGATATCCCGGGTAAGTGCGTGCTGCGGGTAGAGCCAGGTGAGCGATTGATATTCGATACACCAGGCGGTGGCGGGTTTGGTCCCCCTTCAAAACGCGAACCTGCAAAACTGTTGCAGGATATTGCTTGTGGTTATGTGAGTCAGAAAGCCGCAATCACGGACTATGGCTCAGCCCATGACTTAGGCTATGGCCAGGACTACGACCCGGACAACGGAGAACCCTGATGATTCAGCCTGTCCCACAACTATCATCCATGGCACCTTATGAGCTGGCGTCGCTTGATCCTTCGTTAGTATCGCTGGCACAGAATGAAAGCATGCTTCCACCCAGCCCTAAAGCGCTTGAAGCCGGTCAACGGGCACTAAGCTCAACATCGCTTTATCCTGATCCGGATTGGACAGAACTGCGTGAAGCCATTTCATCGGTATATCAAATAGACACGCAGAAAATACTGTGCGGCGCTGGCTCTATGGAATTAATCGCAGCTTGTCTGCAAGCCTATGCCGGTGTAGGCGATGAAGTACTGGGCACTGAGTTCGGGTACCTTTTTGTAGCGACTGTGTGTCAGGTTACGGGTGCAAATTATATTAAAGCAACCGAGTCAAATTATAGAGTTTGTGTTGATTCAATTCTTGCAAAAGTTTCGACAAAAACCCGAATTGTATTTGTTTGTAATCCGGGTAATCCCACCGGTACCAGAATACCGAATTCTGAACTAACCCGGCTACGCGAACAATTGCCGCAGGATGTGCTGTTGATTATCGATCATGCCTACGCGGAGTTCGATATGCAGAATCAAGACAACATATTTGCTTTAGTAGAACAACAAAACTCAATTGTGTTGAGAACCTTTTCCAAAGCCTATTGTATGGCTGGCCAAAGGCTTGGCTGGGGTGTTTTTCCCGGGCATATAGCCAGTGAAATCAGAAAGCTACTGAACCCGAACAATGTATCAGTGGTTACCCAGGCAATGGGTGTAGCCGCCATACTGGATCAATCTTATCTTCATCAAGTCGTCGACACTACAGCAACTGTTCGAAACAAGTTTACGCAATCTCTGGCGGCGGCTTCATTGCCAGCTCCAGAGAGTCATACAAATTTTGTGTTGGTGCCGTTTTCCAGTTCACACGAAGCCGGTAAGGCCGATATAGCACTTAAACACAATGGATTTCTTGCGCGAGGTATGCACGGGTATGGACTCGGCCATTGCCTTAGAGTGACGATGGCATCGGCCGACGTGATGGATGAAGTAGCTTCGCGGCTGGTTCGGTTTAAAAAGGAAACACGCCAATGATCCCAAGATCAGGTGCTAAAATCGGAGTATTGGTGCCATTTACCAATGTAAATCTTGAACCCGACATGCACATGCTCTGTCCTGAAAGCTGCACCATGCATTTCGAACGACTGGGCGGATACGATGTAGATGAAATTCCGGGTGCTAAGCAAATGTCTGGTCTCGGCAGCTCCAACCTTTCTGATACTTTGCGTTTAATCAGTGGCGTACGGCCTGCAGCTATTTTGTATGGATGTACCTCGGCAACACTAACTCATGGTATAGAGTTCGATCGAACCCTGGCAGGTAGTATCGCAAAAACATGTGGATCAATTTCGATTACTGCAGCCGGTGCACTGGTTAACGCACTAAAAGCACTTGGTTCAACCCGGATTGGATTTTCATCACCCTATATTGGTGAAGTGAATGAACTGGCAATTGATTTTCTGGCATCTGAAAATATTAAAACAGTTTCGCGGTTCGAAATTGAAATCGAATTAGATAACTACGGACAAGGTGAACTCACACCACAAGAGGTATTCGAACTGGCCATAAAGGCAGATCAGCCCAATGTTGAAACCATTGTACTGAGCTGCACCGATATGCGTTCGGTCGAGGCCATAGCAGATATTGAACTGGCTACAGGCAAACCAGTAGTGACTTCAAATCAGGCGATGGTTTTCGAGCTTTGCCAAAAACTCAAATTGCCTAAACCGGATTACGCCGTTGGGCGACTGTTTGACAAACTGTAGACTTAAAAAGGTTAGCAATTTTTGACCGAACAAAACGCACATCTTGCGTTATCACTCGCACAAAGCAAGATATTGGAGTGTACTGCTTTGCATTGGACTTTTGATTTATTCGGTTAACTAAATCTTGCCGGGCATGGGTTTTCCAAGTAAATACTGTACAGAGCCTTTGTGCCAGGGCAGAAGTGGCGTCGAAGCCATCAAACCCGGAGCCGCTATCGGCTCAAGCGCTTTCGTAATTTGCCAGCAATGGTGCTGATGTAATCGCGAGTGACCTACCAGCAGATAATTGTTCAGTGGTAGTAATGTGGTCAGAGACAGCTTTCCATAGGCTGCAAATACTCCAGTGCCTGAAGCCATTGCCATCAGATTACTCCTTTAAGACGCAGAGCGCGCCAGAATGACAAATGTTTGTTGTTGCTCTCGCATTTCTTTTGGAAGGCTACTCTGTTTATACACTCGATTGAACCTTTCCACAATAGCAAACGCGGGCGACCGGAAAACTGGTTGATCCGGCCGAAGCGCACGCTGTAAACTCTTAAGATATGCTACGTATTCACAGCTTTTAAATCTCATTGGAGTCAACGATGTACCAGCCAATGACAACAGCTGCGGTCAGAACGGCAGCACTGCTGACTCGGCTGTAAGTGAATATCGTACTAGCGCATTACAGATACCAAGAGAGAAAGAACAGTCATACATTAATCGGAGGAGTTAAAAATGGCTTCAAATGCTACAGCAGAGATTAACCCGGCCACAGAACGCCTAAACGACTGGCTGGAACAGTTTTCAAAAGCACTGACACAAGGTGACTCCAAAGCCGCCGCTGCCATGTTTGATCCAAACGGTTTCTGGAGAGATTTTGTCGCGTTCACCTGGAACCTAAAAACCATGGAAGGGCCAGACGAGATTGTCGATATGCTCGACGCCACATTAGCGCATACAAAACCCGTTAACTGGCAGCTCGTTGGTGAGGGCAGTGAAGCTGATGGCATTACCGAGGGATGGATATCATTTGAAACCAATGTTGCACATGGTGAAGGTCACATCAGGCTTAACGAAGCAGGTTGCTGGACATTACTAACAACCACAAAATCACTCAAAGGCTTTGAAGAAAAATCCGGCCGCACACGCGAACTGGGTGTGGCACATGGTGCTGAGCAGTCACGTAAAACCTGGCTTGAAAAACGCCATGACGAAGAAGCATCCCTGGGTTATGACACACAACCCTATTGTGTGATTATTGGTGGAGGTCAGGGCGGTATCGGTCTGGGTGCGCGCCTCAAACGCCTGGGTGTACCGACCATCATTATCGAAAAAAATCCCAAAGCAGGTGATAGCTGGCGCAACCGCTATAAATCATTGTGTTTGCACGATCCTGTCTGGTACGACCACCTGCCTTACATGAAATTTCCGGAACACTGGCCGGTATTTGCACCGAAAGACAAAATCGGTGACTGGCTGGAGATGTATACAAAAGTCATGGAGCTTAACTACTGGTCTTCCACAAGCTGCGACAACGCGAGCTACGATGACGCGACAGGCACATGGACTGTTAACGTAACGCGGGAAGGTAAAAAAGTTGAACTCAAACCGAAACAACTGATTTTGGCCACAGGTATGTCAGCTGTGCCGAACGTTCCTGACTTTGAAGGCAAAGACAAGTTCAAAGGTGACATACACCATTCAAGCAAACACCCGGGTGGTGAATCCTACAAAGGCAAAAAATGTGTAGTTATTGGTTCAAACAATTCTTCACACGATATTTGTGCAGATCTGTGGGAGAACGGTGCTGATGTCACGATGATACAACGCAGCTCTACCCACATAGCCAAATCCGATACGTTAATGGATTTGGCTCTCGGTGGTCTTTACAGTGAAGACGCAGTGGCAAACGGAGTCACTACCGAAATGGCAGACATGATCTTCGCATCCCTGCCTTATCGGGTGTTGCCGTCATTGCAGGTCCCTGTCTATGCAGAAATGAAGGAGCGCGACAAAGATCTTTATGACCGACTGGAGAAAGCGGGATTTATGCTCGACTTCGGTGAAGATGACTCAGGCTTGTTTTGCAAATACCTGCGTCGCGGTTCGGGTTACTACATTGATGTTGGTGCGTCAGAGCTTATCGCCAACGGTGATATAAAACTCAAATCAGGGGTTGAAGTTAAAAGCATTACCGAAAACGGAATCGAATTTAGCGACAACAGCAGTCTGGATGCAGATTTGATTGTTATGGCAACAGGCTATGGTTCCATGAATGGCTGGGCTGCACAATTAATCAGTCAGGAGGTCGCCGACAAGGTTGGCAAAGTGTGGGGTATGGGCTCAGACACCACCAAAGACCCTGGTCCATGGGAGGGAGAACTACGCAACATGTGGAAACCTACTCAGCAAAATGGTTTGTGGTTTCATGGTGGCAATCTGCACCAGTCACGACATTACTCTCAGTTTTTGAGTTTGCAATTGAAAGCGCGGATGGAAGGCATAGCTACTCCGGTTTACGCACTGCAAGAGTCACATCATAAGAACTGACGCTGTCGGTAAACAGTTAGACGAACTATTGGCTCACCGGAGGTAAGACTGTTAAAGATTTGTTGAATGAATTTGGACGTATCTAAAGCGAGCCTGATTGGATTGGACTGGGGTACTTCCTCACTACGAGCCTTTCTTATAGATAAGCACGGGGCTGTTCTCGATCGCCTGCATACAAATGAAGGGATAATGCAGGTGACAGAAGGTGATTTTGAAGGAGTGTTAGCGCGCTTTCTGCAACCGTGGGATTTTAAACATAGTGTGCCTCTGATCGCGTCCGGCATGATCACCAGTCGTAACGGTTGGGTAGAGACCCCTTATCTTCCTGTCCCAACAGGTGCAGATCAGCTGGCTGAAGCACTTATCCATTTACCGTTAGCGAGTGGTGCACTACTGCACTTTGTTACTGGTGTACTGGACGAACACGAGGACGCACCCGATGTCATGCGTGGTGAGGAAACACAAATTGCCGGCGCTGTCGAAGCCGGGCTGCTTGACGGTATTTGTGTCATGCCCGGTACCCATAGCAAATGGGTCACTATTCGCAGTGGCCGCATTGTGCATTTTGAAACAGTCATGACTGGCGAGGTATTTGAGGCACTTCATCGCCATACTATACTGGGCAAGTTGATGAAAGACGGTGAGTTCAGTGAGCAGGGGTTTCGAGAAGGTGTTGCCGCAGGGCTCAACGCCGGTCAGCGCCTGCTCCATTCCCTTTTTCGAGTACGTACATTACCGTTGTTTGAGAAGCTGGATGAAAACAAGGTAGCCGACTATTTATCCGGCATGCTGATCGGTGCGGAAATCAATGGTGCAGTGTCCAGTCAACAGATCAATGGTGAACCGATAACTATTATAGGGCGTGAAGATTTAGCAAAGCGGTACGCAATCGCACTACAAGTGTCCGGGTATAAAAGCACCCATACACCTGAAGATACTGTTGCACGCGGTCATTTTGGTATTGCCAAAGCCGCCGGACTCCTGATATGAATCTGTGGGAAACATCAATCAGTGAAAATCCGCTTATAGCCATACTGCGTGGGCTTGAGCCAGATCAGGCAATACCTGTTGCAGAGGTTCTTGTAGAAGCCGGCTTTAGATTTATAGAAGTACCTCTGAACTCCCCGGACCCGTTAAAATCAATACGTGCTATTGCACTGCAGTTTGGAAACCGTGTGGTAGTTGGGGCAGGCACGGTCCTTTCAGCTAACGATGTCACCGATGTCGTTGAAGCAGGCGGCCAGTTAATCGTCTCACCCAATCTAAATCCGCATGTTGGCGCTAAAACACGTGAGCTTGGCGCATCGTGGTGTCCTGGAGTAGCAACGCCAACTGAAGCATTTACCGCATTGGAATTGGGTGCCAGTGTATTGAAGTTATTTCCAGCCGAAGTTATCCCGCCATCTGCAGTCCGCGCCATGCGCGCTGTATTACCTGCCGAAACGGTCATTGCAATGGTGGGGGGAATTACACCGGACACCATGGACGACTATCTGACCGCAGGAGCCAACAGCTTCGGCCTGGGATCAGCACTGTTTAAACCAGAATACAGTATTGACGAAATAGAGCGGCGAGCACTTGATTTTATTGCTGCATTTAACAGGTCCGACTCCAGGTGAAAAACAGGCGATGACAAAAACAGTTGTTGTAACCGGCGGTACGCGTGGTATCGGTGCTGCTGTATCACGCGTACTGGCGTCAGCAGGGTGGCAGGTTATTGCAGCTTCAATCTCGCAAGACGAAATTAATTCGTTCGACGGACCAGCAGACATAGATCTCCGTCTGCTGGATGTTACGGATGATGCATCCGTTAAGGCTCTGTTCGATGGACTTAGCCAGCTTGATGCGTTGGTTAACTGCGCAGGCATTCTACAGCGCGGAGCGGAGTATGACCTTGATGTTTTCCAGAAAGTGATTGATGTCAACCTGACGGGTACCATGCGCTGCTGTGTTGCCGCTCAGCCACATCTGGTTAAAAGCAAAGGGTCTATCGTTAACACCGCTTCAATGTTGAGTACATTTGGTGGGCCACTGGTGCCAGCTTATTCAGCGTCCAAAGGTGGGGTGGCACAGCTGACCAAGGCACTTGCAGGCAAGTGGGCCGAAGACGACATCCGAGTAAACGCTGTGGCCCCTGGCTGGATTGAAACCGAGATGACTCAGGGGCTGCGCGAAGCACCCGAGCGCAGTGAAACAATATTGAATCGCACACCGATGAAACGCTGGGGTAAAGCGGAAGAGGTGGGAAGCCTCGTTAAATGGTTACTTTCAGACGATGCGAGCTTCGTAACCGGATCAATCTACCCTGTGGATGGTGGGTATAAAGCTATTTAACGTAACCTGTAACGATAACTACTCTTTGACAAGATTATGAATGAAAAAAAAGCCTACGACGCCAGGACTCCGTATCAACTACCTTTTCCTAAAGATGCGTTAACTGAAATAGTTGTACCAGATGCGATTCCTGAAGATGAACGCCTGTGGGTACCTCAGGCTGAAAACGTGTGGTTTCGTCCCCTGTGTCTGAGCCGCTCACAGGGTTACTGGATGAACTTGTTAAAAGTCACACAGTCAGGAGTGCTTTCTCGCCATCGGCATCCACAACCAGTACACGGATGGGTATTGAAAGGTCGCTGGCACTATCTTGAACACGACTGGATGGCGGAGACCGGATCTTATGTTTATGAACCACCGGGTGAGACACATACACTGGTTGTACCTGAAGGTGTAGATGAAATGATCACTTATTTTCAGGTTAACGGTGTCATGTGTTATGTCGATCCATGGGGTGAGATTTTGGGTTATGAAGATGTATTTAGCAAGATCGATTTGTGTCGAGCACACTATACCGAGGTGGGTCTTGGAGAGGATTTTGTAGATCAGTTTATCCGCTGATTCAATATGACTTCTCGACTATCAGCCACAGCAAGACAGTTATGAACCCGCAGCTCCTTCATCGCTTTCCCGCTATCACAGATCTGCAGCACCGGGCAAAACGCAGACTACCTTACTTCAGCTGGGAATATCTCGACAGTGGTACAGGTCAGGAGCACTGTATATCTCGCAACCAATCAGCGCTGCAGGAAATCACGCTGTTGCCTCGATTGATGAATGGCGATGCACGAGCAGCACTTGAAACCGAGTTGGGCATTAGCTCTGGGTGCAGATTTTGTACTGTTGGGACGGGCATTTATCTATGGTGCTGTGGCACTCGGACAGCGAGGCAGTGATCATGTTGCTGAACTGTTGATTGCCGATATGAATTCGAATCTTGCCAATGTTGGTTGCACCGACCTGAACAAGCTACCCACCTACCTTTATCAGCCGAGCGCATCAGATTAAATTCTCAAAGGGTCGCTCGATAGAAACTCAATCTGTTGCGATAAACGAATAATTTGGCCGGTCGTGATACGACTGTGCTCCAAAATCCGGTTTGAAAACCACAACTTTCGATTACATCTGGCTATGGTTTTCCGGGTTTCCTGTACGTATCTTGCCCGGAACTAATATTGCTTGATGCTGCAGACTTTTCGACCGGAAATTACTGAGATGTCTGTAATCAAAAAATATAGTCGTATCGTTGCGTTAAAACTGCTCGTTCTACTTGTTTTGAGTGGCTGTGGTGGTGATAGCTCGGTTAGTCCGCAGCAGCTGCAAGACGATGTATTGACAGATGACGTTCTGCAGGATGCCATTTCACAGGAAGTTGTTTCTTCGGGACCGCGAGTGGTACTTGCCACCAACGTCGGAGAGATTGAACTCGAGCTCAACGAAGAACTCGCACCAATATCAGTAGAGAATTTTCTTAGCTACGTTGACAGTGGCCACTACGAAGGTACTATTTTTCATCGAGTCATTGCCGGCTTCGTGATTCAGGGGGGTGGATTTACAGCGGACCTGGTGCAAAAACCGGTCAATGACCCTATTCAGAATGAAGCAACTAACGGGCTGAGAAATGTCCAATACACTGTGGCAATGGCGCGCACCGGCGTAGTGAACTCTGCGACGGCGCAATTTTATATCAATGTTGTTGATAATCCTTTTCTCGATCATCGTGACACCACTAATGCCGGGTTCGGGTTTGCTGTTTTCGGTCGGGTAGTTGCCGGGCTGGACATTGTTGATCAAATTGCTGCAGTGCAAACCGGCGGAGCAGGTCGATTTGGGCAGGATGTTCCAGTTGAACCAATTGTCATTGAAAGTGCGCGTCGCAAATAGAGTTGATCGCGCTGGCAATAAACAGCATGGCAACTAAACAACAAGGTTGAAAACCAGGGTCACAACTGGTTTTCAACAATATGCCATTCTGTTTCCGCACGCCCCACTAGATTGTGTGGATGCAATTGGTGTGTCTCATTGCAGAATCAGCGGAGAGAAATCAACGATTGCAGTAGCCGAATGCTGCGTTAACCGCACGAGACGATCCTTTCAGCGAAAACGTAAAGATTGCTTGTTGATCGTCATGCCACGGTATTTGAATCGATACCTTTTTTGCGGCTCTTATCAGTGAGAGGGAATCATCAAGCCCTGATTGGAGACGTAGAGTATTCAAGTCCTGATTGTAGGTGAATGGGGCATGGTATGGACTGGAAGAATCCCATTTTACCTGACCTTTCACTGTACTGACATCAGAAATCGGGTACGCAGAAAGTAATTTTATTTTCAGAGATTTTTCACCTCCCTCGTTGCAACCAGCGACTAAAGCAGCCTGAATACTATCGTCTGTCCAGGTGAGAGACGGCGAGAGTCTTGTCCATGCAGAAACAGCAGATCCTTCCTTTATGCCACTGTATTCGTTAATACTTCTATTGGTTTCCCACTCCGAGCTAATCGAGCGGACCAGTACCTCGTTCACTGGTCGGGAGCTCGTGGGTATTGTAACGATGCCATTAAACGAAGTATGTAGAGTGTAAGCATCGCTGCTTCTGCCTGCATTTACTGAGGGAAATACATCTTCGTTTGAAAGGCCTGCAATTTTTCTTAGCAGTTCGATACGTTCCGCTGTCAACTCTGGTGTTTCTGTGCGCTCCACTTCATGTGGGTATGAGTTGGCTACTGATTTTGGTTGTTCACTATAGACTTCATCAACCAGGTACCAGCTGAATAGAATCACAAATGCTAAGAATGCTATTGTTTTCATCTCATTGTCACTCCGCTAGTGTTAAATAGTCTTATCGAAATGTTTGCTGTTGTCAGTTAACCAATTATAAAAACTATAGTCACGGTTCCGGTTTGCTTTAATGTTATGCCCTATAGAATGCAACGCACTTGCTGCTAACCTTTTCCCGTGCTTACTAAAAAAAACACCGTGGCGAGGATATTATTCCGTGTATATAAAAAAATGATAATTAAAGAAAGTCGGCATACAGCCATGCTTCAGTTAGTATAGATATCGAAGACAGGGTGTGTTCAGAAACACTGGCAGTCCGCGGTGAGCTCTGCCGAAGGAATTCACAGGCAATGTAATTTTGATTGAAGCAGAGTTTATCTATCAATCTCTGCGATCGAGATGGC
This sequence comes from uncultured Granulosicoccaceae bacterium, assembly GCA_964388065.1. Lineage (GTDB taxonomy): Bacteria > Pseudomonadota > Gammaproteobacteria > Granulosicoccales > Granulosicoccaceae. Next base: position 11,579 of record CAYLZS010000247.1, read on the forward strand.
ATTAGCAACAAAGCCGCTTTATGCGTCTTGTTGATTTGTATCAGATCATCAATTATCCAGCTATCTGCGAGAAAGGTTATTTTTTGATACAACGATACGCGTTAGAGAATGCCGGGTAAATTCAAGCCCTGTTCTCTGGCACATTCAATGGCAGTTTCATAACCTGCATCAGCATGTCGCATCACGCCAGTTGCAGGATCATTCCAGAGTACGCGCTCGAGTCGTCGAGCTGCGTCGTCAGTACCGTCAGCACAAATCACCATGCCGGAGTGCTGCGAAAAGCCCATACCAACACCACCACCATGGTGTAGCGATACCCAGGTTGCACCTGACGCGCAGTTTAGCAACGCGTTAAGTAACGGCCAGTCAGATACAGCGTCAGAACCGTCTTTCATTGCTTCTGTTTCCCGGTTTGGGGAGGCAACCGAGCCCGAATCCAGGTGATCACGGCCAATAACTACCGGCGCTTCGAGCTCACCGGATTTCACCATTTCGTTAAATGCCAGACCCAATCGATGTCGCTGCCCGAGTCCGACCCAGCAGATGCGTGCGGGCAGTCCCTGAAATTCTATTCTGTCGCGCGCCATATCGAGCCACTTGTGCAGGTGCTTATCGTCGGGGATAAGCTCTTTAACTTTGGCATCAGTTTTATAAATATCTTCCGGGTTACCAGATAATGCTACCCATCGAAATGGTCCGACTCCGCGACAGAACAAAGGTCTTATGTAAGCCGGTACAAAACCCGGAAATGCAAAGGCGTTGTCCAGTCCTTCCTCTTTGGCAACCTGTCTTATGTTGTTACCGTAGTCAAGTGTGGGTATGCCCTGATTCCAGAAGTCGACCATTGCAGCAACGTGCGTTTTCATTGAAGCGCGTGCTTCGCGTTCCACAGATTTGGGATCAGTTTCCTGAGCGTCGCGCCATTGGCCAACTGTCCAGCCCAAAGGTAAATAACCATGGATGGGATCATGCGCTGATGTCTGATCGGTGACCATATCCGGCTTGATGCCACGTCTTACCAGCTCTGGAAAAACATCGGCGGCGTTGCCTAATAAGCCTACCGATTTAACGACGCCCGATTTTGTCCATGTATCGATCATGTTCAGTGCGTCTTCAAGCGTGTCTGCTTTTTCATCCAGGTAGCGGGTGCGCAAACGCATCTCGATTTTTTCAGGGTCACATTCAACCGCCAGGCAGCATGCACCCGCCATCACTGCGGCTAGTGGCTGTGCGCCTCCCATGCCGCCAAGTCCTGCGGTTAGTATCCAGCGGCCAGAAAGATTGCCGCTATAGTGTTGTCTGCCGGCTTCAACAAAGGTTTCATAGGTGCCTTGTACAATGCCCTGTGTACCAATGTATATCCATGAGCCTGCGGTCATCTGGCCGTACATCATTAACCCCTGTCGATCCAGTTCGTTAAAGTGATCCCATGTTGCCCAGTGGGGAACAAGATTTGAATTGGCAATCAATACACGCGGTGCGTCTTTATGTGTTTTAAATACCCCGACAGGTTTGCCGGACTGCACCAGCAGGGTTTCCTCCTCTGACAGTTTTTCAAGGCTTGCCACTATGGCGTCAAAGTCTTCCCAGCTGCGAGCCGCACGACCGATACCACCGTATACGACCAGTTCGTGAGGGTTTTCTGCAACATCCGGGTGCAGGTTATTCATCAGCATGCGCATGGGGGCTTCAGTAACCCAGCTTTGCGCTGTTAGCTCGGTTCCGGTAGCTGGATAAACGTCTCTTGTGTTTTTACGTGAATTGCCAGAGTCAGTCATAAAATCAAAACCTGATATTGTTCAAGAGTTGGATACGGCGCGGTCATACTTAGGTTAAAGCAGGCATTTTTACTTTAAGCCCGACGCGTGAAACCAGCCCGTTTAGAATTAGTTTGGCAGCGGTTGCGATATCGTTTGCCATGTATCGATCCTGCTGCAGGGTGGTTACTTCTTCTCTGAGTGTGGCAATCACCGATAATAACGGCGCGCTGGTTTTTAGAGGTTTTCGAAACTCGATACCGCGCGCTGCACACAGTAATTCGACGGCTAGAATATTTAACAGGTTGTTGTTCATGCGTTCAAGCCGCATGGCAGCATGTGCGGCCATGGATACGTGATCTTCCTGATTGGCACTGGTGGGAGTGGAATCGGTAGAACACGGGTTTGCCAGATGTTTGTTTTCACTCATCAGAGCAGCCGTTGTAATTTCTGCAACCATAAAGCCCGAATTAAGTCCTGGTTCCGGTGTCAGGAACGGCGGCAAATCAAATGACAGCGCGGGGTCAACCATCAAGGCTACACGGCGTTGTGCTATCGCACCTATTTCGGCAATAGCGATTGCGATCTGGTCTGCTGCAAATGCCACTGGCTCAGCGTGAAAGTTGCCACCGGATAGTACCTGACCTCCATTGATGTGTTCATCATCCGGTATCACTAATGGATTATCAGTTACCGCATTGGCTTCGGTTTGCAGAGTTACTGCAACCTGTCGCAACATTTCCATACAAGCGCCTGTCACCTGTGGCTGACATCGAATACAGTACGGGTCCTGGACACGGGTATCGTCTTCGCGGTGACTGTCACGAATTTCAGATCCCTGCATCAGTGAACGCATCGCAGATGCAACATCTATCTGGCCCTGATGGCCCCTTAGTTCATGTATTGCTGCCTGTAGCGGTGCGGTAGAACCCATGATTGCATCGGTCGACATTGCACTGGTTATGATCGCAGTGTTTGCAAGCTTCCAACTGGTGTTAAGTGCCACCAGAGAGGCGGCGGTTGAAAACTGTGTACCATTAATTAGCGCAAGGCCTTCTTTGGCAATGAGCTCAATCGGCTGTAGTTGCGCCGCTTTAAGGGCCGTGCTGGTTGCCTGGCGCGTGTTGTTATAAACCACCTCACCTTCACCCATGAGCACTGCAGCAAAGTGGGCAAGTGGTGCGAGATCACCAGACGCGCCGACCGAGCCTTGTGACGGCACCACTGGTGTGATGCCAGCGTTTAAGAGATTTTCTATCGATTCAATAAGTGCCCAGCGTACACCCGATGCACCACGACCGAGAGACAGTAGTTTCAGCGCCATCATCACGCGGACAACACAGGGATCAGTGATTTCTCCAACACCTGCACAGTGAGATAAAATAAGATTGCGTTGCAAAGTGGCAGAATCCTCAGGCGGAATTCGCACACTGGCCAATTTACCAAAGCCGGTATTTACACCATAGACAGCGTCATCTGCGTTAACCACTGCTGTGACTACCGCGGCGGCTCGTTCGACGGCAGATTTACATTTGCGATCAATCGTTATGTTGAGCTGATCTTCTTCAATGATACGGTCAATGTCTTTTATAGTTGCGCTGCCTGGTACAAGAATAAGCCCGGTCATTAGCTGACAGCCTGTGAAAAACGTTCAATAAGAGGATTAAAGCCGATTCTATAACTCAGCTCAGCCGGATGTTTAACATTCCAAAGGGTGCAGTCGGCAATCATACCTGGTGCTATGGTACCCCGGTCAGCCAGTCCCAGAGCCATTGCTGCTGTACGAGTTACACCCGTCAGTGCTTCTTCGGGTGTTAGTCGAAACAACGTGCAAGCCATATTCATGGTTAACAGCAGTGAAGCCAGTGGTGAAGAACCCGGGTTACAGTCCGTGGCGATGGCAATAGCTACACCGTGCCTGCGTAAAAGTTCGACTGGTGGTTGTTGTTTTTCACGCAGTGTGTAAAAAGCACCCGGCAGCAGTACTGCAACCGTTCCTGCCTCGGCCATGGCAATAACGCCTGCTTCGTCAAGGTATTCGAGATGATCTGCCGAAAGCGCACTGTACTGTGCAGCCAGTGCAGCACCTCCCAGCAGAGTGAGTTGTTCTGCGTGTAGTTTTACCGGCAGATTCAGACTTTTCGCTGCAATGAACACCCGTTCAATCTGTTGTGGTGTAAAGGCAATAGACTCGCAAAAACCGTCGACGGCATCTGCCAGGTTTTCCTGATGGGCAAGTTTTAAAGCTGGAATACAGACTTTGTCTATATAGTCGTCAGCGCTGCCTTTGTACTCCGCCGGCACCGCGTGCGCACCCAGGAAACTGGTTTTTATAAGGACTGGCCGCAGCGTTTGAATTTTTCTGGCAGCACGTAGCATATTGAGTTCAGTGTCAGTATCCAGGCCATAACCCGACTTTATTTCAATCACTGATACCCCTTCGGCTAACAATGCATCAACACGGGGCAGAGCACTGGCAATCAATGAATCAACGTCTGCAGATCGAGTGGCAGACATAGTCGATACAATGCCACCGCCAGCTGCAGATATTTCTGCATAGCTTGCACCTTGCAATCTTTGCTCAAACTCTCCGGCACGGTGACCACCGTGAACAATGTGGGTATGGCAGTCAATGAGTGAGGGTGTTAACAATTGCCCGCGGCAATCACGGATGGGTAGCGACTGGTATTTGTTCGGTACCGTGTTAGCAGGGCCGCACCAACTCACTATTCCATTTTCTATAGCAACTGATGCATTGTCTGCTAAGCCATAAGGACCACTGCCACCAACACAGGTGGCTACAACTGCGTTGCTAAGCAAAAGGTCTGTCATTGACTGTTCCGTTTGACATTATGTGCATGCATATTGATAATATTATGTGCGTACAATACGGGAGTCAACAAGCGAATGTCTGCCACTTCAGCACCGGTTTCTTCAACGCCAGAGGGCAGCATCATCTGGGCGCAACATGCGCTCACCATAGAAGGATGGAAATCATCAGTCGCGGTCACCATAGACAGGTTTGGCAGAGTTGAAAGCGTGCAGGCGGATCAGAAACCGGGGAGCGGTGTTCGTACGGGGATATTACTTCCAGGTGTGGCTAACCTGCACAGCCATGCCTTTCAACGAGCCATGGCTGGTATGACAGAAACACGGGGGCCCGATCCTCGGGATTCGTTCTGGAGCTGGCGCAAACTGATGTATCGCTTTCTCGATCATCTGACACCGGATGACGCCGAGTCAATTGCGGCCTTCGGTCAGATAGAAATGCTCGAGTCCGGATATACATCAGTTGGCGAGTTTCATTATCTGCACCATCAGCCCAACGGAACCCGCTACTCACAGACTGCACAAATGAGTGAACGAATGATTGCCGCTGCCAGCACCAGTGGTATCGGACTCACACTGTTGCCGGTGCTCTATGAACAGGGTGGTTGCGACGGCCGTAAACTTTCCGGTGGGCAAAAAAGATTTGGCAATTCGATTGATGAGTTTGCCAGTCTTTTTGCTGACGCCCAAAAAATGATAGAAAACTATCCACTGCAAATGTCTATAGGTATAGCTCCACATTCACTACGTGCGGTTAGCCAGGCGTCGCTGAGCAATGCAGTGGATCTCGCCGCAGGTCTGCCATTTCATATACATATTGCCGAACAGGATGCAGAAGTTCAGGAGGTGCAGGCGGCATGGAATGCCAGACCGGTAGAATGGTTGCTGGCAAATCAGCCGGTGGATAGCTCATGGTGTCTTGTGCACGCCACTCAAATGCTGCAAACAGAAACAGAATCTCTGGCAAAAACAAAGGCCATAGCAGGTCTTTGCCCAATCACCGAATCAAATCTTGGTGATGGCATTTTTGATGGCATCGTTTATCGGGAAAACAAAGGCAGCCTGGGTATAGGAACTGATTCAAACGTTCGAATATCACTCAGTGAAGAATTGCGAACACTGGAATACTCTCAGCGATTGCAAAACAAAGGCCGTGCAATCTACGCTGATGAAAACCGATCAACCGGTCGCGTGTTATTTGATCATGCAGCGTCTGGTGGCGCACAGGCGCTGCAACGAGAGTCTGGCGTTATTGAAGCGGGGCAGTTGGCTGATTTGATCGCGCTTGATGCTACTGCGATCCCGTTCCTTGCTGTAAAGCAGGATCAATGGCTGGATGCATGGATTTTCGCCGCTGACGACGAACTCGTTACCGATGTATGGTCATCCGGCCAACATCTGGTGAAAGAAGGTCGTCATGTTAATCGTGAGCTAATCGAGCAACGCTATCGCAATACACTTTCATCGTTGTACGCAAGAATTTAAGAGCCGCCAATTGACTACGTCACGATCACATACCTGGCAGGCTATTCAGGAGCGTATTCGCTCCAACATTGAAAATCGCACCTGGTGCCCCGGTGACCTGATTCCCGGGGAGGCTGCACTGGCAGAAGAATTTGGTTGTGCTCGTACCACGGTTAATCGTGCGTTGCGAGAACTTGCAGCCACAGGTGTCATTGATCGCAAACGTAAGGCCGGCACACGTGTCGCGATTCAAAAGACACGGCGCGTTACAGCAGAAATACCTGTGATACGTGAGCAGGTAGAGAGGAATAAGCAAACCTATAAGTTCAGTGTGCTTGAAAACAGAATGCTGCAACCACCCCTGCATGTAAGTAAAATACTTGCTACCAATAACAAGACAAAGCTATTGCATTTGCGCTCGGTGCACTTTGCCGACGAAATCCCCTTTATCTATGAAGACCGCTGGATTAATACAAAAACCATAAAAGAAGTAGAAAGCGTAGATCTGTCTCAAACCAGCGTCAATGAGTGGCTTGTACAAAATGTGCCATTCACCAACGGTGAATTTATTGTAGAGGCAAGTGTTGTCAATGCTAAGGTGGCCAGGGCATTGCAACTAAAGCCAGATGAATCAGTGCTGGGTTCGCGCCGCACCACCTGGCTTGATGATCAGTCAGTAACGACGGTATCTTTATATTATGCACCTGGTTATCAAATGCGTTTTGAAATATAGCGTTTTAGTGATTTTTCGAACCGGTTTAACTTAAGCGATGCATAACACTACTATACAAAACGCTACCATAATAAAACCATCCCAGTTTACCTCGATGCCGTGGCGTAACGGATTGGGCTCTACAACTGAGCTTATCAGGCGAGACCTGCCCGGTGGTGATGATTTCGCGTGGCGCTTAAGCATGGCATCAGTCGTCGAAAGCGGCCCATTTTCCAATTTCAGTGGCTACGACCGGACGCTGGTGTTATTGAAAGGTACAGGGATGACACTCAGCTATGATGACAGTGATTCCGACCTTAATATTCTGGATCAACCTTTGCAAATGGCACAATTTGAAGGCGGTTGTCCCACTCGCGCCAGACTACACGATGGTCCCATTGAAGATTTTAATATTATGACTCGAAGTTCGGTTTGCCGTGCGCAAACTACCTGCGGGAGTAGTGAAAGTCCGGTGAGTGTTACTACATCCGCTGAGGCGCTGCTTGTATTCTCAGTGTCAGGAGAGCTTGATATTAACTGTAATCAAATTAGTTCAGTGAGCGCACCTGCCGGTGCACTGGTTGTTATTGAACCACCTGCCAAAGGCTTGTATGCCATTGCAGGTGCCGCATTTATTGTGGTCGAAATTTTAACACATTGATCTGACTGCTATGGTGATGTGAATCAGAACGACAGATACGCTTATGCACCACAAGTCCACATGAACAATACAATCTTTGATTACATCATAGTTGGTGCAGGATCAGCAGGTTGTGTGCTTGCAAACCGTTTGTCCGCCAATCCTGAAAACAAAGTATGCCTGATAGAAGCGGGACCGGAAGATAAAAGCGTCTTTATAAAAATACCTTCCGGAATTCTGGCTTTAATGTGGGACCCAAGGCACAACTGGAAATACCACACTGAGCCCGAGCCGTATATGAACAAGCGCCGTATGTATTGCCCCAGAGGCAAAGTGCTGGGTGGCTCAAGTTCTATTAACGCCATGTGTTTTACACGAGGAGCAGTTGATGATTTTGACCGCTGGAATGAAAGTGGTGTAAATGGCTGGGGCTGGATAGACATGTTGCCACACTTTAAAAATACTCAATGCCAGCTTCGGCAAGGTATGGATA
>CAYLZS010000248.1:0-16980 GCA_964388065.1 uncultured Granulosicoccaceae bacterium
GGCTTGTTTATGGTGCTTTGCATCGGCCCTCTCGCGACGAGAAGCCGTTAACCCCGTCAGGCCCGGAAGGGAGCAGCGGCAGCGGTGGAATCGGGTGCCGGGATGTGGCTGGTGTAAGGTGCCACCCAACACTCAGGAGTCCTGCACAGCAGAATTAAATGTGCGTGCTCCGGACGCGGTTCGCGGCGTGGGTATTTAGAGAAACTGCGACTACTTAAACGTCAGGATTGCCTCGCTACTTTGTCATACCTGTTAAAAAAACCAACTACTTTTCTTACACGATTTTGCTGTGCGCAGTGTTTCGCGGCCATAGCAGTTGCCACCAGAGTAGTTGCCTCAAGCAGAGTAGTTTCCTCTAAATGAGCTATGAAGCACTGGCGCGCCGCTGGCGGCCGCGACGTTTTGAAGACATGCTCGGTCAGGAGCACGTGCTGCGAGCTTTGACCAATGCGCTCGATCAGGATCGCCTGCACCATGCTTATCTTTTTACCGGCACCCGGGGTGTTGGTAAAACCACCATCGCGCGAATTTTTGCCAAAAGCCTCAACTGCGAGAAGGGTGTTAGCTCGACACCGTGTGGCGAGTGTTCCGCCTGTGGTCAGGTTGATGAAGGTCGATTTCTCGATCTGATTGAAGTCGATGCCGCATCGCGCACCGGTGTTGATGATACGCGTGAACTGCTTGATAACGTCGCCTATGCACCGAGCAGTGGTCGCTACAAAGTTTATCTGATTGATGAAGTGCACATGTTTTCAAAGAGCAGCTTTAACGCATTGCTGAAAACACTGGAAGAACCACCACAGCATGTGAAGTTTTTGCTGGCTACTACTGACCCGCAGAAGTTACCAATCACTGTGTTGTCGCGATGTTTGCAGTTTAACCTTAAAGAAATGCCCGATCAGTTGTTGCGACCCTATCTGTCGAAATTGCTTGATAGCGAAAAAGTAAAATACGAAGAGTTAGCGGTTGCGCATGTGGCACTGGCAGCAGACGGTAGTGTGCGTGACGCACTAAGCCTGCTGGATCAGGCAATCGCCTACGGACAAGGAAGTATTACCTCTGCCGAAGTAGAGGCAATGTTAGGTCGTTTTTCGCCATCGCGCTTATACGATGTACTTGATGCTGTGGCAGCAGACAAACCGGAGCAGGTATTTCACCTGGTTGAAGAGCTGGCAGCCTACGTCCCGGACTACAGTTATGTGCTCGGTGAATTGCTTGCGCTGCTGCATCAAATAGCAACCATTCAAACGATTGGCAGTGTGCAGCAAGGCAATGTACACGATGAAAAACGTTTGCAGGATTTTGCCAGTCTTATCGCTCCACAGGATGTACAGCTCTGGTATCAGATTGGCCTGACCGGTCGTCGGGATATGCCGTATGCACCGAATCAACGTCAGGCGTTAGAAATGACACTGATCCGCATGTTGGCATTTAAACCGTTTGTGGCCGGTGCGGGTGTGGCACCTCAAGGTGCGAGTACAGGTGCCCCTGTTGCTGCTCCGGGTTCCGGCGGTCGTAAGTCTGCCACTAAAAATATTGCCGGTGGTAATGTTGCCAGTGGTAATGTTGGAGGCACTCCTGCTCAACCTGATGTTGCTCAACCTGATGCGCGGGCAGCATCTCGGCAAACCCAAAAAATAGCGGTACCTGCAAGTGCAGATACCGATGCAGCTGCAGTAAAAGCACCGGCAGGATCAGCAGCTGCAAAGCAGGCTCCAGCTGTTAAAGAAGCACCTGATGCAGAAGAACAAAAGAAGCCGGAACTACCGCCCGCCAACGTAAAGTGGAAAGCGGGTGAATGGAATAAAATCGTCACCGAAATTCCGGTAACAGGTATGCCGCTGCAGCTTGCTCGAAATTGCGTATTGCACGCGGCTGCCAAAGACGAGGTACATCTGCACCTTGATCCCGAGTATGAAACGCTGGCCGCACCGCGATGGAAAGAGCGGCTGCGAGAGAAGATGTCAGTGCTTGCAAAGGGTGAGGTGCAACTTAAGGTGTCTATCGCTCCGGAAACTCCTGAGGGCACACCGGCGCAACTGGAAAAGCAGGCAGAGCAAAACAAACTGGAGGAAGCACGTAACTCGATTGCCGATGATCCGGTGGTCGCTGAAATTGTTGCCAAGTTTGGTGCCGAGGTCAGCACCGGCAGCATCAAGCCGCTGGACGACGGTGACCAAAAAGACTCCTGATGTTTTTGGCAGGCTATACTTAACTATGTGTACTTTCGATTAACCAGTCACTCTTTGCGAAGGCAGAGAACAACCAATAAGGTTTAGTTATGAAAGGTGGATTGGGCGCTATGATGAAACAGGCGCAACAGATGCAGGAAAAAATGCAGAAGGCGCAGGAAGACGTTGCCAACCTTGAGGTTGAAGGCCAGGCCGGCGGTGGTCTGGTAAAAGTCGTCATGACTGGCCGACACGAACTGCGCAAAGTCGACATTGATTCAAGCTTGCTAAGCGACGACAAAGAAATGCTCGAAGATCTGGTTGCCGCTGCAGTTAACGATGCATCGCAGAAGCTTGAAGGCAAAACCAAAGAAATGATGGAAGGTGCCACTGCAGGTATGCAACTGCCACCTGGTATGAAGTTACCTTTCTAGCAGTATCTAAGGTAATAAATAATGGCAGAACCACTTCTTAATCAGCTGGTCGACTCGTTGCGCTGTCTGCCAGGTGTCGGACCGAAGTCTGCACAGCGTATGGCGTTTCACCTGTTACAGCGCAATCGTGAAGGTGGTTTGCGCATGGCCGAGCTGTTGAGATTGTCAATGGAGCGTATCAGCCATTGCACCGTATGTCGTGATTTTACCGAAGCTGATGTATGTCGCATTTGCTCTGATGCCACCCGTGAACGTGAGAAGCTTTGCATTGTTGAATCACCTTCAGACCTTGCAGCTTTAGAAAAAGCGACTGACTATCGCGGCTTATATTTTGTGCTGCACGGTAAGCTGTCACCACTCGATGGCATTGGACCCGAGATGCTGGGGCTTACAGAACTTACCAATAGATTCGAAGACGGTACTGTCCGTGAAGTTATTCTCGCCACCAACTCAACTGTTGAAGGCGAGGCAACTGCCCACTATGTAGGAGAGCTTGCGCGTGCGAGGCAGCTTTCAGTAATGCGTATTGCTCATGGCGTACCACTGGGTGGAGAGCTTGAATACGTTGACGGTGGCACACTATCTCATGCCTTTGCTGGTCGAACCCCGATCTAACTACCGCTTTCTGCTCATACCCGCCTGACAGTAGTGTTCATCAATTTGTTCAGGTCAACTGTTCACGTCAATTGTTCACGTCAATTGTTCTGGTCAATTTGTTTGGGCCCGTGCCGCTATAATCGTTGTTCATTTGTAGCTTGCGTATTGCACTGTGAACTCTGTTGCGAAACTTTGTGACTTTCATCACTGTCATAAAGGTAGCAAGGCAGAAAATGATCAGTACAAAGCCGATAAGGTGTTGTTTGAGCGGCTCTTGTGCCGGGAAATCCGATTGTAAAACTGTTTAAGCCGACAGCCTGACTGTCAATTTTTGTGATCGAGTCGCCAGTGATTCCAACTCTCAGGCTACACTCTGGTGAAGCCAGATGTGGATGTTCTGCTATTGCCTGGATGGTGTATTAGCCGGTTGTTTTAAAAATTAAAGTGCCATCGAAGGAGTAAAGAAGGCGCTGGAGACATTGTATCGTGATCAAAAAACTCAGCTTGGTTTTCGCTATATTGCTTGCCCCTGCGGTGTTTGTGCCTATAGCTCATTCGTCAAACATCAACAAAGAAGTTGCCAGGGCCTACAACGACGGTGTTGTGCGATGTACTAATGCGGAATGCGCAAAATATCTATATGCCTGCTTTCGTTCCTATAGCGCCACAACAATTGATGAGTTCCTTGATTGTGGTTCGAAGGCGTCAAGATTAAATGACGACCAGCTGGTCGTTGCCGAACCTTCCGAATAAAACTTCGAAAATTCTTCGTTTGCGCACTACCTTCATTGGCGATCAGTGAGGGTGGGAACGCATATACGGCCGCAGCGTAGCGCTCGTCACGTCGTAAACCTACCGAATTGAATCGCTTTGCACTAGACTTACGGTTTTGCCGGTTTGACGATGCCAAAGCCCAAGCAGCAATACGACTTTAACAAGCTCACCAAGCGCTTGCGCCGTAATACGGCTGAGGCAATTGTCGATTTTAATATGATCGGGGATGGTGATCGGGTGATGGTTTGCCTTTCAGGAGGCAAGGACTCATACACCATGCTCGACATGTTGCTCAGTCTGCAACGCAAAGCACCGGTCAGCTTCTCGCTCAGGGCAGTGAACCTTGATCAGAAGCAACCGAATTTCCCCGAGCATATTCTTCCCGACTATTTAGCATCAGTCGGTGTTGAGTACGATGTAATCGAGCGCGATACTTACTCGGTGGTGAAGCGGGTAATTCCGGAAGGTAAAACCACCTGTGGTCTTTGTTCCAGGCTTCGGCGAGGAACACTTTATGGTTATGCAGAAGAACATGGCTTTAACCGTATAGCACTGGGCCATCATCGCGATGACATCATAGAGACATTGTTTCTAAATATGTTCCATGGCGGCAGCTTGCAGGCTATGCCACCAAAGCTGCGAAGTAACGATGGCAAAAATGTGGTGATACGACCGCTTGCGTACTGCAAAGAAAAAGATATTGAAGCCTATGCGCTGCAAAAACAGTTTCCGATTATTCCCTGTGATTTGTGTGGATCGCAGCCTAATCTGCAGCGTCAGAATATCAAGCAAATGCTGCAGCTTTGGGATAAAACTAACCCGGGACGAGTTGAATCTATTTTTACAGCACTGACCAGCGTAAAGCCCTCCCAGCTTGCGGATCGCGACTTATTTGATTTTGCTTCGCTTCAGGTTGACCGCAGCCAGACAGATGGTGATGCAGCGACAGCTGGTGAACTTTTTCCAAAAGAAGCTGCCGGTGCAAAGTCTTTAGGGTCCGTTGTAGGCCAGCCACATGCGGACAGAATCAATGCAGACAGAACCAGTAAAGACGAAGTCGAAGAACGGGTTCTCAACTGGGTGCCGTCCGTCCCTGCATCTGTCGACTCACTGATCTGAAGACCATACCAGCGTAATAAGCAAATGGAACCGACCTCTTTAAAACAACAGATAGCAAAGATGCTATCGACACATGAAATTCCTCTTCATGAAGAAGGCGAATGGGTCATTCCTTATGCAGAGTTACCGGCAATAAGGGCCACCTGGTTCGCGGGTGAGAAAAGCGGACGTCTTGATGTTGAAGTACTTTTACCCGATAACCGGGTGATCGATGAGTGCTTTGCTGGTATGGGTGGACAGCTCGAGGGAGTTAATGATGCCTTGCGTAACTTTTCTGTCAGCTCTTTTCCTGTTTTGCTCGCGGCGTTTTGGAAAATTAATGATCCTGAACAGGTGACAACACAAGAGTGGATTATTGGTGGTAAGCCGTACATCGCGTATGTTGGAAATTTTGGCACCCGTGGAAGTGTTGAAGCCAGTGTTTCAATTCCTGAGGGACTGCTGGATGCAATCAGGAATGCCGTGCTGAATGATAATTCTGCAGCGGGTACTCAGTGGTATCGAAGTTTCTTTTGCAATATTGCAGAGGAATTCAGTTTTGAGGCGCTGGCAAGCAATGAGCCGTGGGAGTCGGGAGTTTCTGCGCTTAAGAATCTGGCCTGGGAAAAATCAGCTGGTTACTACAGCGTGCGTAATTTTCTTGTTTTACGCGAGAAGATTTAGTTTCCCGAGGTTTGTGTCTTCGGGAATATGATCTGCGCGATGCGAGGTTTAGCCCGCAGCCAGTGGTGCCATTAAAACTACTTTGTCGGCAGCAGTAAGCACGGTGGATTCAAACTCTTCCTTTTGAATCAGCTCGCCATTAACCGTTACCAGACAGCGACCGTCCGGAACAGTCAGCTGATCAAGTAACGTTCGCACACTGCTGTTGTCTGGCAGCTCAACATCACCGAGGTTTCTGGCGCTGCCTTCTGGCAGATACTTGCCGAGCAGGCCGGTGGTTTTAACACTTAGAATCACTTGCGGCTACAAACCAAGTCGATTGATAGTGGCATCAGTTGGCTCACCCTGGCTGTTCCAGCCGCGCAGGTCGTAGTATTCATCAAGCATAGTGGTTAACTCACAGACCCGGCCCTTGGCTGTACCACTGGGAACCGGATCATTCAGGAGTCTCGGAGGTAGTGTGTCGTCGGCTCGTGTTAAGCCCGCTGCAAGATTGAACTGCCGTTCGAGGTTCCAGATACGCTCACCGGTTTCTTCGAGTCTTTCTTTGGTCCAGTTACCTTCACACGCGGCATCTATCTGATCTGCGTAGTCTGACAGATCCCAAGAGCCGGATGTGAACAGGCAAAGACCTGTTGAGTCTATAGTGGCAATTGCATCCTGCGATGTTTTGCAGGGTTGCGCTTTACCTGCAGCACTTTGATCTGACATGTCTTCTGCGAAGACATCATGTTTAAGGTGGCAGGCACCGCGATTGCTGGTTGCATAGCCAAGCCCCATGCCCGGTAGCGCACGCGAATCGTAACCGGCAAATTCCTGCCCTTTAACGGCCATTGAAATCTCCGGGTGACCATACTTTTCACACATGCGCTTTGAGCCAAGTGCCAGCACCTGACCAAAGCCTTCGTATTTACCGGTTTTTTCTGCCATAACGGTTAACGCTTCAGCGTTGCCAAAGTTGAGCGGAATACCGTCGGTATCTTTGGTGGTGAGAATACCCATCTCAAATAATTCCATCGCGGCAGATAGTGTTGCACCGAATGAGATCGGATCCATCCCGTGTTCGTTCATCAGATAACCTGCGAACGTCAGTGCATCTATATCGTCCACGCCGACTACCGGGCCAAATGCATACGCTGTTTCATATTCCAGTCCGCCTGATGCATGCCAGTATTCTTTTCTATTGACTATCGAGAAATGGTTTTGGTCAATATGCGCTATGCGACCGCAGGCTATTGTGCATCCAAAGCAGGCTTTGTTGGTGATCAGGTTGGTGTGGCCGTTTTTGTTGGGTGTGACCATTGCTTCAGGGTTGATTTTGTCGGTGCCTTCAAACTGGACTTCCTGAAAGTTGCGGGTGGGCAAACCGCCAAACTCCTGCATGGAATCAATCATGGCGTTGGTGCCGAGTTCTGTCAGTTCCTTGCGGCCATCGCTGTTTTCAAGCTTCTTCCATGTGCGCTTTACGGTATCCATAAAGCGTGGCATGTCTTTTACTGTGACACCAACAGTGCCGTGGGCTGCAATGGCTTTAAGGTTTTTTGCGCCCATCACTGCGCCAACACCACTGCGCCCTGCAGCGCGATGGAGATCGTTTACGATGCATGCGTAGCGCACCCCTTTTTCACCGGCAACACCGATTGAAGCAACTTTTAACTGCGGATCATTGTGTTTTTCTTTAATGGTTTCTTCGGTATGCCAGACAGTTGTGCCCCACAGATCATCGGCACTGTGCAGGGTGACTTCGTCATCGACAATATGAAGATAGACAGGTGTAGGTGAGCGACCCTCAAGAATTAGCATGTCGTAGCCTGCAAATTTTAACGACGCGCCAAACTTGCCTCCGGAGTTGGAACAGGCAATGGCATTGGTCAGCGGGCCTTTGGTTACCACCGCAAAACGACCGCTGGTGGAAGACATGGTGCCGGTCAATGGTCCGGTAGCGAAGATCAACATATTTTCCGGGCTCATGGCATCGACGCGCGGGTCCATACCTTCCATCAGGTATTTGGTTGCGAGTCCGCGTTCGCCGAGGTAGTCCTGTGCCCACTGCATGTTAAGTGGTTCTACCGAAATATTGCCCAGGGTCAGGTTCACTCTAAGAACTCTGTTTTGCCAGCTCATGACTGATCTCCGGTGATTTTGTGGTGCATATATTCAGTGACCGCGAGTGAGGTTACTGGTGTGATTCGCCTAGCGATATACAATGGCATCTGTCGGACAAACTTCAGCGCACTTCGGGTCACCACCGCATAAGTCGCATTTAATAACTTTACCAGTGCTTGAGTTGTAGTTAACCGTGCCGTAGGGGCAGGCCATTGTGCAGACTTTGCAGCCAACGCATTTGTCGTCGATAACTTCTTTTGCACCGGTTGCTTCGTTAATGACTATTGCCTTGGTCGGGCAGGCGTGAAGACACCAGGCTTCTTCACATTGGGTGCAGGTATAAGGCACCGAGGTTTTGCCGTGTTCGAATTCGAACACCTT
Organism: uncultured Granulosicoccaceae bacterium; assembly: GCA_964388065.1. Lineage (GTDB taxonomy): Bacteria > Pseudomonadota > Gammaproteobacteria > Granulosicoccales > Granulosicoccaceae. Next base: position 8,246 of record CAYLZS010000248.1, read on the forward strand.
TATTCTTGATTTGGCCGGATTAAACAGGCCTTCATTTTCAAGTGAGCAGGCCATTTCGCACATGAGGCAGCTGGTGCACTTATCCGGGAACATCTGCAGTGCTTTTGTCATGGGTACATTGCCTTCTGAGCGTGATCGAATACACCATGAAGGGTAACATAACACCCGATTTTGCAATATTCTGAACGGGACAGACTTTCACTCTGTCTGATCATCTCGGGAGCAATGACATTTGGTTACAAGCACATCAACTGCAGCAGAGCAGATTAGTCAGTGGATTGAACAGTGTGTGATCGGCTTATCTCTGTGTCCGTTCGCGGGTGTGCCGTATCGTGCTGGTCGTGTGCGCATTGTTGTCTGCGACAGCGATTCAGAAATTGACTTTCTGGCACAGATTGAGAGCGAACTTAACTACCTTGTAAATGATTCGGAAATGGTCGAGACAACGCTGATTGTGGCAAACAATACACTGGCTGATTTTCTGGACTTTAATGATTTTCTGGCCAATGTAGAAACGCTGTTGCAGGTTGATGATCGCGACCAGAACTTTCAAATGGCGAGCTTCCATCCGCAGTACCAGTTTGCGGGTGTCGATGCTGCAGATATTGGCAACTATACGAACAGATCGCCGTTTCCTGTGGTGCAGTGGCTGCGTGCTGATTCGGTGGCGAAGGCCGCTGCCAGCACCGATACGCTGGCAATCCCTGAGGCTAACATCAGGAAGCTTAATGCTTTGGGTACTGCTGCGTGCCGTAAGCAATTTCCCTGGGTTAATTAGTATGGGCTAATTAGTATGGGTTAATTAATACAGGTTAAATGATCAGTTTTTTATTTTTCTGACCTTGGCGGGTTTGTTCACGCCATGCATCTGCATTACATCAAACTCGTCAGCAATGCTTAAGCTTTGCGTGGTTTCGATCGACTTTGAAGGCGTTGGAATACCGAATCTGTTGCACAAGCACTGCAGTGCGTCGGTAAAGTCCTCATCTGCTGTCGGCACAATAGAAAACTCGAGCTTTGAGGGGTGAATGACTGCCTTCTCTGTTAGATCTGTAAGAGTTTCAATAAAGCTATAGTCGCTTAGTGTCTCTGCATGAATGCGTATTTTCAGCGATCTTCCATCGCTAAATTTTGAGAGATTTTCGTTATCACACAGTGTTTTGTAACCGTACACTGATTCCAGCAGACAGTGGTTGTCGAGTGTTGCTTTGAACTTTGCCGTTTTACTTTTATTTGCCGTGTTATCCCAAAGAGCTGCGGCATCGTATAGTTCTTCCGGCAAAACAGTGCACAAAGGATCGGGCTTGTCTTTTTTATTTATAATGGTGAGTCCTTCAAACTCGGCAACAGACTCCTTTACCTGCCTGCAAAATATTTCATGACGCCTTTTGCTAACCACCTTGCTGCTCAGTTTATATTTACTGTGCAGGGCATCCATTACTGTTGACTGCAGAGTTGTTTCTACAGGTGTATTTTCGTTGGCTTGTAGAAAAGTTCTATAGACAGACGTTAGCGCATCGGTGATGTAGTCGCCGATCAGCACCTGGTCGACTTCGGGGTTCACCATGACAAGCAGGTGGTCCCTTTCAGTGTCCAGTGGTACCACGCAATAAGAAAAATTGGGCTCGTCAGGGAATACTTTGATATCCGGCGGGCACAGTGGTGCAGCGCAATTCCAAAGATCGCTTACCATTGCCATCAGTGCTGCATGTAGTTCCTGCGTATCTTCACAGGAATCCTGTGAGCTGTTGGAGGATGATGTTGCAACAATTGTCAGTGAGTTGCGGTTACAGAGGTAGGCAGTATCTGCGTTCAGTGCATGGCGGATATGGTGACAAAACCGGGTGCTGTTTTCGATGGCGATGTCAGAGGTATTTATAGTTGCGCTAATGTCAGCAACAGAATCACCACAGAGCGTCATAAGCAGGTGATCGTAGCGATCGGTGAGACCCTGCCCCTGAACCTGATACAGGTCAGCGATTTTGAGTTCACCTGATTTTGTAACGCCGGATGCGGCCGGTCGTACCGAATGCTGTGCCATGTTTGCTCTGTGTTTGCACGAGCATGGCACTGTTCAATTTTTGCGCCAGCAGCAGCGCAATACTGAGGGATTACAGAAAAACCTATAAAATTCAGGTTCTTATTCTATCAATGAAGCGGAACGTAAAAGTGAATACCAGATAGATGATAGTTGCCAGTACAGCCCAGGCGGCACCAATTGCGAAGAAAATGTCCGGTGCTTTCATCAGTGTTGTCATCAGGGAATCCTGATAGTAGAAAAACCATTGGTGGTCGGCCGGGAAAACAAACTCGTGCAGTGCTGAAAAGACGTCATTTGGCCCGACTGCAACGATTATTATCGTCAGCAACAGCGCAATCACAAGCAGTGTCAGCAGCGAGACCTTCAAGCCGGGCAGTGAAATTTTGCCGACAATCGCCAATATCACCAGCACGACTAACAGAACCGTTGCGGCCCAGCCGATTGGTTCGAGTAAATTAATGAGTTTTGCTACATCTTCAAGGTGGACTGCTTCGGGGTCGGTTAATAAGACAATGGGCTTTGAGTCCGGATGTGGCTGGTATTCGAGTGTTCTTAGTCCGTCGCCGCTATTGTTTATCGCGTGACCGATAGAGCGGAAGAGCTCGGTCCGCTCGTCTCTCGTGGTTTTTTCAAACCCGGACTTGCCTTGTCTGTTTTGAGGTGCGAATTCAGCTATGTGCTTTTCGATGCTTAGCTGCGAATACCAGAACTCGTAGTTGTAATTCGCGAGGTACAGTAATTTCCACGCAAACAGCAACGCTGCTGCAAAGCAGCAGAGTATGGTTAATGTTCGATGCAGCGTCTTCAATTTACATTCTCAGCGTGTCAGGTACTTGCAAAACTCAACCGTGGTTTTGTTTTATCGCGTAAACTGGTCCCGTGGCAGGACGGATGCCCAGTGGTTTGGCCGACTGCCATTGTATGATGGAACTGCCCGTAAAGCATGCCGATTGTAGTTAGATTGTAGTTATGAAGAGGCAGCAATAGATAGCAGCAATAAATAAATGACCAAAGGCAATGCCGGTACGGTCGAAAAATCGAACAACGCAAATGCAATCCAAAGACAGCCGACACCGTTTCATTCTTGAAAAAGCGCAGGTTCGTGGCGTACTGGTGCGGCTTGATTCCACCTGGCGGGAGGTTCTGGTAAGAGCTGAGTACCCGCCGAATGTACAGCAGGTGCTGGGTCATGCCATGGCTGCGATGCCCTTATTGACCTCAATGATCAAGTTTACCGGCAAGCTGACTCTGCAGGCCAGGGGTTCCGGACCGGTGACTTTGCTGGTGGTTCAGGGAAATGCCGATGGCGGGCAACGTGGTCTCGCTCGCTGGAGCCACGAGCCACCCGCGACACCGCTTGAAAAAGTATTTGGTGATGCAACGCTGACAATACAGATTGAAAGCAGTGAAGCGGGAGATGTCTATCAGGGTGTGGTGCGGGTAACGGGCGAATTGCTGCAGGACGCATTGACCGACTACTTTGAAAACTCCGAGCAGTTGCCAACCCGCCTGTGGCTTGCCTGCACTGAAAATGAAGCCGCAGGGTTTATGTTGCAGCAACTTCCGGCAGACGATGCAAGCGGTCCGGGTCAGGATGCAACGCGAGAAGATGACTGGCATCGGGTAAGTTTGCTTGCCGAGACAATAGAGCAACAGGAACTGCTGGAGAAAAATCCTGAGCAGCTGTTGCGTCAGGTGTTTGCCGAAGACGATGTCAGGGTATTTGAACCGGAACCCTTGCAGTTCGAGTGTGGGTGTTCACGTGAGAGAACCGCAGGGTTAATTGCAGGTATCGGCTACGAGGAAGCAATAGATATACTAAAGCAGGAAGGTGAAATTGAAATTATCTGCGAGTTCTGTAACTCAAAGAATACCTTCGACAGCATAGACGTCGAGGCAATTTTTCGCAGTGATGTCAGCCCCGGTGATGCCAGTTCTGGCGACGATCCTGTAGTTCACTGAAACCAGAAAGCTTATGCCCTGAGAATCTCTGACCTGAGAATCTCTGACCTGAGAACTTCTGACCTGAGAACTTCTGTTCTGAAAACTTCTGACCTGAGAACTTTTGATGCGGGAGCTTCTGCAAAGAGTTTTTTTTAGCTGAAATCAGCTTTCTTCAATTACCTGTTCAGCCATTTGCATTAACGTTGTATAGCGGTGGCCTGCATCTGGTCTTTCCTTAACAACAGCAGTTGCACCCCAGTTTTCACTGTTAGCAAGATCCTGTCGGTCAATCCAGCACCGCGCAAGCCCTGCTTTTTTAGCCGGTACATGATCGTGATGCAGACTCTGCGCTGTGTGCAGAATTTCAGCCGGTGAGATGTTCAGGGCGGCTTTGATTTCTTTTATCAGGTAGTTGAAATTTTTCGGGTTGGGTTTGTAGCTGCCGACATCCTGCGCTGTATATATTGCATCAAACTCGACACCGAGTTTATTGTTCGAGGCAGCAAAACCCTGCCGGTCAACGTTGGATAGAATAACCAGTTTAAAGTGTTGTTTTAATATTCTTAGCGCATCAGCGGTGTCTGGAAACGCTGGCCAGTGTGGCACCGACTGACCGAAAGCCGCATCAAGCTTTGAGTCGGTCTTAAGATCAAAGTGCTGTGCAAGTTTGTTGTGTACACGGGTTAAGAGCTCCGGGTAGAGCATGTCCGGTGTTTCCAGTTCCTGTTGCGTTTCAATAATGGCAAACGCTTCCAGGCCCATTGTTCGGTTGACGCTTAGGGTTCGGTTGACGCTTCGGGTTCGGTTGATGTTTTTATTGTTCTTGAGTAGCAGAGGCTGCATCGCATCCCAGATGCCGCTCTCCCAGTCTATTAGGGTGCCGTAGCAGTCAAAGGTTAGTGCTTTGTAGTTTTTAAGTTTGTTTGTCATGTACCGGTTTCAGGTTTTATGAGTGCTGGTTTGCACACACGGGACACTTCGGGTTTTTTCGCAATGCAATTTCATTCCACTCCATTGCCAAACCGTCTAGTAGTAATAACCTGCCGGTAAGCGGTCGCCCGAATGCTGCCAGCACTTTTATCGCTTCTGCTGCCTGTATAGTGCCAATGATGCCAACAATAGGTGAAAGAACACCGGTTTGAGCGCACGTTTCTGCAGAGTCAGAATCGCCTGAGTACAGGCATCTATAGCAAGGCTGGTCTTTATCGTGCCCTGCGAATACGGATACCTGTCCGTCAAACCTTATCGCAGCACCTGACACCAGTGGCACTTTGTGTTTTACACAAGCTTCATTAACAGCAAAGCGAGTAGGAAAATTGTCACTGCCTTCGATGACAATATCGCACTTTGGCAACAGCGCCTGCAGTGATTCTTCATCTAATACTTCATCAACGGTTTCTATGGTCAGGTGTGGATTCATAGAAAGACACGTGGCTTTGGCCGAGTGCGTTTTAAGTTCACCAATATTATTGGACATATGTGCCACCTGTCGCTGCAGGTTGGAAAGTTCCACCACATCGAAGTCTGCAAAGATTAAATGGCCAACGCCTGCCGCTGCAAGATACATTGCGACCGGGCTGCCGAGGCCGCCCAGCCCAACTATTAGTGCGGTGCTGTCGAGTAGTTTCTGCTGGCCATCAACACCGATGTCTTGCAGGGTGATATGACGGCTATAGCGTTCTGTCTGTTCTGTATCCATCGTCATTCTTTGTCATTGTGTTTTTTGCCATTATAATTAGGGCAGGGCAATAGTATCGGCATGATGCAATGCTATTGGGTATCCGGAACACGTCTGTCGTAGGGCTACCAGCTCTGATATATAATACCGGTGTGAATCTTCTTGCACATGCCTTTCTTGCCAACGGTGTCCCGGATCGAATAGTCGGGCAGTTGTGCGGTGATTTTGTCCGCGGCTCTGACCTCAGTGCCTATCCGCCACTGGTACAAGTCGGTATCCGATGTCATCGTGCTGTCGATACTTTCACTGATCAGCACGCGGAAACCCTTGCTGCCAGAAATCTGTTTCAGGCGCCTCACCGACGCTTTGCAGGGATTGCGGTTGATGTCATCTACGATCACTTTCTTGCCAGTGACTGGGATCAATACTCTGATGTGCCATTGCAGGAATACACATCGCTGGTTGCCGACTCACTTGCAGCAAGGCACGATGTATTACCCGAAGGGCTGCGGCGATTCAAGGGATTGCTTGATGTGGAAGACACGCTTTATCGCAATTTGCAGCGAGATCATATTGATCTGACCTTGCAGCGGATATCCGGCAGACGCAAGAGTTTCAGCGATCTGGCGACAATCGCACCGCTGGCATGGGCGCAGGAACCAGCGCTCAAGCGATCATTTGATCGTTTTTTTCCGCAGCTGTTGAGCTACACTCGTACTTACCAAAATAAGAAGCTGGCATTAGAAAAGCTCGATTAGGGGACTACCGTGGCTGAGAATAAAGCCAAAAAAGTATTATCTGGAACGCAGGACGAGCCGCAAGTGCTCAGCGAACTCCAGCATCCGTCACTGTACATTAATAGAGAACTCAGCCTGCTCGAGTTTAATCGTCGTGTGCTGTCGATGGCGCGTGATCAAAGAGTGCCGTTGCTTGAACGTCTGCGGTATCTTTGTATTTGCAGCAACAACCTTGACGAGTTTTTCGAAATCCGCGTTGCCGGGTTGCAGAAGCAGCGCGATAGTGACGGGCGCGGTACCGGCCCTGATCAATTGGGTCCTTCAGAGCAATTGCATCAAATTGATGCGGTAGCGCATCAGCTGGTGAAGCTTCAATACAAAGTGCTTAACCAGGAATTATTGCCGGCACTTACCGATCAGAAAATAGAATTTCCGAAGGTGTCAGACTGGTCGAAAAAAATGCGCACCTGGGCAAGCCGTTTTTTTGATACCGAGTTGTTTCCGGTGTTGAGTCCAATGGGGCTTGACCCGTCTCATCCTTTTCCGCAACTCACAAACAAAAGCCTGAACTTTATTGTCAGCTTGCGCGGCACTGATGCGTTCGGTCGCCAGGCGACCAGGGCGGTTGTCAGAGCACCGCGTTCACTGCCGCGAATTATTCCGGTGCCTATCGAAATCAGTGGTGGTCAGTCGCAGTTTGTTTTGTTGTCGACAATGATCGAGCGCAATATGGGAAGACTGTTTCCCGGGCTTGAAACTCGTGGTGTGTATCAGTTCAGGGTAACCAGAAATAGTGATCTGTATCTGGCAGATGATGATGTAGCCGATTTAAGGCTCGCATTGCGTGATGAACTGAATGCCCGTGACTATGGTAATGCCGTTCGTTTGGAAGTAGGGAATGACTGCCCTGCGTCGGTAACGCAGTTTTTATTGAATCAGTTCTGTCTTGAGCGACAGGATCTTTATGTGTGCAACGGTCCGGTTAACCTGGGTCGTCTGTCGAGTCTGCCGGGTATGCTTGATCGACCGGATCTAAACTACGATCACTTTACTCCCGTCACGGCAAAAACGTTGGTGGCTGGTAAAAAATTATTTTCAATGCTTAAAAAGCGTGATGTTTTATTGCACTACCCTTACCAGTCCAGCCATACGGTTATTTCTTTTTTGCGCGCCGCAGCTCGGGATTCCAAAGTGCTTGCGATCAAGCAGACTTTGTATCGTACAGGTGAGAACTCCTCGTATGTAGACGCGCTGATTGAAGCGGCCCATAACGGCAAAGATGTAACAGTTATTATCGAGCTGCGAGCGCGCTTTGATGAAGAAGCCAACATTAAACTTGCCGCACGTCTGCAAAGAGCAGGTGTGCAAGTTGTATTTGGTGTCGTGGGATTTAAATCACATGCCAAGATCATGCTCGTTGTCAGGCGTGAGAAAGACAAAATGATGCGCTATGCACATATTGGCACCGGTAATTACCATGAAGGAAATTCAGCACTCTACACAGATTTGAATTTACTGACACAAAACAAACGGATTACAGGTGACGTACAAAAAATATTTAATCAGCTGACGGGCCTGGGTAAAGTCGCCAACGTAAAAATGATTTTGCATTCGCCTTTTAATATGCATCGCAAAGTTGTCAAACTGATCCAGAGGCAAACTGAAAAGGCACAGCAAGGCAAGCCTGCTTTAATTCGTGCGCGAATGAACGCCTTGAATGAACCACAGATTATCCAGGCTTTGTATCAGGCTTCTAAAGCCGGTGTGCAAGTCCGGCTGTTGGTGCGTGGTATCTGTGCGTTGCGACCGGGTGTGTCTGGAATTTCAGAAAATATCCGGGTTGTTTCTGTCATTGGAAGGTTTCTTGAGCACTCCCGCGTTTATGCGTTCGGGATTGAAGGCGAGGAGGAAGTCTATATTTCAAGTGCTGACTGGATGCCAAGAAATATGTTTCACCGGGTCGAAGTTGCGGTTCCCGTGCTTGATGACAAACTTCGAGCGCAGGTATTGGAAGAATCTATCGATAGTTACTTTCGCGATAATTGCTTTGCCTGGGAGTTGCAGCCGGATGGTAGTTACCAGCGCTTACTGACAGATGCCGGTGAAGAGACGTTCTCCACACAGACAGCACTTCAGGCCGGCTACCGTACGCTTACTCACTAGCCGTTGTTCGATAGTATCAGCGGCCATTTTTAGCAGCGGTCATTCGCAGGTTTGTCAATTGAACTGCATCATTTGCAGCGCCGGCTCATTTTCTCATCTCTGACACTGGTAAGTCGCAAGGCTGTATCCGTATCCTGACAAAGCTAGGTATAGTCGGGGGACAGGGGTAAAA
>CAYLZS010000249.1:0-17432 GCA_964388065.1 uncultured Granulosicoccaceae bacterium
GTAATAGACATGGCAGCGCAACAACTGGAAGTCGAACGGCCAGACTTTGCTGTTGCCACCAGTTATTTTCGGCATCAGGCAACTGAAGGATTTTCTGCCGTGACACTGTTTCCACAATCTGCCGGGTTAAGTGTTGATCCCGATCGCGAGTGGCAGGTGACACCGCTGGTGCAGTCGGGTGAACAGGCATGGACTGAAACCGGTGCACTGACCGGCAAGGTTGAGTTTGGTGATGATCAACGTGAAGTCAGAGGCCCTGTCCCTCTGGTGTTCGCAATGGAGAGGGATAAAAACAACAAACAACAACGTGTTGTTGTTGCCGGTGATGGTGATTTCCTCGCTGACGCATGGATTGCTAATGGCGGCAACAGAGATCTCGGCAACCGCTTGCTTAACTGGGGTGTTGCCGATACCGCCATGATTGGAATCACAGCACCACCAACACAAGATGTACAACTCAATCTGTCACGTGCCGGTACGCTCGGTTTGATTGCGGTCGCCTTTTTGCTTCTTCCGGGCCTGATGTTTTCAGCGGCCACCGGCGTTTGGTATCGCCGCCACCATGGATAAACGACCATGCGCCAATTGAGCAGCGACAAGAACAGTAAGGTACACAGCAAAGCAAATCGCGACGGATTCAGGATTTCAAACCTGACCTTACTCGGTGTAATTGCAGCTCTGGGTACCGGAGTCCTGCTCGACGGTAAGCTGTATAACAAGAGGCCGCAACAAACCGCGATCCATGCCCTCGGTGATGCACAAACTATTGAGCTTCAATTTGCAGGCGAGCAAATACTAAGCTTCGACAAGATCAACAATAACTGGCAACAGTCGTATCCGGTATCAGCACCGGTGCAGGCGCAGCGACTGCAGGTACTACTGGACACCAATAAATACAGCCAGCGTAAATATGCAGCCACTGATATTCCCGAGGAAGACATCTTTGTCGACCCAATTAAGCTTAAAATCAATGACGCAGAATACGACTTCGGTTCAATTGAACCTGTGAGCAGGCTGCGCTACGTACGCAGCGGTGATCTGGTATACCTTCAACCCGATACTGTTGTACCGTTACTCAGCGCCAGTAACAACGCATTCCTGGATCTTCAAATTACACATGACGTTGAAAACATCACCATAGGTGAGACAACCCTCGAGCAACCGGATACATGGTCTAATCTGCAGGCGGTTGATGTTATCGATGATAAATCTTCAGGCCCTGCCCTCGATATCGAAGTAATCAGTAACAAAAAGTCCAAACTCCTGAAAGCCAAACACAGCGATTCCGGATACACGATAAGCGAGGACAATGGCTTTACCTATCTTCTGGATCCAACGACCGCAGAGTCTCTTGGCCTCACTGACCTGCTACCGAAAAAAATGCAGACACCTCTGCAAAGCAAGGAATAGTCATAAGCTGAGTGCAACACCAGTACTAATTGGTATACTCGCAACGTAAGCGACACTGTGCCAGCTACTGCCCTCAACAATGCCTGAACTCCCTGAAGTAGAAACCACACTGCGTGGCATCTCGCCCTACCTTCTAAACAAAAAAATAAAAAGCATACAGGTGCGTCAGCCAAAATTGCGATGGCCGGTACCTGCGGAATTGCATGATGCCGAAAACCAAACGGTTAAGTCACTTCATCGTCGTGGAAAATACATAGTTGCCGGCACCGCAAGTGGCTCAATACTTCTGCATTTGGGTATGTCCGGCAGCCTGAGAATTGTCGACAAACCTTTTGAGACGCGCAAACACGATCATGTACTTTTCGAGCTCGCCAACAATAAGTGGCTGGTCTACCACGACCCCAGACGCTTTGGCACAATTTTATGGACTAACGGGGCTGCCGCAAGCCACCCGCTGCTGGCAGATCTGGGACCGGAACCACTAAGCGACACATTCGACGGCAATCATCTTTTTAAGCACAGCCGCAAAAAAAAAGTTGCAGTTAAAAACTTCATTATGAACGGTCATATTGTTGTTGGTGTCGGCAACATCTATGCAAGTGAGGCGCTCTACCGTTCCGGCATCCGTCCTGGCAAGGCTGCAGGAAGAGTTTCGGCTGCAGCGTTTGATTCACTGGCACTGGAAATCAAAGAAGTTCTGGCAGCTGCCATTAAATCAGGTGGCACTACCCTGCGGGATTTTGTTAATTCAGAAGGACAGCCGGGTTACTTCCAACAAACTTTAAATGTTTACGGCAGAGAAGGCTTGCCATGTCGAAAGTGCAGCAGCCTGATTAAGCAGCGCACAATCGGGCAACGCTCTACTTTTTATTGCTCTACTTGTCAAAGCTGAAGGTCAAAGCTGAAGGTCTAAGCTCAGGGTAAGAACTAAGCGTTAAAGCTCACGAGTCTATTCCTGACCTGCAGGCTTATCATCGGAGTGCTGCACCTGTATCGCTATGATTCGATGGTATTTCTGCATCAATTGTTCGCGGCTTTCAACATAAGACGGATCCAGCGGTATGCAATCCACCGGGCAAACTTCGACGCACTGCGATGTTTCAAAGTGACCAACACACTCGGTACACAAGGCCGGGTTAATTTCGTAAATCTCTATGCCCTGGGTTATCGCACCATTGGGACATTCGGGTTCACATACATCACAATTGATGCATTCATCTGTAATGATCAATGCCATTAGTCGAATACCATTAGCGATCTACGTCTTACTGTTACTTGCTTTCAGAGCCTTTTCAACCAACGGATCGACAAATTGCGATACATCACCACCGAGAGAGGCAATTTCGCGCACAATACTCGACGATACGAAGGTATATTGACTGGCTGCTGCAACAAAGACCGTTTCAACATCGGGTTCCATTTGTCGATTAAGGTTCGCGAGCTGCACTTCATATTCAAAATCCGAGACTGCTCTCAGACCACGAACAATAACTGACGCTTTATGCGTTTTTGCGAAATCGACGAGCAGACCGCTAAACGTTTCAACTCTCACATTCGGGTAAGCAGACAACACGTGCTCTGCCATGTCGCAACGCTGCGCAAGATCAAAGTGCGGCTTTTTTCCGGGACTGGCAGCAACGGCAATAATCAGTTGATCAAACATTTTTGCCGCACGACCAGCAACGTCAATATGACCGAGCGTGACCGGATCAAACGTACCCGGGTAAATTGCAGTGATATCCAATTTGGAATCCGTTGTTTAATTGATAATTATCATCATTGCACGCATGTCACTCTGCCGCAATCGTACGATACAGTTGTATCCGCACTTCTCCGGCAACTTTTTCGCGAAATAATTGCCAGTGAACCGGTACCTGCAGCAGGTTATCTCTCTTACCGGTTTCAAGATATATCAGAGCATCCGGCTTTAGCAGTTGCTGCTGCTGTACCAGATCTATCGCAGTTTGGTGAAGATTTTCAGCAAACGGCGGGTCAATAAACAGCAAATCAAATTGATGCCCGGGAAGCTTTAACTGGTAGGTATCGGCGGTCAGTGCGTCTGCTGCATAGATATCGACATTATCAAACCGCAGCCGGTCAGCATTTTCCTGCAAAGACGCCGCCGCCACACTGTTTTTTTCAAGCATCACAACGCGTTCGGCACCGCGTGATGCTGCTTCAAAACCCAGTGCCCCGCTTCCGGCAAACATATCCAGACACCGGCTGCCCGAAATGGATGTCTGCACCCAGGCAAAAAGAGTCTCTCTGATTCGATCACCGCTCGGGCGAAGTCCCGGTGCTGCCAAAAATTGTACTTTTGACCCTCGTTTACTGCCCGATATTATGCGCACACTACTGCGCTGATTTATACTCATGGAAGAGCGACAATACAGGCTGGAACACAACTGTGTGAGTACCTGCTGAAAATCATGACCTGCCTGCCTGTTTACGTGCCGATATCATATCAATCTACCAATTCTCTGGCTGCTAAAATCACCCTATGGGCTTATTCAGTTTCTTAACTAAAAAAAATACCTCTGAAGATGCGGCTGACAGGGAATCTGTCGGAAAAATTGCAGATAAAGGCTCGGCAGAAAACACTCAGGCTGGCGAATCAAAGCTCGCAGCAACCGCTGCCGAGGCTGACAAACTAGACGCCAAACTTGCCAAGACTCGAAAACGCTTTACCAGCGGCATACTCGATTTTTTAACCGGCACAAAAATAGACGATGACCTGCTCGATGACCTCGAAGCTCAGTTAGTTATGAGTGACGTAAGTGTTACAACAGCAACTAAAATTATTGAGTCCGTACGACAATCTGCAAAAGGTAACGAGGCAAATAATTTACAGTCGGTACTAAGAACACAACTCACTGATCTGTTGCAGCCTTGTCAGCAACCACTTGAAATACCGGATAGCGATACACCATTTGTACTACTGGTTGTCGGTGTTAACGGTGCCGGCAAAACTACCACCATCGGTAAAATAGCCAGACAACTTCAAAACGGCGGTAAAACGGTGATGCTCGCTGCAGGAGACACCTTTCGTGCAGCCGCTGTTGAACAGCTTAAAACCTGGGGTGAAAGAAACAATGTTCCCGTGGTATCACAGGGCAGCGGAGCCGATTCCGCGTCCGTTATATTTGATGCATTACAGTCGGCAACAGCACGCGGCATTGATGTATTGATTGCTGATACTGCAGGGCGGCTTCATACCCAACATGGTCTGATGGATGAACTGGGCAAGGTCAGCCGCGTGATTAAAAAACTCGATAACTCTGCACCCCACGAGACGTTGCTGGTACTCGATGGCACAACCGGCCAGAACGCGTTGAATCAGGCACGTGAATTTGGCAAGTCAGTAGACGTAAGCGGACTGGTTGTTACCAAACTCGATGGCACCGCTAAAGGCGGAGTGTTGTTTACCCTGGCAGACGAATTACAACTGCCAATCCGCTTTATTGGAGTCGGTGAAGGCATTTACGATTTACGTGTTTTTGAAGCACCTGACTTTGTCGATGCACTGTTGGGCGATGGTGTACCGGACGGCAGTGTTGCCACGGAACCTCACGCATGATCACCAGCTACAGTGAATTGGCAGTCATGTGCCTGCACCCGGTGCTGAAGCCGGTGCTAAACCGGGAGAAGTTGCAGGAGGACCAATACAAGTGATTTATTTTCACGAAGTGCAAAAAATTATTGATAAAAGGGCGGTAATCAACAATTTGACGCTGTTTTTGCCAAAAGCCTCCTATACTCATCTATGTGGCGACAGACAATCGGGCAAAACCACACTGGTGCGCCTGATAACTGCTTATGAAAAGCCGGACCAAGGCACACTGACAGTCGACGGACTCGACATCGGCAGTATTCCGCAAGCGCGTATCCCGTATTTGCGGCGTCAGATTGGTTTGATCGCGGATACAGCTTCACTGCTTGAAGACAGAACAGTCGTTGAAAATATTTCTGTTCCGCTTCAGCTGGCAGGCTTTGACCAGGACGTCATCGATCAGCGGATAAAAGCTATGCTCGAACTGACGGGCCTGGGCGATAGCAAAGCAGTAAAGGTAGACAGTCTCACAGCACCGACGCGTCAGGTAGTGTCGGCCGCGAGAGCAATAATTCATCGACCACCGATCGTTGTGGCAGATGAACCTTTGCATAACCTCGATGACGAAACTGCCAGTTTGATAGTCAGTCTGCTGAATGACGTAAATGCAAGTGGCGCTACCGTGCTGGTCACTTGTCAAAACAACACAGAGCTATTAAAGCACGGTGCTGAAAACACTAAAACAGTGACGCTCAAAGCAGGATCCATCTTAGATGATGAACAAAATAAATTTCAACAGGATACCATCGGCTAAGCGCCTGAAATCAGTGGTACCGTCTACCGACCGTGCGTCTCACGCTAACGGCAATACAGGCAGCATAAAAAGCCTTACCCGTTACGGCAAAAATGCCAAATTATCGACCCTGGTTAAAGACTGCTTCCTCTCACAGTTTCGCACTCCGCTAAAAAATACCTTTCTAATTTGCACTCTCGCTGCAGCACTACCAGCGATCGCTATATTTTCAGCAAGCTTCAAAGCGGCTGAGGAAAATTTACTTAACAGTCGTAATATTAGTGTTTTCCTGAATGACAAAATCGACCTCAACAAAGCGACACAACTGGCAAAGACGCTCGCCAGTAACCAACACATCTTAACGGCAAAGCTCACTCCAGTAGAAGTGCAGGACAGCGACATACTCACTGTAGATATCCAGCCGTCTGCCTCTTTGAACAAAACCCAGCTCGATAACATCGTGGCGGAACTCAACAGCAATACGTCAGTTGATTTTGTCGCCGCTGATTCAATCTGGCTGCAGGAAAACGTAGAAGCAATAAACACCACCCGAAAGTTTGGCTGGCTGAGCTTCGCCATCGCCATACCAATCACAATGATGCTGGCTTTCCTTATTTCTTTTTCCGACCTGATTCGCCAAAAGCCGGAATTAAAAGTTCTGCACCAAATGGGGGCCAGTCGCATCATGTTGCTCAAACCACTCGTGCTGCGCAGCCTGACACTGACGATCCTGGCTCTGGGCCTTGCTACAATGCTGGCGTGGGGTGCAATTGAGTTACTCCCTCATATAGATGTTATGTCAACCTATAGTCAGATTTTTCCTCACACGCTGCCATTCCATCAAATATTGTCGCTCAGCTTCATCGCCATTTTGAGCAGCTTTCTGATTGTCAGCCTATTGGGCAAAAATACCATTAAATCCTTATAATTCAATAACTTAATATATTTTCCATTCAGTTGAGATTAAATTTAGCCTGTTATTCTTTGAATATTGGTCGATAAGTAATGAACTTTTGTCTCTGTTAGCACTCTTACCTTGTGAGTGCTAAAATAGGCACTACCAGTTAATCAGGAGAATACTAGATGGCCCAAGCTATGGTAAAAACGTCAGCGATGACTTTGCCTGTGGTCAATGATGATTTGAACGGATACCTGTCGAAGATATCCTCTTTTCCAGTTCTGTCTGTCGAAGACGAACAAAGCCTTGCACGCAAATATCGCGACAACGACGATCTCGAGTCCGCCGGACAAATGGTCATGTCACAATTGCGGTTCGTTGTGCACCTGGCTCGGAGCTACTCGGGCTACGGACTGCCACTGGCAGACCTGGTTCAGGAAGGTAATATTGGTTTGATGAAAGCGGTTAAACGTTTCGACCCGGATGTCGGCGTACGCCTTATTTCATTCGCGGTGCACTGGATTCGTGCAGAAATTCACGAGTACGTGATTCGCAACTGGCGCATTGTGAAAGTCGCCACGACCAAAGCACAGCGCAAGCTCTTCTTCAAACTTCGCAGCTCAAAGAAAGGTCTGGGATGGTTCTCTGCTGCAGAGGCGGAAGCTGTGGCGAAAGACCTGGGTGTAACACAGGAGCAGGTGTATGAAATGGAGTCACGCTTAACCAGCGGTGATATGTCGTTCGATGCAACTTCTGCCGACGACGGATCTGAGAAACGTGCCCTGCGACCTGCCGAGTATCTATATCAGGATGATGTCGACCCGGCCATAACGGCAGAAAACGAAGACTACGCCAGTTCGCAGGTGACTACACTAACCGCTGGTATGGACGAGCTTGACGCACGCAGCCGCGACATACTGCAACGCAGATGGCTGAACGATGACAGCAAGTCTACCTTGCAGGAACTTGCTGATGAGTACAATGTTTCGGCAGAGAGAATCCGCCAGATAGAGAAAGCGGCAATGAATAAGCTCAAAGCACATATGCTTGATGCCTGACAACACACGCTTTTAAAGAGAGAAACAAAAAAGCCGCTAATCAGCGGCTTTTTTTACTTTTGCGTTTCTGCTTATTCCGATGCAAGTTTTCTTGTACTGCGCAGGACCACCGTACCGTCTGGCAGTGTTACCCAGTCATCGTCAGGACCCTCCAGTACCGGTACCAGTACCGCTGGCTCGACAACGTTTCCCGCCGGTGGAGCGCTACCCGAGGATAGAATTTCACTATCAACAAAGCCGCTTGTATCTGTGACAACTTCCGCTGGTACTGTAGCTCCCTTTTTGCTATCCACCACCGGAGCTGCTACAGCTTCAATCGGTTTGGTTTCAGCTACCTTGTTCACAGCCTTACTACCGCTATGCAGCAAAGGACCGCTGGAAGAATCTATCGCTACGCCAACACCGCTTGCAACAGAAGCCGGTTCCTCCGGCAGTTCTATGACCACTCTTGGAGCAGACACTTTAATTTTCTCCGGAGGCAGTTCAATCGACACTTCGTTCTCATTTATGACCCTGAGATTAGCCCTGGAACTATCAGCCTCGTCAACAACGGTTCTTATATCGTCGAGAGTAAAGTCATCCGGTCGCTGCAATATATTCAGTGCCAGCTTGCGGTAGGCTTCCAGTGTCATTCCCTTCGTAGCTGGCCGAATATACTCGACTGAAAAAAGTTCGGTGTTCGGGTAAGCGGGTACCGCTTCAGCAATTCTTGTAAATTCAACCAGTGACCAGCGAGGTGAAAAACCGTAAGCGCCGGCATAGGCGATCTTCGCATCTCTGTCTCTCGCACCCTCAACGATTAACCCGTTGTAGAAAGTGTTCTGAACT
The DNA here is from genome assembly GCA_964388065.1 of uncultured Granulosicoccaceae bacterium. Classification (GTDB taxonomy): domain Bacteria; phylum Pseudomonadota; class Gammaproteobacteria; order Granulosicoccales; family Granulosicoccaceae. The sequence goes on from CAYLZS010000249.1 coordinate 8,538, forward strand.
TCCTGCCATGGGCGTATTTTTTCATTACTGCCAACACTATGGATAGCAGCTGTCTGCAGGTAGTCGGTAACTGGCAACAGTGCCGCAAACTGCCACACAACCGGAAGAATTGATTGTGTCAACTCCGACCCTTTAGGCGCCACCACCGTTTCCATACCCGGTTTACTGAAGAACAAATCGCCACTGAGAACTCGACTATTCTCAACAAGGAGCCCTCCCTGTGCATTAGTTGTGTATTCTCCGCGCTCTGAATGTCCGGCAGCATTGGTAATACTGAGTGCCAGAATCAGACTGACGCCAACGGCTGGTATACCAATTTTCTTTGTCATTGATTTGCCCTTATCTACAACCGAAGGTTCACCTACCGAAGGTCTACCTAACGAAGAGCGGCAATTGCACCGCCATTATTCCGCTCAAGTTATCAAAACAGATCAGGATTGACTGTGAAGGAATCCACGGTACGTGGAAGGGCTAAATATGAAATGTACAAAATTGCGAATGATCGTATTATTCGCGGCAAAAAGAAACCATCGCACAAACCTGTGCGGTCACAAATTCTACAGATGGACTCTGCGAATGGACGCTACCAATGAGCGTTACAAATGGACGCTACAATTGAACTGGGGGAGATTCAGTAGAAATTACTGGAAGAACAAAGGAATATAGTGATCGACCAACAGTGCCGCAAACAACCCCATCAGGTATTTGATAGATACCACAAACATACGTATTGGCTCCTTTTCATGTCGAGGGTTTTGCAGTTTAATCGCATGGAAAAGAAACCAGCCGCCAAGGGCAAGAGCTGCAACCAGGTAGATTAGCCCACTCATCTGAATAAGATAGGGCGCGATAGTAACCAACACCAACAAGATGGTGTAGAGCAGAATTTGCACTCGCGTGTATTTGTTACCGTGAGTCACTGGCAACATCGGTATGCCGACTTTTGCGTAATCATCACGACGATGAATAGCGAGTGCCCAGAAATGTGGTGGTGTCCAGATGAATACAATTAAAAATAACAACAACGGTTCCGCGGTTACCTCACCTGTTATAGCCGCCCAGCCAAGTACCGGTGGCATTGCCCCGGCAACTCCGCCAATCACAATGTTTTGTGGCGTCGCACGCTTTAAGTACATGGTATACACGCAGGCGTAACCGATAAGTGAAAGAAACGTCAGCACTGCAGTAAGCACATTAACAAACACGACCAGCAGCACCATTGCCAATACACCAAGCAGAGCTGCAAACAACAATACGTTGGCACTCGAAAGATTGCCCTGAGGTATCGGACGTTTGTTAGTACGATTCATTTGTGCATCGGCTTTTTGATCGACAACGTGGTTGATCGCAGCCGCAGACGCTGACGCCAGTCCAATACCGAGAATGCCAAACACCGTCTCTTGCAGCGGCAGCCAGCCTGGAACTGCCAGCACCATTCCGACAATAGCGGTAAACACCAACAACAAAACAACTTTTGGTTTAGTGACTTCAAGCAGGTCATCTATTATCGATGACGTATTGGAGGATGGAGCGGATGCCGCAATTACATCAGCTGCCATCGATTCTGAGTTGTCGCTGGATTGCATCGCTACTAACCGATCCTTGAAGTCTTAAGGAGATGCTTCAGATCCTTAAGAATTTTAGCCGGTGGAAGATCGGCAGAGAATCGCATCATTAGATTGCCATTGGGATCGACCAGATACATACAGTCCTCGCAGGATGCCATGTTACGTTGTGCATTTACAAACTGCGATTGCAGAATACCGATGTTGTTAGTGTCACCTCCAACAACCTGCAAGCCTTCACTGGCATTTTCCAGTTTCTTTTGCATCTCCTGCCACGCCGGAGTAACCAGAACACGCTGAACCCGTGTCATACGGCGTCCGGTCGAAAGGCGAATCTGCCGCATATTATACAATGCGGTCTCACAGGCCTGATCACATTTCTGATCAGTAAAGTACACCATACTCCACTTGCCTCGGATATCGTCAAGACCCCAGGCAGGTTTGGCAGCACTTGCAAGGTCGAATGTTTCAAGTGGTACCGCGGGATGTATCAGTTCACCATTAACAGAAACACCCGCACCTTCGTTATTCGATACATAAATGAACCAAATCCATGCTGCAATTAATGGCGCTGCATACAGGCCCATCAATCCAAGCAACTTGGCCCTGCTCAACTTTCGCGCAGAATTTTCCGCTAAGGTATCAGTCATCGTTTTTTCTAAAAACCATCAGGTATAAATACAAGGCAACAAGGGCAAACAGCATCGCAAACCACTGGAAAGCATAGCCAAGGTGTATTTGCGCCCCGCTCCCGATCGGCTTCCAGTTATACGTATAATTGCCGGTTTGCCCCTCGGCTGCGATGATCACAGCATCCAGTACTGGTATTTTATCGAGTTTAGCTGCAATAGTCTCATAGTCGATAAATTGCACAATGACCGGCCAATCAGTAACGCCCGAATCCGGCACAGAGTCACCCAACTGAACACCTCGCGAGGGTGTGACTAAGATGCCTTGCAACAGTTCCGGCGAAGTTTCAGCAGATGACTTGTCTTGCAACAGTTGCACTCGCCGATCCCCGTTGTGACCAATCCAGCCACGATTGACGAGCAGGTATTCTTCATTGGCCAGATAAAACGGGGTGATAACTTCAAATCCGGCCTGGCCTCCCAGGGTGCGATTATCGAGCAAAAACTGGTGCTCCAAATCGAACCAGCCGTCGAGTTTCACACGCCGATAAAGCACCGCTTCGCTATCACTGCCATCGAGAGATTCCAATGGTGGCAGTTCGGTCGCGGCGCGATGCCTTTGTACAATCGCAGTCTTCTCGTCAGCGCGACTGAGTTGCCACAGTCCAAGTTTGAAAAAAGCCATACCAACCAACAGCGCTGCCACCGTTGATATGACACCGGTCCGGGTTGTTAATCTGGATAAAAATCGACTCACCGATGGCTATTCCACATTATAAAGGCTACATCAGAAGACCGCATTGAGGGCCAGGCGCTACCAACTGGCAACGTGTGCTAAGGTGATGTTTTATTTGTTTCGAACAAGTTTATGTTACTGGTAAAGCTGATAATCATCATCTTACTTCTGGCGATCGTTGTCAGCCTGTTTTCGGGGCTGTTTTTTCTGGTTAAAGATGACAGCAGCAAGAGCCGCACAGTCAACGCACTTACCTGGCGTATCGGTTTATCACTGGTCGCGATTGCCGTTATTATTGTTGCGGGTCTGGCAGGTGTGTTGGAGTAGCAGCGCTTGCACAAGGTGTAAAAAAAGGCACTGAATGAATGTACCTGACGTACTCACTCAGTGCCCTTATTTGTTGGTTTGTTTGCAGTAAATTCGATCAGAATAAATCGACGAACTCAATGCAGACAAATTGTCGTTATTTACAGAATATAAACAAAGATAAACAAGCCTAACCAGACCACATCGACAAAGTGCCAATACCAGGCAGCAGCCTCGAACGCGAAATGATTGGTCGCTGAAAAGTGTTTTTTGGTTCCTCTGAACATCACTATCAGAAGGATGATCGCACCCATACAAACATGGAATCCGTGAAAGCCTGTCAACATGAAGAATGTCGACCCGTAGATACCTGTGGTCATTTTCAGATTCAGGTGGGCGTAGGCTTCGTAGTACTCGAGTGCCTGCAATCCAACAAAGGTAAAACCCAGCGCACAGGTCGCGAGCAACCATCTGACCATCTTTTCGCGGTCACCGTGTTTGATTGCATGGTGAGCAATAGTACAGGTCACACCACTGGTTAGAAGTATCAGCGTGTTAATAACCGGCAGACCAAGCCAGCTCATTTTCTGGTAGCTGCCACCAAGTTTTTCCGGACCATTGCTCGGCCAGATGTAATCGAAGCCAGACCACAGAACCGCATTAGTTGCAGCTGCCCCACCCTCACCAGCACCAGATAACCACGGACCTGAATAAATTCGTGCATAAAACAAGGCACCGAAAAACGCACCAAAGAACATCACTTCGGAAAAGATGAACCACATCATCGCCATGCGAAAGGAGACATCCACCTGCGGGCTGTAGGTTCCATTCTCCGATTCTGCGATTACCTCACCGAACCAACGGACCATCATGTAGACAAGCAGCGCTGCACCGAATGCCATAATAATCCAGCTGCCACCATTCAACAGCGATGCAAAGCCTGCAAAGAATGCGAATAATGCAATTGAGCCGACTATAGGCCACTTTGCCTCATGCGGGATGTAGTAACTGCTCGGTGAACTCATAGCTTGTTCCTGCTGGGGTTGTTCCTGCTTGGACTTTTCGGGCGCTAACTATCGGACAAATCGTCCGGTGCTTCGCCAGTATCAAAATAAGTATAAGAGAGCGTGATCGTGTCCACACTTCGAGGCAGATCAGGCTCGACAAAAAATATCAGCGGCATCTCTTTTTCACCCGCGACGTCGAACTCCTGCTTGGTAAAACAGAAACATTCGATCTTATTAAAATATTTGGCGGCAGATGAAGGCGCAACACTAGGCACCGCCTGGCCAACTGCCGGTCTGCCACTGAGATTAACTGCCGTATAATGCGCGGTGTAAGTTTTACCCGGCACTACCTGCATGGTTTGCTGCGCCGGTTCAAACGACCACGCTGCAGATGAATTAATAACCGAGACAAACTCGACTGTCACCAGACGGTCCGACACTACCGTGCCGTCCGGACGCGCCGCAGCTGATGAATTGGTCCGACCATTTAACCCGGTGATATCACACAAAATGTTATACAACGGCGGCATAACAACATAGCCAAACGCAAACATCGCCAGACTCAGCGCTATCAGCTTGCCAACCAAAAGCGTATGCAATTGTCCTTTAAACATTTTGTGTGGCATCAACCTGCACCTGTCTGCTGGAACTGCAGATAAATACTCAGCACATAAAAACCAATCGCAATCACCGCGAGCACGATTGGAATTTTCAGATTGCGTTTCTGATTTGCCATCATTTAAGTATTGCTGCCTTGGCGTGATGCTTAACTAAATTGTGCTGGTGGCTTTTCAAACGTGTGGTATGGCGCTGGTGATGGCACAGTCCACTCAAGACCATCTGCACCTTCCCAAACTTCATCTGTTGCTTTTTCACCACCCTTTATGCACTTAAAGATAACGTACACAAAGATCAGCTGAGAAAAACCAAACCCGAAGGCACCGATGGTGGCAACTGCATTCCAGTCTGCAAAGACCTGGTTGTAGTCAGGTATACGTCTGGGCATACCAGCGAGCCCTACGAAGTGCATCGGGAAAAACAGCACATTTAAAAAGATTGTCGATACCCAGAAGTGGATCTTGCCCCACTTTTCGCTATACATATTGCCCGTCCACTTGGGCAGCCAGTAATAGGTCGCCGCCATGATCGAGTAGATTGCACCCGGCACCAATACATAGTGGAAGTGAGCAACAACAAAATAGGTATCGTGGTATTGAATGTCCGCAGGTGTAATCGCGAGCATAAGACCCGATAGCCCGCCAATGGTAAACATCACCAGAAAACCAACTGCAAACAACATTGGTGTTTCAAATGTCATGGAGCCGCGCCACATGGTAGCAATCCAGTTAAATACTTTTACACCGGTGGGAACCGAGATCATCATAGTGGCAAACATAAAAAACATTTCACCAGCCAGTGGCATTCCAACAGTGAACATGTGGTGTGCCCAAACGATGAACGAAAGAAACGCAATAGATGCCGTTGCATAAACCATAGACGCGTAGCCAAACAGAGGCTTGCGGGCAAAAGTCGGAATAATGCTTGAGATGATGCCAAAGGCAGGCAGAATCAAAATGTAGACTTCAGGGTGACCAAAGAACCAGAAGATGTGCTGATACATCACAGGATCACCACCACCGGCCGCATTAAAAAAGCTGGTACCAAAAAACCGGTCTGTTAGCAACATGGTTACTGCACCAGCAAGAACCGGTATTACAGCAATCAAGAGATACGCCGTGATTAACCACGTCCATACAAACAATGGCATTTGCATCAGTGACATGCCCGGTGCGCGCATATTAAAAATGGTTGCAACAATGTTGATTGAACCCATCACAGACGAGATGCCCATGAAGTGAATTGAAAAAATCACAAAGGCAAAACTGTCGGGACTTTGCAGAGACAGTGGCGCATAGAGAGTCCAGCCACCAGCAGGGCCACCGCCTTCCATGAAGAGGGTAGAGAGCAACAACAGGAATGCAAAAGGCATGATCCAGAAGCTCCAGTTGTTCAGACGTGGCAAGGCCATGTCCGGACCACCAATCATCATCGGGATCATCCAGTTAGCCAGTCCAACAAATGCCGGCATCACCACACCGAAAATCATCACCAGAGCATGCATTGTTGTCATTGAGTTGAAAAACAACGGATCAACCAATTGCAGGCCAGGCTGGAACAATTCGGCACGAATAATAAGTGCCATGCCACCACCGATGAAAAACATCACCAGTGAAAACAGCAGATAGAGCGTTCCGATATCCTTGTGGTTGGTCGTGTACAACCAACGCGTCCAGCCTTTAGCTGGTCCGTGATCGTCATGATCGTGGTGTTCTGCGGCAGCGTAGCTCATTTCAACTCCGGCTTTTTATGTTTAATCTGGTTCAACATCTGAATTAACGCAGTGCTTTAATGGCGGACGGTTGAATCGTGTCTCCAACCGAGTTACCAAATGCGTTACGTTGATAAGTAAGCACTGCTGCCATATCCGAATTACTCAGACGACTGGCAAAAGCTGCCATTGATGATCCGGCTTTACCGGCGTAGACAATATTTATGTGGGCAGCAGGATCACCTGTGGCAATCGCACTACCGGCAATAGCTGGAAAGGCACCCGGCAAGCCCTGACCATTTACCTGATGGCAGGAGGCGCATTGTGCGTTGTAAACGCCTTCGCCCTGTGCCATCAATTCTTCCATAGCCCACTCGCGATCATCATCTGCTGAATCAGCTGCAGCAACAGCGGTTGAAGCCGCAGCATCAGTGCTATCGGTCATCACTTCTTTGGCAGGTGTATTCTCTGCAACCCATGCATCGTATTCATCTGCTGGTAAAGCTTTAACAACCACAGGCATAAAGCCATGGTCACGACCACACAGCTCAGTACACTTGCCACGGTAAGTACCAGGCTCTTCAATTAAGGCCCAGTTTTCATTGATAAAGCCCGGAATAGCATCCTTCTTCACTGCAAGATCAGGCACCCACCACGAATGAATAACATCTGCTGACGTGTGCAGGAAGCGCACTTTTCTACCTACCGGCAGCACCAGTGGATTATCAACGTCTTTTAAGTAGTGTTCGTACTGGGTGACATCGATACCAGAACCCACCTGGCGCGCGGCATTATGTTCCGGTGCGAGGTTGCTAAAAAAACTGATACCGGAGTCGAGGTATTCATACTGCCACTTCCACTGGTAACCGGTAACTTTAACAGTCACATCAGCGTTACTGGTATCTTCCATCGCGATAAGAGTTTTAGCAGCAGGAATCGCCATCGCTATAAGAATAACCAACGGCACCGCTGTCCAGATAATTTCTACCACTGTACTTTCATGAAAATCTGCAGCCACCGCACCTTTGGATTTCCGATGTTTGAACATCGAGTAGAACATGACACCGAACACTGCTGCGCCAATTACGCAACAGATCCAGAAGATCAGCATATGCAAGCCATAGACTTCCTTGCTGATTGGTGTCACACCAACTGGCATATTTATCTCTGCGCGCACGGCAAAGCTTGCCAGCAATAGCATTGCGGTCACTGACAACCAGGCCGTCAAACGTCTTGGAGTTGACCAGCTACTTGCCAGGTTCGTCCTGGCTGGCGCTAAGTTGGCTGGCGCTAAGTTAACTGGCGTTAAGTTAACTGTCGTTAAGTTAACTGTCGTTAAGTTAACTGTCCTGGGGAATATTGAACCTGAGGACCTCATTCGGACCTTCTCCAAAATGGCAAAATAAGATTTTAGCCTGCACAACCAGAAACGATAGTCGTAACAAGCACTTAAGTTTTACAAATGTCTAGCTTAACCAGCCGTAAAATCAACCCCGCAGTAACAACCTCGAAAAAATACCTGCGGATAATTTTAGACAGGCTTGAAACTCAGCTGATCAGCCTGAGCTGTGGTTCATCAACATGCAGACAGTGTAGTATTTCCTTGTATAACTTCCGTTTTTCTTCTTTGTTCAAAGCCTGGCCTATCTCAAGACTCTGGCCACTACACTGCAACTTCAACCGCCCAACATCAAAGGCGCTGGGTGGATCGTCAAACTGTACTTTGGTCCATTGACTAGGCAATTCTGCCGTTGCCACTGGTTTGTCATAACCGCTTTCTACCAGCAGCTTGTCTCCCATATTCGAGATGACTTCCGTGTATCCAAGACGCTTGTACGCTCTGGTCAGGCAAAAATACACCAGTAAAAACTCTAGTCCGGCAAATGGCATGACCATCCAGAACCCGGCGGTGGCAATTACGCCTCCAAAAACTGCACTCAAAGAACCGAGTGACGCCGCCAGCAGAACGTTGGCACGCCAGCTCATCGACTTATTAGCCCGCACCACCACCTGGGTGATACCTGTCGCGCTGTTAACCTGTCGTAAAACCATCTATGAGCGGCCGAATCAAAACTCTGTAATTTTATCGCAATGCACAGTCTTGCTCAATAATAAGGTAGCCTTGAACTCCGCTTTGAAGAGTTACCGCTTGAACGGATTGGCTCGAAATCAGCCTAAAAAGGCTCAACAAAAAGACCCGCTTAGATGACTTGGCGATTTGCCTCGACAACCATTCTTGCAGAAATTTCAGAAATCTTTGAAATATGATATCCACTCTTGTTGGCATCGGCAAGGTCTACGCCAATATCGACCAGTATTGAGG
>CAYLZS010000250.1:0-13116 GCA_964388065.1 uncultured Granulosicoccaceae bacterium
CGCCACTAGCGATGCGGATCGGGTGAGATGTGACGCGCTATTGGCTTCTGGAGTCGAATAGACAGACTGTTTTATGAGTCATGACATTGAAATAAAATGAAACTCTACAAATGCAGTACTTTGCCTGAAGACTCGCGTCGCGTCATGAATAATCCGGGCCAGGCACCGGGCCTTTGGCCCGGGTGCTGATATGGTGCTCTGTCCAGCGTGCGCCCGGTTTCCGGTTCTGCTGCTATATATAGTGTGTTAATCCGCTATTTATATCCGACCGGAATATCAATCTCTGATCCTGCGATGCCTATGTCTTCGTAAGATATTGATTTATATATTTATATATTTATATCCGGTCAATGGTGCGGTAGTCACCGCTGGTGCTGTTACCTATGAAATCTGACCCGACTATTGATGTGCTGTTTGAAAGTCTGCGCCACATTGCGCTGCGCTACGACCGGAAAGTAGACAGGGACTCGCTACTGGCAACGTTGCCTGTCGATCAGAAAGACGGCGTCACTCCGGCGCTCTTTCCACGCATTGCAGCGCGTGCCGGATTCAAAACCTCTTTAGGTAAAACAGAGCTACAGCAACTGGCCTCACATATCGGTCCGTCGATTGTGCTGCTGCAGGGTAATCAGGTTGGCGTGTTGTACAGCACCGCCGGGGACGCACCCGATGAAATCTATCTACTTGATGCGAACTCGGAACTCCGGCCTGTCGATTATGAAGTGATCAAACGTCAGTACTCGGGCTATGCGTTTACGCTGACGCATGTGAATGCTGATCAGGAGATGGGCACCGCTGCAGATATGGATATGGCCGCCAATCGGCAGCGTTGGTTCTGGCGTACGCTCTGGCGTTACCGCGCGTATTACCTGCAAATGCTGCCCGCGTCGCTACTGGTAAATCTGTTTGCGTTATCGATGCCGTTCTTTGTGATGATTGTGTATGACAAGGTCGTGCCGAACCAGGCGGTTGAAACACTGTGGGTGCTCGCCATTGGCGTCACGCTGGTGTATTTGTTTGATCTGCTTATACGCCTGGTGCGCGGGGCCTTACTTGAGCGAGCGGGGCGTGAGCTCGACTTTGAACTGGCCGGTGTGCTGTTTGAGCAGGTGCTTTCATTGTCGATGCGGGCAATTCCAACATCCACCGGCTTTCTGGCCAACCGTGTTAAGGCGTATGAAACACTGCGTGAGTTTTTTGTTTCAGCGGCGATGCTTGCGTTAGCTGACCTGCCGTTCTCGCTGTTGATGATCGGTGTGATCTTTTTTCTGGCAGGTCCAATAGGCTGGTTGCTGCTTATAGCGGTAGTTGCCGGTTTAATTATTAATGTAGCGCTTCAAGTGCCGATGCATAAGGCGGTTAAGAATGCGACAGCGTCCGGTATTGAACGCCAGACACTGATTGGCGAAAGCATTGCCAGCCTTGAATCGGTCAAGGCAAATAATGCAGAGGGCTATCTGCTGCGTCGCATGAATAAACTGCTGGCGGGTTCTGCGATGAGTGGCGTTAAATCGCACTGGTATGCGCTGGTCGGTAACTCGGTAACCACCTCGCTGATCAACCTGACGTCGGTGGCAGTCATTGTGGCCGGTGTTTACCGCGTTAATGCCGGACTGTTATCAATGGGTGGTTTAATAGCAACGGTAATGCTAACCAGCCGCTGCATGGCACCGCTCGCTATGGTTTCCGGATTAATGACCCGCCTGCAGCAAACGTTGCAGTCACTTGATTCACTGACTGAAGTCATGCAGATGGAGACGGAAGTTGATCACCGGCGGGTGTATCTTTCGAACGAAAACTTCACCGCGAACTTCAGCTTTAATAAAACAGTGCTGACCTATCCGGATTACCCGACACCGGCACTTGCAGTTAACGCGCTTGAGTTTTCAGAAAAAGAGAGCGTGGTATTACTCGGTAAAATCGGTTGCGGAAAAAGTACCCTGCTTAAAGTGATGGCGGGACTGCTGCCACCTACCAGTGGTACGGTGCTGATTGACGGCATTGATGCAACGCAATATCACCCGTCTGTGTTGCGCAGCAAACTTGGCTACGTACCTCAGGAAGTGGCGTTGTTCCATGGTTCCTTCAGAGACAACATTAAACTTGGTGATGCAGACATTGCCGATGATCGCATTATGCAGGCAGTCGCCGGTGTCGGTCTTGAAGAATATATAAACAATCACCCGCAGGGATTGAATGCCGAAGTCGGTGAGCGTGGTGCACTGCTATCCGGCGGGCAGCGACGTGCCGTGGCACTGGCGCGTTGTCTGGTACGGAACTATCCGGTGTTACTGCTTGATGAACCCACCGCAAACCTCGATCCGCAAACCGAACAGACGGTGATCAGTACCCTGCTTAAATTAAAAGCAACGGGTGTGAATCTGATTGTTGCCACCCACAAGAAAGGCGTTATGCAGTTAGCGGATCGTGCGATTGTGATGGAGAAAGGACAGATAGCCTACGACGGTGCACCGGCCTCGGTGCCCGGTGTGCAATCTGCTGCAAAGCCCAAACCAGAAATTAAAGTCAGCAATAGCAGGAGGCCGGCAAGCGCATGAGTATAAAAAATAAAAAGCCGGCCGCCCCTGCAAAGGCCGCCGGATGGGACCTGGCCGAGCTTGATAAAGTCACTGCTGAAACGGCAGAGCCCGGCGTTAAGCGCAAGCCTGTCAACACAACGCAAAAGCCCGCACCGCAATCACCCATCGCAAGTTCCGCTATGGATATGCAAAGTCAGAGTGCCGCTTTGCAGAAAAAAGCGGTACACATGAAATCCAGATGGGTGCCACTGGTCTGTCTTTTTTGTGTCGGTGGTCTTTTTCTCTGGGCATCAATTGCAAAGATTGACCAGGTAACACGGGGTCACGGTAAAGTCATACCCAGCAGTAAGGTTCAGACAATACAAAGTCTTGAAGCGGGTATTGTTGTCGGTATACCGGTTGGCGAAGGAGATATAGTTCAAAAAGGTCAGGCGGTATTGATGCTGGATGATACTGTCGCCAGTGCGAACTATGAGGAAACCGTATCGCGTCGTGATCTTATGTTAGCGCGCATGAGCCGGTTGCAGGCGGAGGCGAATGGATTTTTAACGCCGCAATACTCTGCAGAGCTTGATCCCGAGCTGGTAAACACTGAAAACGAACTGTTTAATGCCAGAAGGTCTGATTATCTGGCCAGAAAATCCAGTGCTGAACAACTACTCGGGCACGCCCGCAGTGAGTTGGAAATTCTAAGGGCTGGCCAGAGTTCCATGACCAAACTCGATCTCATCCGTGCGGAGCGTGATGTATCGATGCTTGAGGGAAATTTAAATACGTTAATCAGTGAGACCGGTAGAAATGCGCTTGACGCACACGATGTACTGCGTGCTGAGCTCGCATCACTGAACAGCGAGCTGTCACGATCATCAGATGCGCTGGATCGAAAGATACTGCGTTCACCCACACACGGTACCGTTAATAAAATCCATATTGCCGGTGAGGGTGGCGTTATCCGCGGTGGTGACAGTGTGATGGAGATAGTACCAATCAACGATACCCTGCTGGTCGAAGCCAACGTGCGTCCCGAAGACGTGGGTTTTATACACTCAGATCAGCCGGCAACCGTTAAATTCACCGCATATGACTTTACCGTCTATGGCGGCATGGATGGCGTAGTTGAGTATATTGGTGTGGATACTGTTCAAAACGAACTCGGTGAAACTTATTATCCGGTACGTATTCGAACCGAATCAAACAACATGGGCACCAGAGACGGTCGCGAGCTGACTATTATTCCCGGTATGGTGGCAGAGATTGATGTGTTGGCCGGACAGAAGTCTGTGTTGCAGTATTTACTGACTCCGTTAAATCGTGCGCGTGAGAAGGCGTTAACAGAGCAGTAAGTCCGGAGCGCTACAGTCGCACCTACTCTTCACCTGCGATGTGAACACCCTTGTACACATTACCGCATTTTTTTTGCTTTGCAGGAACGCCGGCAACCATTGAGTCTGCTGCCACATGGCTGGTAACAACTGAGCCGGCAGCTACTATTGCATTGTCGCCAATAGTGATGCCCGGCAATACAACGCTACCACCGCCGATCATTACCTGTGTGCCCACAACGACGCCTCCAGAGAGGGTCACTGATGGTCCGAGGGATACGAAATCATCTATCAGTACGTGATGCCCGATACTGGCGTTGCGATTTATCACTGTGTGTTGTCCAATGTTGGACATACCGCCAATGGTAACGCCTGCATTGCAATAGCTGCCTTCAGCGATTTCTGTTGTTGATGCAATAACGGCAGTGGGGTCCAGTAGTGCATCTGCCGGTTGCAGTTGATTTTTTTCAGCAATAGATGCAAGTTCGATTCGTCGCGGCGGCATAAATGCGCAGGCTATATAGGAGCCACCGGTTGATACCTGCTCTATGCTTATAGTGGACTCGAGTATTACACAGCGTGAATCAGCATCGTCAACACAAACGGGTACTGCGTTTATCTGTAACCGCTGAATAGTTTCTTCATAGTCCACTACCAGCGGGCTGTGTACCCCGAACAAATAGATGCTGTCGCCATTCACGCTACAAACCCCAGTATCGAACGCCTGCACCGTTTTCGGTACGTATAAATATAAAAATCAATACCAGCAGGAGGGCGTACCAGAGGCCTGCCAGTATATGTACGAGGCTTGCGGGGAGATATTTGCTTAACCAGTTTTGCATGAGATCATCTTTGAGACAGCTTTGACTGTGGTGATGGTGTCATCCGCCGTGACTGAATCCGGACAGTCGTCCCCATGACTGAAGGGATTCTGCCAGTGTGTTGTGTTTGGTAAATGCAAAGCTCAGTATCACATAGTTAAAAGTGAAAGCCCAACCTGCTAACTTTATCACGCTGGCCGGTATTCGTAGTTGCAGATACTCGAATGCCCTGCCTGTTACCCAGATCTGAGTGATTATCAATCCAACACCGTGGTAGATACCCCAGAGAACAAAATTCAACGACAGCGAGTGCCAGATACCGATTGCAAGCATTGAAGCGATGAAAGCCAGTGGTATAGAGCGGCTGACAGCCATTGTGCCGGTAAAGATATAGGTGCGGCAAAATCCTGATAGAGAGATGTGCCAGTTGCGCCAGAACTTTATCAGGCTTGGTCGTAAAAAAGGCCAGTTAAAGTTTTCATCCAGATGAAATCCAAGCAATAAAGCGAATCCTATAGCGATTGACGAGTACGCTGAAAATTGCAGGTACAGGCTTAGCCCGTAGTCGAGGCAGCTTATCCACTCATTGACAGGCACAGGCCAGTTGAGCTGTACGGACGTATCGAACAGCCATGGCATGAAAAGTTTTTGTACCAGAACATTGTGTACAACAATGATTAAGGCAGTACCGTGCAAAATTCTTTGCAGGCCGCGGGATACGTTATGCAGATCCAGGTTGCCATGGTTCAGCTGTTTAAAGGTGTCGAACCTTTGTATCGGGCCCGCAGCAATAATTGCCGGAAAAAACAGATAAGACTGGAGTTGCTGTGGTGAATCAACTTTCAATCTATCGAGGTAAAATTCAATCAGCAGGTGAATAATTCTCAATGTGTAGAAAGAGATTCCAAAAAGCAACGGTATTGATGCAGTGGTTGCCTGTATCTGCTGCAGTGCCTTTACGCCGAACAGGCAGAGAGTGATCGCTATAATCACCGGGGCAATAAGACTTCTGGTATTTTTTATAATTACGTAACCGCTTGTGACTGACATCACTGTCAATAACAGTAGAGACCACGGGGAAACGGCAATCAATAATGCAGACGTAGATCCGGTCAGCCAGATGTGGCGATACTTTGCCGGCATAAACCAGAACCCGGCCGTTGTGAGCGCAATCCAGATTAAATACCACAGACTGACAGCATTCACTGTTGTAGCTGCCCGATTACCCGGCTATTAAACCATGGAATGTAAATACTGGTGAGTTCCGGTGTTGGATGATATGGATCAAAAAACTGTGAGTCCCGGTGTACGACGGTGTAGTCCAGCTGGTGCACATTGTCAGGTGCATCTGCAGATTTGATAATCCGCGCTACGGCATTGTTAACCACTGTCTTGTAGCTTTGAGCCATCTGAGGGTGGGGCTGATTGACGATAAAAACGGGTTTGTTGAACTCAAGTAACGTATTGATGAACTCTATGCGTGTGTTCAAGTCTTCACTCGTTGGATTGCTCCGGTTGTCGGTGCCTTGTTTAACCCAGTGACTCCAGCGCTTCTTATCCAGAGACTGTAGCGCGCATTGTAGTTTTATAAATGTGCTTTCGACTGATGGATGAATGCCGGATAAAGTCACAATCCAGTATCGCTTCAGCTGGCGCATCCAGTGACGTGCTGTTGTGGTTTTTCTGTTGTTAACAAGGGCTGAGCCCTGCACAACAATAAAGTCGGGTGCGGCCTTTCCGATTGCAGCTTCGACGCCTCTGAAAGATGAGACAGAAGCAAGTGGCAGGTAAATCGACTGTAAGTGTATTTCGTTGTTGCGGTCGTGGCTTTTCTTGTTTTTTAACGCACAGTGCAAGCCGGAGCTTGTGATTATCAGGCCATGAAGGGTTGTATCCGGCTGGTTTTCAGTGTGAGGTGGTTTTATACCAGCTGATAGAAATCCACCTGAGAACAGTTGAAATACAGGCAGTGCGACGGTAACACAAAGGGCGAGTACCCAGCTGCTTAGCGGGTGTTTCAGAATATGCAATGTTACTTAGCGTACGCAGCTTCTCCGGTGCTGCTTTTTCCTACGCTGCTTCCTGCGGTTTGGTTTTCTGCCGGACTAGATCAATGGCATCCTCAAGCGTTTCTATTTGCATAATATCCCGCGCTTTAAAACGAATAGAGTAGGTCTTTTCAATCTGCTTAATAAATTTTAAGTGTGCGTATGAGTCCCATCCGTTAATTTGTCCTTTGCCCATCTGTACGCTCAGATTGAGTTCATCTGATTTGAAGGTGTCGGCGGCAATGCCGATAACCGTTGCTTGTAGCTGATCGACCGGCTGATCTTCAGGGTCACGTAACGTTTCTCTGTTTAACTGGTCTTTGATAACAGATATCAGCTCAGATCTTTTTATTTTTCCGACAGCGGTTTTTGGAAAATGCTCGAGAAAAATAAAATGGTCAGGCCGCATTTCTTTTGGCAGTGTGACTTCACAGTGTTGCTTTAAGCTGCTTTCATCGATCGTGTGACCGGTTGTGAGGCAGGCAATAATCACCTCTTCGAATACCGGGTCCGGCAGACCAATAACTTCGCATCCGGTAACGCCGTTAAATTTGTTGAGTTGCCGGCGGACTTCCTGCGGGTACACCGTGATACCGCCTTTTTTTATTACTTCTTTTATACGGGACTTAAAAAAGTAGTATCCGTTTTCATCGATGCTGAAGATATCGCCGGTATTAAACCAGCCGTTTTGAAAAACGCCGGCTGGCGGATTGTCCTGCTGAAAGTAACCGGTCATTAGTTGCTCACCACGAAGCTGCAATTCACCGGGCATGTTGCAACCCGTTACTACACTGCCGTTACTAACCAGTCTGGCCTCTACACCGGCCGGTTTGCCGACACTGCCTATGCGGTGATTGGCAGCGTCGCAATATAGTGCACCGGATATGGTCTCTGTGAGTCCGTAGAAGTTCAGTAGCTTAACATTGAAAGTTTTTTCGAATTTCTGCCACAGGGTTGTATCCAGAATGCCGGCGGTTGAGATAACCGTTTTAATTCCGCTCAAAGTGAACATGTCTGGTGTATCTGAATAAAACTCATGCAGCATCGAAAGTATTGTGGGTACCGCTAAAAAGTGGGTAGCCCCATAACTAAGTCCCTCGCGCTGAAAGTCTGTACTGACTTTGAACCCACCGAGACGGACTACGCACATATTTTTAAGCAGAGGAACGTAGCAGCAGTGAACCAGACCGTCGGTGTGGTATGCAGGCAGAAAGCAAAGAAGTTTTGATTCACTCGAATAGTTAAAAGTTTCGCTCAGTGTATTGACGTGCTGTTTCAGTGCACCGCGACTGACGACCACACCTTTCGGGTTGTCAGTTGAACCTGAGGTAAACATGACATACGCCGCTTGCCTGTCATCTATCTGTTGCGGTGTGTGCGCAACCGTGCGATCCGGCTTTGAGGTATTAAAGATCGCGTGGCTTGTCTGCCATTTGGACGCTTTACGCCCCCGCAGCCATGTGCGTTTTGACGAGACGCTGCTGGTGTCCAGCACAACCGGCGGCAAGCCGGCCCGGTGGTTTTCGAGATTATGCAGTATCAGCTGGTCTGCAAGTAACGCCGCCGGATTGACCGTCCGCAGGACAGCAGCGATCTGTTCGTTTCCGAGAGACGGGTCGAGGCAGACCAGAACAAATCCGGCCTCAAAGCAAGCTGCTGCACTGACAAAGATGGTCGCCTGATTGTCACTAATTACAACGACATGATCGCCGCTAATTAAGTGTGCCGCCAGCAGGTGTTGAACCAGTCTGCGCGACATCGATTCAATTTCCGCTCTGGTGAATGCGGCCTCACTGGTGATTAGCAAGTCATTGTTACCCGGCGATTTTTCAGCCATTCATTCCGGCTCTTTGTTAGATAGCGCCCATCCTAAAACAAATAGAACTGCTACCTGCGTTCACTAATCAAGCTGTAAGAAGAGATGCCTGATCAAGGCAGCGTTACAAAATCGGGCCTGGCAGTAAGGGCACGAATAAGCGTTTGATTCAATAATCAAATTTGTGACTTACATCACATTCAGGTTTTGTTTGTCCTGACAAAAATCAGTGCCATGGAACGCTATATGCCTGCTCGACATGTCAGGTGCTGATTTCCGGGATCCGGATGGATTCTGCCCGGTGCCATTTCTTTTAATTTATCCGGTTGATACTTTCAACGGATTGGAGTCCAGACATGTTCGATGGAGTTTACACAGATTTAAGTCTTCAGAAATCTGCCGACGATTACACGCCGGAGCTCGGCCAGGAAGTTACCTGGACGATCACAGTTTCTAATGAAGGACCGGCGTGGGCTGAAAATGTTCGTGTTGATGACATGCTCCCTGAGGGAATGGAGCTTGTATCCAGCCACCTGACAGGCGGCGGTCTTGATGTAAACAGTGGCACCTGGTCGCTGGGCGGCCTGGGTGTCGGTGAAGTGGCGACAGCAACTATCACCATGAAAGTAACCGAAGTAGATGATTACATAAATAACTACGCTAAAGTCAGCACTGATACCCATGACTGGAACGGCTATAACGACGGTAAATCCGCTGTAGCTGTTGATCCATGGCAGCCGACTGACGCTGATCTGTCACTGGTAAAAACCGTGGACAATCCAAACCCTGAAGTAGGTTCGGTCGTTGAATGGACAGTAACGGTAAGCAACACAGGCCCTGATACCGCCTGGGGCACCAGAGTTAATGAGCAACTGCCTGAGGGTCTGGGTTTTGTAGGTGCACGAGCATCTTCCGGTACTTATGATTTTCAGTCAGGTGTCTGGCATGTGGGTCATCTGGAAAGTGGCGAGACTGCAGAGATGATTATCAGCACAAGTGTTGATAGTGAAGCCGGTGCACAGTATGTGAATACCGCGGTAGCGGCCAGCAACACTGTGGACAGTGATACGTCGAACAATACAGCACAGGCATCGATTACTGTTGTAGAGGCTGCTGTAGAACCAGTGTGGGAAACACCATCGATGCCGCCGGTAGATAAACCCGAAGGTGGCAAGCCTGAAGGTGGTAGGCCGGAAGGTGGAAAGCCTGATGGCGGTATGGGTCATTCAGGTATGGGTCATCCGGTTGCCTGCTGTTGTTACTGTGATAAGGAGGAGGAAACGGGTGCTGATCTGCAGATAGTAAAACTGGTTAGTAATGCGACACCTAATTTGAACAGTGAGGTGGTCTGGTCACTGGTAGTGACAAACCTCGGTCCGGAAGATGCGGTCAATGTGATAGTGAATGACAACCTGCCACCGGGTGTTGAGTATGTTTCTGACTCAGCCACCATGGGCGCGTTTGATGTTGACGCCGGTGTCTGGGAGATTGGTGATCTTGCTAACGGCGAGAGCGCGTTGCTGCAAATCACTACTATCGCAACAGATGCAGCTGCCGTACAAACCAATATTGCGCTGGTAAGCAGCGATACTGAAGATTCGAATCCTGCCAATGATGTTGCGGTCGTAAGTATCGATGCGGTTAATGCGGATCTTGCGATTACCAAAACTCCTGATGAGCAAACCCCTGATCTGGGTGCTGAATTTGACTGGACTATTACCGTTGTAAACAATGGCCCGGACACAGCTGAAAATGTAGTCGTCAATGATATGTTGCCACCTGACACTGAATTTGTAGCGTCGGATGATGAGCGTTTTGTGCTGTCTGATGATGGCACCAGTGGTTCAATTGCACTGGGTGATCTGGCTTCCGGTGAGGAGGTTAGTTTTAATATCACAGCGATCGTCACTAATGCAGCCGGTCCACGAACTAACACGGCTCAGGTTTCAAGCGATACCTTTGACGATAATCCGGACAATAATCAGGATGATGCACAGGTTGACGCCATCGCTGCCGATCTGGAGCTGGTTAAAGGAGTGTTGCCGGCAACTGCAGCACCTCAGGACATTGTTGAATGGACAATAGAAGTCACCAACAAAGGGCCTGATGACGCGACCGGTGTTGAGGTGGAAGATGTTCTTCCTGCCGGGGTGTCTTATGTGAGCGATTCAACAGATGGTGTCAGTTTTGATTCTGCCACGGGCATCTGGAGTGTCGGTGATCTGGCGTCCGGTGATACAGTATCTTTAACTATACAGGCACTGGTGGTCGATACCGGTGAGCTGACAAACGTTGCACAGATTGTTGCCGCTGATCAGTTTGATCCTGATTCAACACCCGGCAATGATGATGGTGATCAGTCGGAAGATGATGAAGACAATGCTGTTCTGGTTGTGCCTGAAATCATCGATCTGGCGCTGACTCAGGAGATTAGCAGTGCTACTGCAGATGTCGGTGGTCCGGTTACCTTCACCATCGCTGTTACCAACGAAAGCACGGTTCCTGCGAGTGGAGTGAGTGTGGCTACCCAGCTACCGGGTCACTTTGCCAGTGGTGATCTGACATTTGTTGATTCAAGTGATCCATCTGTCGTAGGTGATCCCGCTGCAAACATCATTATAGGTGATCTTGCACCGGGACAAACGGTTACTGTGATTGCAGATGCCACGGTGAATACACCCGGCGTAATCGAAAATGTCGCGCAGGTATTTACTGCCGATCAGATGGATGTCGACTCTACGCCTGCGAATAATATAGAAACCGAAGATGATCAACAGACTGTAAGTGTTACTGTTGTAGATCCTAATCCAGTGCCTGTTGCAAATGATGATCAATTTGCAGTTTCGGCTAATTCAGAAGGGTTTAACGCGGTCATCATGATCGATCATTCCGGTAGTACCGGAAGTGTGACTGCTGTTGATGCCAACGGCGATCCGCTTGATCAAAGCGGGTCTCCTCTGGCCATGGATATTCTCGATGCCAATGGAAACGTGACCTCGCGGCTGCAGTTAATACGGGAGGCTGTGGTTGAATTTGTAGGTCAGGAAGCAATCGGCGCGGTGAAAATACTGGGCTTTGACGGTAGCGCGGGCGGCGCCGGCGACGTATCTGTCTGGACTGATGTGTCCGGTGCAAATCCTGATGTGACTCCGGTAATGTCTTTTGTAGGGGATTTCGAAGCGAGTGGCTTCACCAACTACATAGATGCGTTAGATGCTTCACAAAATTTTCTGGAACAGGCTATTGATGCCAATGGTCAGACAATAGCTGATCCGCTACCCAACACATTGCCTGTTAACTACTACTTCCTGACTGACGGTAATCCGCTTGCGCCGAACTTTTCTGCAGCAGACGCAACGCCGGACGCAGCGCAGCAGGCTGCATGGGAAGAGTTTGTGGAAGCTAATTTCAATGACGCTTACGGCATTGGTTATGGCAGCGGTGTCACGGAAATAAGTGCTTTGGATATTGTGTCTCATCCGGATACTCCTGCGGCAGGTCCGGTAAGTGCGGATGACAATACCATTCTTACCAGTGAGGCAGATGGAATACCTGCCGACTTATTCAGAACGATAGCAGAGAGTGTCAGTGGTAACGTCTTCGGCAACGATGATTCAGGTCTGGACGGTCCTCAACTGGGTGCGAGTTCGGTCAGTACAGTGGATGTTGACGGGGTAGTTTACGGTTATGACGGCAGCAGCGTAACTGTTACCGGTACTGCGCCGGCGACGTCATTAGTTAGACCGGATTTTATTAATGTTCCTGTTAGCTCCGGTGGTCGTCTCGAATTTAATTTTCAGGACGGAAGTTTTGAATATTTTGCTCCTTTGACCACTGTGGCTTTTACAGACACCTTTGACTACACCATTACAGATAGCTCCGGGGACAGTGATACTGCCACGCTCAGTATCGACGTACTACCGGGTGCGACGACAGCGGCAGAGCCAGCTCCGGCACTGGCACTTCTGTCAGATGATGATGAAGTATTCTCCTCTGATTCTATGGCTGCAGTGCAACTGCCGGCGTTAACTGATAACGAATGGGCGGGTGATGGCGTGTCCCACGGTGTAGATTTATTCGATATGACGTCACTGATCGTCTAAGCCGTATGCAGTATTCAGCTTATCTTTAACAGGTGAGCTTTGTTGAAGAAAGTAAACAGGGGCTGCAATGCAGCCCCTTTTTTTTATACGCGTTTTATAAACGGTTATCGCTCATCAGTCTGCAAGCGTCTTTCCAGCCGGCGCACACCGGCAGATACAATTAATATCAGAACAAGATATTCAAGCAGCAGAATCGTATAAATTTCAAGCGGCCGGTATTCGGTTACCACCAGTTCATTGGCTTTGCGTATCAGCTCCTGCATGCCGATCACTGAAACCAGTGACGACATCTTAAGCATATATACCAGCTGATTGCCGAGTGCCGGCAGTATTCTCTTAATTGCCTGAGGCAGAATGATAAAGCGCATTGTGTCTGTGTAACCAAGCGCTACCGTGTGTGATGCTTCGTACTGGCCTTTATCAATGGATTGAATGCCGGCTCTGAAAATCTCGGCTTCAAAGGCAC
>CAYLZS010000251.1:0-2473 GCA_964388065.1 uncultured Granulosicoccaceae bacterium
CATGATAAGTTTCGTTTGATTTGTCTTAGGTACTTAATAGACACCCATCGTAAATTATATACACGTTCACTTGCAGACAGCACTAACCGTAACTTTGGAAAACACACCACGATGCCTGTCCTCGTATATTTTTTTATCGCAAACCCAGCTTTTTTACCAGCTTATCGCGTTTCATAAGCCACCATCCAACTTCGATGGGCGCCATTTCATGATTTTGATTAACGCCAAGTACTTGTGCTGCCTGTAGCGGCCAGTTTGGATTCACCAGCAGCTCACGTCCCAGCGCAACCATGTCAATAGAACCTTTAGAAATCAGTTGTTCGCAATACTCTGCATCCCAGATAAATCCAACACTCATAGTGGCAATCTCCGCCACCGTCTTGATATCTGTTGCTAGATGATGCGCGATGCGGGTTATCTGTGTTGGCTATACCATCCTACGGTAGTTCGTGACCTTTCGGAACAATTACCACGCTTGAGGCTAGCACCATTACGGCATTTTTGAAAGTGCTGATGACCGGACGCTTACTTTGTACGACGCTTACCTTACGGTACACCCAATCATCTTTATCCAAAGGGCTATCGCACCATGCCTGATATTCATCGCCACACTGTTTCTTCAGCGGTGATACCGTCGCTGCCGACAGCCCCTGAGGCTTCTGGACCAACAAGTACCTCGAGTGCTTCCTGCATTTCGCCACTCGATACGCCTTTGAGATACAGCCACGGAAGCGCTGCCTCCAACGACTTGCTCTTGCGCACGTACGGGGGCACCAACGCCGAGCGGAATGTTACGGGCTTTCCATCACGAGAGCGGACTTTTGGCTGCACTTTCGGGAAACGGCTCTACAGCTACTACCGTTCCGGTTTCCCCGACAATCCATGCAGCACTAATCACTTGGACTTATTGACCCATAGCATGCAACTATTCATCAAATAGGTATTCCCAATCAGAACCAACGAATCGTTCTTTCAACTCTGTATAATCTAATATGAGATCTGATAAAGCACCACGGTTTTGTTTTTTCAGAGGTGTTGTTAACCAGTGCGTGGAAACCCCTAGAAAATCCTGAATTCTATTCTTTGCTTCACTGGAGCTAACCAATTCTTCGTAGGTGATCTCCATACACTCTTTATCATAAAACCTTTCAATTCCAACAGACTCCATCTGCAAAGTATCCTCTATTCCCAGCTTAAGCTCGTCGTAGGTAAAACGAACACGATCCGTACCGTCTGAATCAGTAACGTTGGCCTTATAGCTCCCAGTCTGCTCTGCAATTTTTCTAGACACCAGAGTGCGTATTACATTCCTTCTTCTTAAATGGATAACTTTTAGATTCGGCACTTCATTCAGCAATTCCCAAACTCTACTGTCCTCCGTATCATTAGGATGATAATAAAATATTTTGAATCCAACCGCCTTTACGTACGCAGGGTGCTTCCCATATATGTGCCTAACCACGGCGTCTAGATTTCTACCCCTCAAAAAATTTAATTTTTCTCCACCACACCATATCTCTGGGTGTGAATTAAGATTGGTTGACAAAAATGTCGATCCGGTTCTCGATCTTGTCAATATTAAAAAGGGCTGATAATCACTTGATCCAAACAACCTCTTAAACTCATAAATACACTCCGATATGGCTCTTTTCGGATCCTGAGCTGCTTTTGATATAAGATATTTATTCATAATTGTCTAATCGTTGAGAAGACACTGTAGATGTTTGAATACTTTTAAAAGCAAAGACTAAATACCCTAGTCCACTCGTATATCAAATCTACGATGCAGCTCTCTAGTTTTTCTCCAATATGTTCATCTTGAGCCGTTATCAATAACAATTATTTCATCCTCGTCAAAATTATACTCAGTGTAAAAAGAACTCAAACACCTATAAAGTAGTTCTTTTTATTTCCAAGAAATAATCACTATTGATTAATTAAAAGACTCCGCCATCATGAAATCCTAGTCCGATCCACCCTTTGGTGATCAAATAAAATCACTCGCAAATAACTTATAAAACTATAGCCCTTGCATTCTGTGCTAATTTAGCAACATGCTAGTTTAGTTAGTTGGTTGCCCCACGCAATAATAGGTATATTTTTACTAAGAAATTATAAAAGCGTGGAAAATATGCTCGAACACCTCTACGAATGACGAGCATTAAAGACATACCGCCTCTTTTGTAGCCATTTACTAAATCAACAAATGTCGCACACTTCATCCTTCTAGCATTGACTTTAGAGAGATAGGATGCTCGGTAACTGTAATACCCCTGCACGCTAAAATAACTACGATTTTGGGTTAACCAACAATTGAGTGAGTCTCCGTGAGCCCCTCTAGAAATCCTTTCAGAACCACCTGCATCATCGTAGACCACTAACACATCCGGAATCATCCTCATACTGACGCCTGATCCAAACAGTCTAATTATGTAATCAATATCTTGCCCTATTTTTAGCGACTCCTGAAAAC
>CAYLZS010000252.1:0-1880 GCA_964388065.1 uncultured Granulosicoccaceae bacterium
TCACACAATATCTCGTTTTATTCGAAAATAAAACAAAGACCGGTAAAAATGGAGGTCAGTAGGCGGATGTGTCAGAAAGCAAAGATAGGTTATCCGGCAAATATAGTTGTCCGAGAAGGACTTTTGGGTATTCTATTTTATAAAACGTAGATGATTCGACTTGACTCTCTATATGAACCTGTACGCCTTTCAATGCGAAAATTAACAAAACTGATAAATGTCGGCTTTGGGTCATCTCCGGTCCGATGCTGCCGCTGAATCGAAAGTTCGGTAAAATGAACAGCTGCTGACGGTCGTTGTTCGGCAAAAGCGGACTGTCTAGCGAGGCAGTATCAACAATGCACAGTGTTTGTGAAAACCGTAGATAATAGCGACTAATTCTTTTGAAAAATCTATAAAATCGCAGACAATCTAAACTGTATGAATATCACTATCAAAAATATTCGGCTATTTTATTTCCTATTCTTCTTTTTGTTGTGTGGAAGGGAGTCACTTGCAGACGAATACGATGTCAGCTTACTTCCTGAACAAATTGCTAGAGCACAAACGTTGATTGAAGCTGATGTAACCACTATCAATCCTGGGGAATTAGTAAAACACGATAATGATTGGATGTCTGTATGGGTCTTTCGAAGAACAGAGAAAGACCTTGAGCACATTCAACAAAATCGTAATGGTTTGGATGATGTGAGTATTGAGGCTGTCATTACACAAATAGTAAAACAAGCTAATTCGACTTCGGGACTGCTTAGGGCTCGCACATTATTACAAGATCAGCCAACATTGGAAAAAAGCCCATACCGGTCTAAACAGGAGGAATATTTTGTGTTTAACCCCGTTGGAAGGTTAGGGTGTAGCGTGCAACTCAAGCCACCTCCGCATATGACACCGGTACAAGGTGCTGTGTTTTTTGATCCTTGCTACGGAGACCAGTACGATTCAGCTGGGCGATTTATTGATCAAGGCGCTAAGCTATTTTCGAAAGAAACGGGAGAAATAATACGCTCTAACCCAAAAATATTTCCGCGTCTCACCATTCCGCCTCATCATTACAAGGCAAAGGGCACATTGGTTATTGGTGTAACTGATGTAGATTCACTGCCGAAGTTTTCACTGCAAAAAGACGAACTGTACTCTGGTTTAACGCCAACCAAAAAACTATTAACGGCTACAGCGTTTAACGACTTAAATAGTGTGATCGAAGCAATCAAAGACGGTGCAGATGTGAACGTTAGTGGGAACGAACCAGGAAGTTTGGCGCTCCTAAGGGCCGTTTTATATAGCTCACCGGACATGGTTGAACTGCTTATTTCAAAAGGTGCAAAATCGAGTGTTGAGATTTTAGCTTGGGCCGAACGTCAAGGTCGCCCGGATGTCGCCAAGTTGTTATCGAGAAAATAAGTAGAACTATGATTGCTCTGGGCACTCCAGCGACTTTTTACAGCCAACGGGGAGAATCGGCCATTTCCGGTCCTTCGCTCAGCTCGGGTCGTGATGGAAATACTCTGACTTGTTTCTCTAAACCGGCCCCTGATTTGCTTTTAATGCGTCATGACGTTAAAGTGTGGTGAAACTACACGAAACACGCGCAAAGATTCAAAGTAATGAAATTCCAAACTATATTAGCCATCAGTTGCTTTTTGCTGTCACATTCAGTGTACGGGCAAGTGCAGGTATCAGAAATTCCCGCGATAGACGCCACCGGGGAAATGTGTATAGACGTAGCACCTTTCGATGACAACTTCGGCTGGAATGGGACTTGTTCCTGCGAGTTAAGTCAGAATTATCGTCGGTTTGGTTGGTCGTTCGCCACTAGTGACAATCTCTTAGTCGCGGGTTCTTTGCAGACGCCGGAAGGCTGCTCTGAATCAGGCACCGCC
>CAYLZS010000253.1:0-12493 GCA_964388065.1 uncultured Granulosicoccaceae bacterium
GGATCACAGTGTGAATTAACCATTGTGAAATCGTCTGACTGCATGCTCGCATCACGTGATCCGAACCTCGACACACCGCGGTAACCACGCGCGACCACCGGTGCCAGCAGTGCCGGGTCCATACGATTCCATGGCGGCACAATAACCGGTATAAAATCATTTTCGAAAAGCGTTTCAAGACGTGCTCGACCCAGATCGAGTTCATCCAGAACAGCCTGCTCACCACGGTGCAGGCCGAGCTCCCACGCACCGAGCCCCTGATTGCGCTCAGCATGGTTTATATGCGCATAGCCATGTTGTGCCGCTTTGACATGTGACACCGCTTTTACAGCTTTCGCTAATTCAACCGTGGCATGGGCCGGAATAACCGCCAGCAGTAACCCGGTTGTTTCAGTGGTTGAAATCAGTTTATCGAGCTTGCTGCCAACATCAACAGCATCATCATCGCGCCACCAGAGGTCAGCAATTTTTCCATTGGCAGCCCAGGCGTCAAGCTCGGTAGTCAGTGTTTGCCACGGATTCATGATCAGGTTTGATACGGATCAAGTGAATCGCGCAACCCGTCACCAAGAAAATTAAACGCCAGCACCACCACCATGATCGGTAGCATCGGAATCGCAGTCCACGGATAGATTTCAATGGCAGCAAGATTTTGCGCATCATTCAACATCACCCCCCAGCTTACTGCAGGTGCACGCAAGCCGAGGCCCAGAAACGACAGTGCCGTTTCACCAAGGATCATCGCGGGTATCGACAACATCGCGCTGGCAATTAAGTGACTGGAAAAGTTAGGTAACATGTGTCGACCGATAATGCGTGATGGTTTAGCGCCCATCATCTCTGCAGCCTGAACATACTCTTCTTCACGCAAGCTTAAAAACTTCGCTCTGACCGCACGCGCAAGCCCTGGCCAGTCCAGCAGACCGAGTATAACGGAGATAATAAAAAACACAGCGACAGGCCCCCAGTGAGATGGCACAGCAGCTGACAATGCAAGCCAC
The DNA here is from genome assembly GCA_964388065.1 of uncultured Granulosicoccaceae bacterium. Taxonomy (GTDB): domain Bacteria; phylum Pseudomonadota; class Gammaproteobacteria; order Granulosicoccales; family Granulosicoccaceae. The sequence goes on from CAYLZS010000253.1 coordinate 1,002, forward strand.
AATGGCAGCTCTGGCAGCGAGCGCAATATTTCAATCAAACGGTTTATAGTCCAGTCAGCGCGACCACCAAAGTAGCCTGCAATACTGCCGAAGCCAATACCAAGAAAAAAAGACACGGTGATACCAATCAAACCAACCGTCAACGACAGCTGCGCACCATAGAGAATTCGGGAAAACACATCGCGGCCAAGTCGATCAGCGCCGAATAAAAATATGGTTGAGTCACCCGGAGCACAGAAAAGATGCGTTGTGGATTTTATTAAACCGAATATTCGATACTCACTACCCTCACAAAAGAACTCAAGCATGGCAGGTTTAGTGAGATCCTGTTCATAGACCCATTGAAAGGACTCCAGATCCATCTTTGCCACTGTTTCATAAATATGCGGGCCAAAAAATTCACCCTCATGCATAAACGAAATTGACTGCGGCGGTGCATACAGATGTTCGGCATTCCTCTCTGTTGCGGTATAAGGTGCAATGAATCCTACAAACGGAAGCAGCAAATAGGATATCAACAAAAACACACCCGAGATCAACCCCAGCTTGTGCTTCTTAAAGCGACGCCACACCAGGACCCACCCCGGTGCATCAAGCTCCGGGTGGTCTAACTGCAGTGCTTCTTCATCAGGGTTATAGGGCGCATCATCGACATAGCGCCCATCAGGTAGCGTACTCATCTTTCGCGTGCACCAAACCTGATTCGAGGATCAAGCATCATCAGTAAAATATCCGACACCATCGTTCCAATCAGCGTCAGGAATGCTACAAACAACAAAACAAAGCCTGCCAGAAATTGATCCTGTGACTTCAATGCCGCAAGTAACGCCGGACCAATAGTCTGCAAACCCAAAACAACTGACACCAGAACCGATCCCGATATTAATGAAGGAATCAGGTTACCGATATCGGCAACAAACGGATTAAACGCCACCCGCAACGGATACTTTGACAACAGCTTCACCGGAGGAACTCCTTTGGCCCACGCTGTGGTTACATAGGGCTTATTCAGTTCATCCAGCATGTTGGCACGTAGTCGCTGCATCATTGCCGCAGCCCCCGCAGTGCCAATAACGAAAGTGGGAACAATAAGATGCAACATCACTGATTTAACTTTTGCAATACTCATTGGCTCGCCTTCGAACTCCGGTGCCATGAGTCCGCCAATCGGTATATCAAAGTATTTGTTGCCATAATAAAAGAGAATTAAGGCTAACAGAAAGTTGGGTGTTGCCAGGCCAAGATAACCAATGAATGAAGTCACATAGTCGATCCAGGTGCGCGACTTTGCCGCAGCCAGTACGCCGAGCGGCAATGCCATGGCGTAGACAAACAGTACCGCAACAAGGTTGACCACAATGGTCAGCCACATGGCACCACCCACCACTTCGGACACTGGCTTGTTAAACTCGAATGACCAGCCAAAATCACCCTGTAGAATGCCAGAGAAACCATGCGGTCCGGGCCAAAGCCCGATCCAGATTAAATACTGCTCGGGCAGTGAGCGATCAAGTGAGTATTCGCGGCGCAGGAACTCGGCTTTCGCTACACCGGATTCCTGACCGGTGGAACGGAGTTCGGCAATCTGGTTGCTGAGGTAGTCGCCGGGAGGCAGGTTGATAATCAAAAATATTAATGCTGACACCAGCAGCAGCGTCAGCATCATTGTCGCCAACCGGCGAACGATAAATTTGAAAACATCCATTAGTGGCTTTCCACCCGACTATTGTGGATTCTTAAACCACTAGTGTACTGTTTCAGGCACTGTGTGCCTATGAAAGCCGGTCAATTGGTGGCGAAATAGCAACACCGCACGCTGCAGGACGTTCATTTCCCGTCAATCCAGCCAGTTCAGCATGCCAGGCACTTTATTAACCAGTCGAACAAACGCGGTATGTCACTGCTGGAAATAAAACTCGTCCGGCCGGTGCACTCCGAACTGCGACCCGGGTTGCCAGGCCCACATGCCTTTTTCCGGCACGTTTCTCAATCGTTTGGAAACCACAATTGGCTGTGGAGTTTCCGCCACAATGCCAATGCCGTATAGCTGATCGGCATGAATATCCAGCATTTTCTGCCACAGCTTTGCGCGCTCTTCTTCGCTGCCAGCTGTCACCCACTGCTCCGAGTAATCCATCAGCTGCTTCGCTTCTTCCATATCAGGTTCTTCTCCGGCATTCCCGCCGGTCTGGTAGTACTGACCCCACATGGGCCAGGCAAAAAATTCCTGTTGCGTTGGCGCCAGATAATCAGGTGATGTGTTAGCGGTTGGCAATCCGTTGTCCCAGCCAAACCAGACTGACGCCATGGTGTTACCCGAATAGACAGCCATTCTTAGATTATCGCGATCAAGCGGTCGCATCACCATTTCAATACCCAGATCCAGCCAGCTATCGCGAATAATCTGCATGGCGTTTTCCACCTCTTTGCGTTCACCGGCGGTTTCAATCACCAGTCGCAACGGTCGACCATCGGGTAGTAATCTAATTCCATTACCCTGCCTTTTCGTCAAACCCATTTCATCGAGGAGGCGATTAGCGTAACCGAGATCCAAATCAGACCATGCGCGTCGATTTTCTTTACTGTACAGCGGACTCGCCGACAGACTGGTCATGCCCCCCTCTGCGCCTAAGCCGAAGTAAAGCGCACGATTAATTGTAGTTCGATCAATACCCATTGACAGCGCTCGGCGAAATCGCACATCACGTAAAACAGTTCGCCAGATCGAGTCGCGATAATTCAAATTCGGGTAAATTGCCATCTGCGATGCAGAACCGTTGGACCACAACAGCACGCGGTAATTTCCACCGTCCTTCTCGCCTTTCTTTAAAATTGACATATCGCTGAAGTCCAGACCACGGGCCTGTAAATCCGCTTCACCGGCGTTTGATTTTGCAGCGATCAATCCTCCGCCGACAATACTCATTTCAACTTTATCTATATAAGGCAGCTGCACTCCCTTGCTGTCTATACGGTGGTAATAGGGGTTGCGCTCAAAGACCGGGCGGTTTTTGGTGCTCTCAGGAGATGTCATCCAGGGCTGCAATGTCGGCAGATCCGGATTATTAAACTTGTACATGTTGTCGCGCTGATTGTGCAATGACTCCCAGCTTCGAACTTTGAGGCTTTCTACCGCTTTGGCCAGTGTGGCAGTGTCAGTGTAGGTACCATGGAACTGCTCCAGGTAATGTCTTGGGCGAAAAATAAACGGTGGCCTGGCCTGCGCCAGCAGCGGCATAAAATACGGGTTGGGCTTTTTCCATTCATACACCACGGTAGTTTCATCAGGGAATGACGCTGTGGGTAACTCGCCATCTACCAGCATGAATTGCGGCGGGCCTGATGGAGACAGATCGGGATCAGTGGCAACGTCTTCCCACCAATACCGAAAATCTGCCGAGGTAAACGGATGGCCATCCGACCAGCGATGCCCCTCTCGCAGTTTCAGAGTAAAAACTCGATCTTCTTTAATATCAATACTGGCCAGAATATCCGGACTTAACGAATATTGATCATCGTAGATCACCAGTCGTGAATAACCGAACACCACCATTTGCCGAACGTCTTTGCTGCGCGCCACCATGGTTCGCAAGGTACCACCCTGTGTACCCGACTTTCTGCCTTTAGCCTCCAAATCAACCACCAGGGGTTGTTTGGGAAGGCGCTTTGATACCGGTGGCAACTTACCACCGGCAACGCGATCTGCCAGCAGCGCACTCTCTACTGCGACAGGACCTGCAGCTACCTGCAACGGTAGTAATAAGCACCACAAGCAGGCTATTAATCTGTGGCGGCTGGCGGGTCTTAACAATTTATGCATGAGCTCGAACCAAATGATTTGTATCGAAGTGTGTTAGTGGTGGTGCTACACCATCGGTATCGCGAAAAGCTTCTGGCCAGGTATCCGGCTTACCTGCACCCAGAGCAACCGTATCGAGATCGATCGGCCGGTTGAGATCAGGTTCCGGGTGCGCCGCAATCAGCGCACGGGTGTAAGGATGCTTTGGATTGGAAAGCAATAACTCAGGAGGTGCCTGCTCAACAATGCTGCCACGACGCATCACTGCGACTTCATCGGCAATGCGCGCAACTACTGCCAGATCGTGAGAGATAAATAAATAAGACAGCTGCAGTCGATCACGTATGTCTTCAAGCAGATCAAGAATCTGAGCCTGCACCGACACATCAAGTGCTGAAGTAGGTTCATCGCAAACCAGTAATTGTGGTCGCAGTGCAAGCGCACGGGCGATGGATAATCTTTGTCGTTGTCCGCCGGAAAAAGCGTTCGGGTAGCGCCGCAGCATAGAGGGGTCAAGCCCGACCTGTTCTAACAATTCAATTGCCCGATCCCGACGCTCCGCCTCCGTGCCGATGTTGTGAATATCCAGCGGTTCGGTCAATGCGTTAATTATTTGCATTCTCGGGCTAAGCGATGAATGCGGATCCTGAAATACCATTTGTGCCTTACGCTGAAAATCACTGCGCTGCTCAAAGTTGAGAGATTGCACATCGATCACTTGTGCATCAGCACTTTCCCGGAACAAGACCTGTCCTCCGGGATCAGTAGATTCAGCGCCCAGTGCAATGCGTGCACAGGTGGATTTACCCGACCCCGATTCACCCACAATCGCAACGACTTTGCCGCGCGGTACATTCAGATTAACTTCGTTGACTGCCCGAATAGTTTGCTTCGGCTGCCATGCGCTACCACCTCTTAAACCAAAAGTTTTATTCACATCACACAAGCTCAGGATTATATCCTCAGTCTGTGGTTGCACTACAGGATCAACATAGGCGGGAATCACAGGCGCGGCTGCAAACAGCCTCTTCGTATAGGGATGTGCCGGCGAACCTAACACCAGATCAGATGAACCGGACTCCATAACACGTCCCCTGTTCATCACAACTACTTTATCGGCCATGTTAGCTACAACACCGAGATCGTGAGTGACCAAAATCAGCGCCATGCCGGATTCCGCCTGCAACTTTTTAAGCAGCCCCAGCACCTGAGCCTGTGTTGTCATATCGAGTGCGGTGGTTGGCTCGTCGGCTATCAGCAGATCGGGCTTTGCGACCGTCGCCATAGCGATCATCGCACGCTGCTGCATACCACCGGACAGTTCGAACGGATAAGCACGGTAAGTACTCTCCGGATCATTTAAACCGACATGCTCAAATTCCGCCAGCACGTGCTCTTTAGCTTCTGCCATTGAACAATTACGGTGCATTGTCAGCACCTCACTCACCTGATCACCAATGCGATGCAATGGCGACAAAGACCTCATCGGCTCCTGGAAAATCATAGACACCCGATCACCGCGAATACCACGCAGTTCACGTTCGCCAAGACCGGCAAGATCAAGGTCACTGCCACGGCAATTTAGATTGATTTGACCACTTCGGATTTGCGCGGACGATGGCAGGATTCGTAAAACAGCACGACAGCTCAGTGTTTTACCTGAGCCGGATTCGCCAACCAGTGCCAGCGTTTCACCGCTATCTACGGAAAAGTTTACTTGTTCAACCGTGGGTTTATTGTTGCCAAACCCGATAGACAAGTCGTTTACACTCAAAAGCGACGGCATGAAATCCTTAGGTTCGCGACCTTGATCGGCCATGTCGACTTGTCAGCGAACACAGATCTCCATTTCCGGAATACCTGAGCAGTTAACATGGGTAGCAAATATAGTAAATTCAAAATGGGCGAGTAAATTAAGCACCGGTAAACAAGCACTTAAAAGTTTTTACAGCAGACTATCCCCCACGCCACAAACTCCCCTTCCGTTGTTAATAATCCCATGAAATCCAGAGGCTGGCAACCGTCGGGAGCTCCGATCAACAGGTGCACTAACTACCCCCTGAATGACACCGCATCTCTGGCAGATACCGCACCGTTACGCATAATGCATCAGCAAAGGCCATACTATCGGGTAGAAGAGATGCTGTAACCGATTTACTTTGCACTATCGCGACTACCTATGTGTTCGTTGCAGCGTCGATTACCCGGTCAAACTCACTATGGTCATCGAGGCTACTGGTAAGCCAGACGATAGATGTTCGCGGAAGTAACTGACGTATATTTGCTTTTATTCTGAATTGCTCGGCCTCGTCATAAGCGTTAAGACCGTCGTCAAACACAATCAACTCAGGTTTCTTAACCAGGACTCTTGCCAGTGGCAGGTTCTGACGGGACTTTGCCGACAGGCGAGAACCTGAAATACCGGCAACCGCACTGCGCAGAGTAAGCAGCATAATATCTCTGGAAAGATCTGCTTCCTTTATCACACGGTCTATCAGATCCAATAGTGTGTTAAGCGAGTCGGCACTCATATCCTGCTGCACCAAACCGTACAGCAGATTTTCCAGCACAGTTAAACCTGGGTGATACTGACCATATTCAAATCGCTGTAGCTGCTCACGCTGTTCATGATCGAGCACATTGTCGATCTCGTCTCTGATAAACATAATTCTGCTTAAGACTGAACCTGGCAGCTGTATATCCGGGTGATCATCCAGCACCAGATTAAGAAATAACAACAGTAAAAAATGCTGATCATTCTCCGTGAGTTCAGCCGAAGATTTCTTCTGAATGGATCTCGTACTGACGACAATATCTTCCGCCATACCTTCAGAACTTAACTTGAATACATCCATCGTTTGCTCACGGGTTATCTCCGATGACAAGCCCCGCGTTATCATTCTTGCGATCTGCAGACCAATTTGTTCAGCTATACTATCAAAACCGTTGTACAACAAAATTTGAGCAACTTCTTTCGAGTAAAGTACCTCTCCCGGCGTTTTTTTATTGTTAGTCAATTTTCCAAAAGCAAGGTTCTCAGCGATCGACAAACCGTAACACCATTCTTTTACGTCAAAACTCTGAAAAGCAACGTCGTTATCGATCATAGCGGCGTTAATTAACGGCCGTACCTCGACTATTTTACTCGCCTGCTCAGACTCATAATCTTCTCCCAGAAACTGAAACAAGCCGTTCCTGATTACACTTAAATCTGCATCAGTGGCTTCCATTGTCTGAATGTACCAATCATTAAGTTCATCATCATCTTTAAATTGATAGTCGTCGTAGTCAACCCACTTACCCTCAAAGGGTTCAATACTGTTGCCCGCGAGCTCTGCTTCCCTTCTCTCTTTTCCTGACAACGGGCTAACCGGTACCTGTTTTATACTGAAAAGAATATTCTCGTAAATCGATACATTAAAGATGGAAGGCGATGATGTCTGAAATGCAAACCGTCGGCTTTTGACTTGCCCGGGCACATCTTTTATTTGTTTGTCGCCAAGCCACACACTGCCATAGGAAGGGTAGCGCAGGCTTAAAATGGTCTCTGCAATATGCAGGCGTTTCGAAGATTCAGGTTCCACAACGGCAATATGTTCACCAGAATTTACCGTAAGATTAAAACCGGTGAGAACCCTCTTGCCATCTTCCTCCGTAACCACATTATTGAGTTTCAGGGGAAAAAGTTCGATATCTTTTCGATCGGGAACAGAGGCATAATAATCGGACTCATCAAGATCAGCAATCGTAAACTGCTGGGACAGCTGTTCGTACTTAATTTTTGCATCCTGCTGCATCTGATAATATTTGAGCAACTCTTTCCATGGCGAGACCATATCTTTGTGCCCGGCAATTGCAGCTACCAGCGCTCCGGCGCTTAAGTTGCCCTTGATAACCAACAACCCGCCGATCAGATAAAACAATATGGGAGATAGCTGGTTGATAAAGTTGGTAACGAACTTGATTATGTATTTCTGACGGTACAGTTTTAAGCGTACGTCGAGTAGCTTATTTAGTTGCAGCGAATATCCTGACAAAATGTATCGCTGCACTCCGTGTACTCGTATAGCTTGTGCGCCACCTACTGTCTCACCAATATATTCAGAGAACTTTCTTATTCGTCGTATTCGCTTGTGGTTAAGTACATTTACCTTCCGCTGCATTCTGGGAATAACCAGCACTTGAAGGGGAATTAGCGCTACCGCTGCCAGCCCTAACCAGAAGCTCTGAACAAACATAAAAAACAAAACAGTAAGCATTGTGCCACCCTGAAACAGAGGTAGTGTGACGGACTCACTGATATAACCCGCCAGTGTTTCAGTTTCAGCGTTAATTTGCGATATGAGCTCACCTTGTGACACAACACGGAAGCGCTGAATCGGAAAACGCAGGAGATGTTCCAGCAGTGTATAGCGCAGCCTCCGCACGAGCCGCTCACCTATCACCCCCTTTCTGATGTTAATCGCAAGCTTTATTGATGCATTCAACAGGTAAAGGAGCAGAGCTGCAAGAGTTAGCAATACGAGTGCTGTTTCTGAATTCAGGTTTAAACTCAACAGCTGATGTGTAGCAGGACCACCGATGACCTGATTGATAATTATCTTGGGAATTTCCAGCAACAAATAAAGAGTCGGGAAGTACGCCAGGGTCATTGCAACAAGAACCATCTGCTGTCTGGCACTGAATTTCCAGACGAACTGATTGATCGAATTTTCCATAGCCACTGCAGTCACCAGCTCCCTGGAGTTGATGACTTAGATAAATGCAGCAGGTTCAATTGCTACCACGCACAACAGTGCTTGCACTGTTTTGTTAAACAACCATCGAAACTTTTGTTGGCCGGTTGCTCATAAATAAAGTAGATCTTACAATCATCATGGCAGACATTGCGGCATTCAGAATGACAGATGTTCATCGGTGAATGCAGGCTGGTAAATTGGGTTTGCAAGTTTTCATGTCGGAGCTGGTTTCGGTTGTCGTTCTCTGTGGCTGGTCGTCTGCGATAGTTCGTGGCAACTAATTGATGAACAGGAGATCTCCCCCTTCCGCTTTGAGATGGCAGGCAATACATCCCTTAGCCTTGCCTTTGGCAATTCTGCCCGCAAGCTGGATACCATTGGGTGTCTTATCCAATGATCCGTCAGGGTTGTACTTTGCCCAAAACCAGTTTTGATTAGCTGTGTCATAACCGTCTTCACGCTTAAACATCACTGTGACATCTTCAATAAACCCGGCCCGGTCTGCCACTACTTCTTCAATTGATACACCGATTCCACGATAACTAAGTTTTGCAGCCAGCGTATTTGTAACACCCTTTACAGTAATTGTATGAATGGCTGATTCGAGTATTGCACCATGCGGATGTGTGCCAACATAGGGATGACCGTTTGTTGCCTGACTGCCAACCAGACCAGCCTGCAGCATCGCATCCCACAAATCAGCTGCAAACTCAACATCGTCAGCACCTCCATACCAATGCTGATCCGACCAGACATTAAAAGCACCAGCAGTAACCAATACAGCGGCGGCCAGGCGAATGAAAAGACCCGATTTGCGATTCATGTTATTGCTCCCCCTAACTCAGAGTTGCTCGCAGTATTGGCAGGTAACTCTGGTGGCTGGTTAGTTTTAACCGGAAACACCACGGTAAATCGTGCACCACCCAACGGTGAGTCTACACAATAGGTCTCGGCCTTAACGGTATTTGCGTATAGCCGAACCAGTGCCAGGCCTAATCCGGTACCACTGGTGGTTGATTTCTTGTGGTCCTGAAAACGGTAGTGTCGGTCAAAGATTCGCTCCCGATCTATCTCCGGTATACCTTTACCAGCATCATCTACATGAAGTTCGACACCTGCGCCAGTTGAATTCCAGTTAATTGATATTCTGGAACCGGCAGCATGTCGAATAGCGTTATTAAGCAAGCGTGTGAGGATGAGATTAACAACGGATCGGTTTGAAAAAATGGTTACTTCCTCCCCCGATATTTCTATTTCTGTATCCTTGTTTTTTTTGTAGGGACGAACAATGCCCTGCACTTCTGTCAATAATTCAATGCGTGTAAGCCTCGGGTTGTAGTTTCCGCTTTCTATTCGATACAGCATTAGCATGTTGTCGGTCATTGCCTGTAACCCGGACAGATTTTTGTCGAGATTGTCAGCGTGGATAGATAATTCAGCAGGTGATTTTCCTGCAAGCTTCAGTTGTTCCAGCTCACTACGCATGGTCTCTAACGGTAAACGGATTTCATGCGCAGTGTCAGCCAGCAATTTTGATTCAAGATTTGAGTGTTGATTAAGCTGGTACATATACTTGTTAATCGCTTCACCCAGCGGTTGCATCTCTTTATCAATTGAACCCAGATCAAGTCGCGATGTGCTATCTGTTCTGTTAAATGTTTGAACGCGCCTGGTAAATCTTGATATAGACGATAACGTTATTGTGGTGAGTGCCAAACTGGTCAGAAACGCCGCCAATAGTGCCAGCGGCGTAAAATAGAGCAATCGCCTGATTGTCGAATCTCGCGCACCGCTGATCAGGTCGGTGTTTTCTGCGACCACCACCTTCAGTGGTAATTCTTTTCGGTTACCGGACACCATATTAAAATGGTGTTCATAGATGCCAAGATCAATATCGCCGTAGTCCACCAGTTTTTCCCCCTGATGTTCTCCGGTTTCCGGCAAACTATCACCCCCAAGATTGTGGGAGTCAGTCAGGTGGGTACCTGTTGCAGTTTTGAACTCAAAAAATTGCGGTCGATCCTCAGGACCAATTTTTATTCTGTTTTCCCAGTCATGGTAGAGAGTAAAGCCGGTTCTATTGTCGAATACACCCACCCCGGCAAGTGCTACAGCATATTTCTTAAGATTGCTGAAGAGTTCTCTTTCAGCAAAAAACACTGCCTGGCGATACAACAGTATTTCCGCTGCCGCTGTCACCAGTAGCAGTCCGCAAAGTACACCGACAAACACCTTGCTGCGTAGTGATTTCATTTGCTAAGTGATAACCGCGTTGTTGACCGAATAGCGCTGATCTGAGCCTACCATAGTTGGTGCTTTGCCAGACAAATCACACCTCAGACCAACGGCGACCGCAGTTGTTCAGTTGCTTGTGACAAGAATAACACCGAAAAATCCTATCACAGCGCTTCGAGATTTTACGCCCAATCACCCTGCTTCGTTTGTCTTGATCATCTGACGATGGGACTTTCACCACAAGAGCGCCGTCCTTGCCGGGGGTGCACATAAAAAAAGCCGATTGCTATCGCAATCGGCTTCGAATATTACTTGATAAAACATCCGTTTGATTTTCTGACTCTTCCCTAATTTTAACCCGTGGTATTAAACCCGTAGTATCAGGACAGCTGTCAATAAAACAGCTATTTGAATCAGATGGAGTCAGGACGGTATTCGCCCTGACCCGGGACAAAACTATACAACCAGCCTTAGAATGTCTTTTGCAAAAGAAGGCGGAAGTCAGTTACGTCACCATCATCATCATCGTCGTCTGTGAAGACGTTAACTCGCCCACTCAAATTCAGGCTGTCGATAATGTCGTAACCGGCGTTGAAACGAACCACTGTGTCGTCTTCATTAAAGTCACCAAGTGACCCTTCGAAGCCAATGTTGAATGACCATTTGTTTATTCCGTAACTAGCCTCAAGCCCAAGAACTTCAAATTCATTATCCAGATC
>CAYLZS010000254.1:0-4911 GCA_964388065.1 uncultured Granulosicoccaceae bacterium
GTACTGCGGTCATCGATGGTTAACAGATCGGTTTGTGCCGTAACATAATTGCCAGGGTCGATTGACACGAGCCCGACTATTCCGGAAATCGGCGCGGTAATAAGCCTTCTTTGTAGCTTCAATTCTGCATCTTGCAATACCAGATCAGCATCAGCACGCGCAGCCTTCGCATTGTCCAGTTCAGAAGCAGAAGTGGATTTACTTTTATACAGTTCTGCCAGGCGGCTTTCAGTAATAGCGGCGTCTTGAGCAATTCGCGCGGCGCGGTCACGAGCCAGACTTTGTTCATCATCGTCAAGGCGGGCCAATATATCGCCTTTAATCACGTGTTGCCCCGGGCTTACAGACAGATCAACCAGGGTTCCCGATGACAAGGGCACCACAGTGGCTGCAGCTTTGGCTTCGCCACTACCTACCGCGTTGAGTCGATCATTGACAAGCGCCTCTGTGGCGGCTTCACTAACAACAAGCGCATCCCTTGGCGCGCCACGGCCAGGTCGACCACCACCAGGTGCACCGGCATTTCTCTGCCCCTGTACTGAATCGGTGGGTTGTACCGTTTGACTCACTTGAGACCACGTAACAACTGCGATAGCAACGACTGCCACCAGAGCAACTAATTTTAATAAGATTTGCATCAACTTAATTTGCCTTTATTACCACAATTACCTAGTTTCGGATAACCCACTGTTTAGCAACAGAGGAGAGAGCCGAACACGGTGCAAAAATCAAATAACGCGATTGAAACGGACCCGCTTCAATAATGTTGTCTTCAACGGCGACACACTGCGATTCATCAGTACTGAGTCGGAATTCCATGCTCTGCGCATCGTAGTTAAACTGTTGGCTCACATCGCCTTCAACACAGTCCAGCAATCCAAACGGCGTTTCTTTGTTATCGGGTGCATTAAGTGCCATGCATTTTCCTTGAAACTCAACCGATTCGATCATGCCTGAGGTTTCATCGAACGAGAATTGAGTATCGCCACCCGTTGGCTTACAGGAATGGGCGTGCAACTTATCGCTAAAACCCCGGCCCTGAGTATCGATGCACCAGCCGAGTTTTGCTTCTTCGTTGAAGTTATCGGCTAAATAAATAACCGTCCCTTTGGTTTGAATATCCGGCGCTTCTGCCATGCTCAAAAGCGGGGTGACGAACAACACTGCTGCAGCAAGCAGCGTGCATTTATGTTTAGTTGAGTACATTTAATGTCTCCGGTATTAAGTTATTTTTTAGCTGTGTGACAAGAATCATTTATTGCTTAAACACACTAATGTAAACGACGGATAAAACGTTTTTACCCATCGGAAAAGTCATTTAAAATTTACTGATAAATGTTCTTACGCGTTCAGCATTTTTGCCACGGTCACCGCGCCCAATACGCGAATGCGACCGAATATCGACGATGCTGTTTGCGCCGTTTTCACTAATACGAATAATGACATCGTCTTTAAATTTGAAAAATCGAGTGGATGCAATCGCTTCGATAATGCCGCTGCCAGAATCCTGAGCTACTATTTCCAGACCCATGTCGTTCGCAATTTCAAGCGCGCGATTAAAAGCGTCTGATTTGCCCAACGAAGATTCAATCGGCTTTATATCCGGATATTGCGCTGCCTGAGCCTCCGCAGCACTTTTTCCCGCGTATTCGATCGCATTACTTTTCTCTTCGCGCAACGGAATTACAGCAGCAAAAACAGGCGGATTTTGTGTGTCCGTGCTAACGTCGTTGATCGGCGATTCACTGGGGCTCCTGACCGGTCTTTTACCCGCACCGGAAGGAGGGGGCCCCGAAGGTGCTGAGGCGAAAAGTGCCGTGCCTTCTGGCATATTAGTTTTTAACAACAGCAGAGGAGCCAGAACAATTGCAGCTGCAAGCAAGGCCTTTATCAATGAAGCTCTGTTCTTCCACGACAATAGCGCGACAAGGACACTGAAACCAAGAATGAACACACTGACCTGAGCCACGGTTCGTAGATGACCAGAGGCTTCTCTGAATGTGAAAGCCTCATTGAAATAACCAACCATAACTGCCGCCATGGCCAAAACAACTATGACACTGACAGCCAATGCGGCCGTGGACCAAAACGTAGATTTTTTTATTGCTGACATAGTCGCCGGCTCCTGATTGAGTTTATGTAATTCGGCATTCTTGTATGAAAGCTATTCATGCGCTGTGGAGCGAGCGAAATCCACGAAAAATTGCGCTTCGTAACGCTCTCTCATTAATTTTTAGCCATACTTGAGTACACACATTAGGTGTCTCACTGACACCCTACTTGGCTTTGTATACAAATAGTATGTATACAAACTATATGCTACCATATCGATATGATAAAAAGACATAGCTTCCATTCGCTTCTGCATTCTGCCGATTTAGTCGAGCAGAATTTACGCAATGAGCTTGAACCACTCGAACTGCGACCTCGCCAGGCACGTATACTCAGCGCGATAAACAGACTGGGTCCTGTCTCTCAAGTCACACTGGCAAAAGAATTCCAGGTAACCCCTGGAAGCATGAGCACAATGATCACCCGTCTGGAGAAACTCGGCCTCATTTCGCGTTACCGAGAGTTAGACGAACGTCGCAGTGATGTGCTGTCGCTGACCACGCAAGCAAAGGATAAGCTGCAGGGAATACGAAAAACATGGCGACAATCGGATGCACTAATCATCGATGCTATTGGCGCTGAGAAAGCACAACTACTGGGTGAATTAACGCTAGAACTCACGCAAGCCTTAGGGGGTAATGTACCCGGGCTGCCGGCTGCTTTGGAACAGAATTGTGCGCGTAAATAGCAAGCGAGGAGTCTTCATAAATGATAATGAAACTCCACATTGCAATACGTAAATGTGTGTTGATTGAAGTAGGTGTCAATACTTGTGGATAAGTGATTTGATAAGGCTGCTTTCCACCCAGAGGTCATTCTCAGGAGATTCTATCCCAGGGCGTTTTTTCTACCTTTCTAATGTCAATTAGGCTGAGATTGTCACTACCGCCATCTTTCTTTTCCAAATTCAAAAAAAGCCACGACGCTAACAGCTCAACGCTTTGCCTGCTCCACTCACCAGACCATCCATGATTACCAAGCTTGTATATAAATAGATTGTCTTTGCGAAATACAGTTACGTAGGCACCAGGATCACTCATGCTTGGATAATATTGATCGTAAAACTGAAGTTTATAGTTAGGCGGAAGCCATTGAAGAAGGCTGACGAAATTGTCTCTTGTAGCAATGGTGTGGGTCAGTTGTGAGAGCTCTTCAGTCGTGGGTTCCTTGACCCATCGGAAACGATCGAGCTTTCCTCCACGATCCAAGTAGACGCCATCGAGGAAAATCATATGAAAGTGAATATTGAGATTGAGTGCACCGCCGAATCGTTGAATCAGCGTGACCGCCCCCGTGTGGGCATCGGACTTCTTGTAACCGGCCTTGTGGATCAAGTGGGTCGCCAGTGTGCGGTACACGATGCCCAGAACTTTTCCCATGATCTTCGGTTGGCTGGCAAACAGATACCGCAGTGGGTGAGTTAAAATAAGGGGTCACCCATTAGACTTTTTATGTCAAGCCCCCGTACGAATATTCTCCCAATTAAATGGGCAAGAATATAACTCTATGTTGTACAACCGAATCGATACTGTGTTCTCGTCAATGTAGTCATCGTGACACTGTCACGTAACAGTCACCCATCAGGTTCAAGCGCGATTTAACAACAATCGCACCCTGGCTTTCGCCCCAGAAAATCATCAGCGCTACACAAGTGTCCACTCATGTTTGTATAGATTCGTGGCTCATAGTCCAACCCTTTAAGGCTCACCGTGTAGTCGTCACAGCTTACAACAACTTATAAATGGATGATCCGGGTCCAATCAGGTGCAGTGGTTATTAGCCAACCCCTTTGTAGGCTCCCGAATCATCCATATTCCAATACTTTAGGCGAACAGTTTCTCCTCATCGAACGGCACACCTTTGGCCATCACGTGATAACAGCCTTTGGCAATCTTGCACGACAACGCCTTGTATGCAACCAGTTGATTGGTCTTCGCTTTTTTACGTTGAAAAAACTGCTGAGCTTTTTTGTTATGACGAATCATGTGATTGGCGGCTTCAATGTAGGCCCAGCTGAGAAATTTGTTGCCGTTTTTCTTGTTGTTTTTGCCTTTGCGTTTGCCATTGCTTTCGCGCCGACTATCAACACAACGGCAGTACGATGCATAATTGCCAGGACCCTTGAAGCGGGTGATGTCCCCGGTCTCAAGTAAAATCACCCAGGTAAGAATAACGCCAATACCGTCGATGTTTTTGAGAAATTCAAAATTATCCATCGGCATCGCCTGCTGAAGAATACACTTTTCAAGCTGTTTTATCTGAACGTTCAGCGCCTTCATGATGTTGAAGTTAGCCTCCATTGCCGTCTGCACGTTGTTATCGCCCACTACTGGCAACTGAAAGTATTTTAGTTTTAGCTCATTAGTGTTCAGGCTAGTACCGGTATTGCGTTGGTATTGAGTTTTAATACTAAGAATTTGCTGTGTTCTATTTTGTACCAAGCTCATTCGTTTGCGCGACAGATCTCTAAGTCCACGTAGTTCCGTCGGACAGATATATCCGGTAGGCAGAATATTCAGTTACACTAATCGCACTCGCAATCTATACCTGGCAGATACACCTCCGGGCACCAGACATGGAGATTAAAGACAATCGACAGGACTTCTAATCAGTAGAACGACTCGGGTGTAGTTCGACGGCGACGCAGTCGCAACAAAGACAGGCCAACCAGTAAAGTAGTCAGGCCCATCGAGCCACCACCACTGCCTGACCCAGAGTCAGTTACGTTACTGGTGTCATCTGAATTGTCGGTGTTAGTGTCGGTGTCGGAATCACTGTCAGTGTTAGCGTCGGTGCCAG
>CAYLZS010000255.1:0-3985 GCA_964388065.1 uncultured Granulosicoccaceae bacterium
TACCTCAGAAATTGGTGCTGTCTTTCTTGCCCCTCCCCGTGTCCTGTTTTTCGGGGGTTTTCAGTGCAGCGTTGCTGGGTATTTGTTTCATTCCTCTACCTCAATCAGCGTGATTATATTTCTCTGTATTGTGTGATTTACTGCCTCTATTATCCTCCCCCACCACTCATTTTTTGTGGGGTGTGCAAGCTTAATTAGCTCCTCTCCTCCGCCGCATTTAAGTAGAGATTGGCTTGTTTTCGACATTCGTGAATTTTTGCCTCGTGTCTCAATGTCCCAACCGATCAAATCATTGAAATGTTGTGCATGCAATGGACGCAATGGAAGATGCAACAATTGCAAGTGTGTTAAATTAAAAACTAAATGCTTATCTTGCGCGCCTGGTTTTAATGGTCAATGTAACAATGGAGGAAACCGTAGTTCTCCAATTTCTGCCAGCCAACCTGTGGCGCACTCACACATCAACATTAACACAAATGGTGATAACGGCTCATGTCTTCAAGCTCAGAATGCAGCCAGCAATAGCCTTAGCACTGGAACAAAAGAACTTGTATCCTTATTGGATGGCTATAAATGCAGTGTAGTAAAGTTCACTCCCAAGTGTGTTAGAATTAAAGTTAGTCGTGTGTTGTGCAGCATTTTGAAACACATTGCGAAAAATCCAAACAACTTTATACAATGGAAAAAATTATTATTTTTTACGTATTTTGTCTTAAATTCTCCTGACAGAGGAGGCAAGAAGAACACGTCTCTCTCAGATGTCATCACAAAAAGACTAACAGATTTCGAATCAACTAATTTTGAAAGCCTATGTCCTTCGGTAAAAGTTTCCAGGTCGAACAGAGCACGCAAACTTCTGGAAGAAGACTTTAAGAAATTGGTTTGTGCTAAGGTGGAGGACAATAACATCCGAAGTGCTCTTCGAATACTTTCAGAAGATAACAGCGTGGCGTCTGATAATGCTGAAACTCTTGCACAACTAAAAGAGAAGCACCCATCCAGCTACAAAAGTGAGGAGGTGCAAACTTTTGTTGAGAATGAGAGTTTTTACTTCGATGGCAAGTCAGTCGTCGAAGCTCTTCATTCCTTCCCCAATGGCTCCTCAGGCGGAATAGATGGCCTCACTCCACAACATCTGAAGGACATATTTATAAATGTGGATGAGGGTTTAGAGAAAGAGTCTAACGCAGAAGCTCTATCTGATTTTTGTAACACAGTCGTCGCTGGAAATGTTCCCAATTTTATCCACCCAATTTTCTTTTCCGCTCGGCTTATTGCTCTTAAAAAGCCTTGTGGAGGAATCCGACCAATTGCAATCTCTTCTACTCTGAGACGGCTTTGCAGCAAACTAGTGGCAAAGTCGGGTTCAAAATTGGCAGAATCTTTGTTTGAAGGCTACCAACTTGGCATCAACACCAAAAGCGGATGTGAAGTTGCCGTTCACTCAACAAGAGATCATACACAAAAAAAACCCAAAGACGCAATTCTTAAAATAGACTTCGCAAATGCTTTCAATTCTATCAGCAGAGAAGCTATGCTTAATGAAGTGAACAGGCACTTAAAACCGGCAATTCCCTATGTTTCTTCGTCTTATCTGGAACAGTCCTATCTTATGTTCAACGGCAAAATAATTCCATCAGAATAAGGCGTGCAATAAGGAGATCCGCTGAGCCCGCTTTTTTTGCCTAACCCTCCAACCCATCATCAAAAAATTATCATTACCTCTTAATCTTTGGTATATGGTGTGAATAATAAAAATCTATGGCTGAAATTATTTATATTTCCTTTTGTTTTCCTCCAAACAGAAAAACGTGGTGGTAAGAAAAACCATTTGAAACAAAAACTGTTGGAAGATAAAATAACACAATTTGAAAATTTGGTCCCTCTGACAGATACGCCGCAGATAGCTGCACAGAATAAAGCGCGTGTTCGAAGAAAAGTCACAGAAGAAAACCTTATCAAGATGGTATGTAACAAGGTAGAAGATCGCCAAATATCAAGCGCTGTTCGCCTTCTATCTGATGAACATGGTTTGGCGCCGGACAATGACGAGACTCTCAGACTTCTCAGAGATAAGCATCCTCGTGCTAGTCACCAATCGATCGATAAATGCACAATGGAACATGCAAGCTATGCATTTTCTACGGACGCTATTGTTGATGCAATCAAATCTTTTCCCCAGGGCTCATCTGGTGGCATTGACGCTATGACGCCCCAGCATTTAAAGGAGCTCTTTCTTTCACCAGATGAGTGTGTGGATAAATCGAAAAATGTCGAAATTTTGACCCAATTCATCAATTTTGTTATCAGTGGAGGAGTTCCAATTGAAATCCGACCAATTTTTTTCTCTGCTCGATTGCTGGCGCTGGGTAAGAAAGATGGTGGCATACGGCCTATCGCAGTAAGCAGTACAATTAGAAGGCTTGCTTCTAAACTGGTCGTCAAGGCTGCATCCAAACAACTTAAGGATAAACTGCTCAATCAGTTCGGCATCGGTATTCGTAGTGGCTGCGAGGTTGCAACCCATTTAACCCGCCAATTCTATAATGATCATCCATCCAAATCGATCCTGAAAATAGACTACAAGAACGCTTTTAACTCGCTCCATCGCCAGGCTATACTAGAAACTGTTCTGAAAGAAATTCCTGAAGCCTACGAATACACCTACGCAGCATATGGCAGAAGCTCCTACCTCTCTTACAACGAGGATGTAGTTCTTTCAGAGGAAGGCATTCAACAAGGAGACCCGTTGGGCCCTCTTTTGTTCTGCGCCACTATTCAGCCAATAGTCTCGGACTTGTCCAGCGAACTAAACTGCTGGTACATGGATGATGGAACTATTGGTGGAGAAGCTGATGTTGTGCGATCCGACTTGACAATGATCATGGAGAAGAGCGCTAGAATTGGTTTAACATTAAACAAGCAGAAGTGTGAAATCCTCAACGCTAACAACATAAACGACTTTGCAGAAATGAAACAAATTGACAAACGTAACTTTACGCTGCTGGGATCGCCAATAACACAAGAGGCTCAAGACAGTTCTTTAAAGTCAGTCAAAGATGGAATGGCGCTGTGCATTGAAAAGCTGCAGATTTTACCCAAACATTACGCTTATAAAATTCTTCAAACGTCATTTGGAGCACCAAAGCTAGTCTCCATCCTTCGTTCAGCTTCGTGCTTCAATCACGCACACCTGATAGAAATCGATGCCCTATTGAAGAACACGATGGAGTCACTCTTCAACACAAAGATGTCTGAAGAAGCCTATCATCAAGCCTCGATGCCAATCAAATTTGGTGGACTCGGAATAAGACAGCCAAATTCTCTTGCACTTTCTGCTTTCTTGGCATCTTTCCAAGCAACACAACTTTTGCGTCCTGAGTTGCGGACAACCCCGGTCCTCACTGAATATAAGGACATGTGGCACAGCCTAACGGGCAACCCAAGTCTGCCAATTGGTCAAAGAGCCTTGGATTATGAAATCACCAAAGCCTTACAGGGCCAACGTTTGATTAATGCAAACCAGTGGAGTAAATCTAGACTCACATCATGTGCTGACCACAATTCAGGAGACTGGCTTAAAGCAACACCGAATCGACATGTGGGTCTATTTCTGAACGATGAAGAGTTTCGAAATGCTGTGTCGCTGAGAATCGGAACGAAATTTTTCCTGCCTCATAATTGCAGGTGTGGCGCTGTGGTTGATGAGCATGGTGTCCATTGTTTTGCGTGCAGTCGTAACAATGCCAAAATCTTGCGGCATACAATGGTCAACCGTTGCGTATCGGCCACGGTAGCTTCAGCAGGCTTTCAAACAAGAATGGAGCCAACAGTCATTGAAAACAAATTTGGGGTCAGACCTGACGGTATGACAATCATCCCGTTCAAGAGAGGTCTGAATCTGGCTTGGGATGTTTCAATTCCACATCCCCTTTGCAGATCGCATCTCGACACAAACAAAGAGATAGGAGCCCTTGCAAATCAA
>CAYLZS010000256.1:0-6157 GCA_964388065.1 uncultured Granulosicoccaceae bacterium
TCAGCCTCCTTCGCATCGCGAAGAAACTGACTCGTGATTTCAAGGTCGGTCCCCTTTGCCATCTTATCGAGAACAGCCTGGCTTCCTACCTCGAGCCCAGTCGTGACGCGCACCATCCCCGCTGCACGCGCGCGTTTAAGGTCTTCCAGCGACAGCCCGTCATCCCCCCTCGCACCAACGTGGACTGCAGCAATCCATTTCGATCCGGGCGCCACATTTTGAATCTTGCTTATCAGCTCTCGCCAGAGCGGCACATTCGAATTGAGTTTCAGGTCAACAAATACAAAGAGCGCAGCACCGTGCTTTTTGTGCTGGTGCGCTAGCTCAGACAGAACGTTTTCCGGCGACCGTGACCGATAGGTTCGGCCCACAGTACTCGTAACGTCGGAACAAAACGAACACACTCCCCATCCGCACCCTCTGCCGGTTATGATCGGAACGATGACATTTGGATAAAGGGACCAGGGGAATTCAACGTAGTCGGGAAAGGGAATTGAATCTAAATCCTTGAGCGGTTCAGCCTGAAGCCGTGGTTCATCGTGCTGAACGTACACCCCCGAAAGAGAACCTGGAGCAGCTTGAGGCAGCGGTTCATTAGACCAAACCCCTGGAAGTGAACCTGCAGACTCACCGGCCAGCACCCGGCGCACGATCTCGCAAAGATGCGGCTCAACCTCAGCCCCGATCAAGGCCGACAAGCCCGGCAACGTCAACCATTCGGTCGCTACTTCCTGCGCATGAAAGTAGGGGCCGCCAACAACAAGCGGAATGCCTCGCTCTTTACAGAGTCGGCCTATCTCTACGCAATGCGGGTGATACATTAAATAGGTCGACACCAAAACTACATCGATCCCGGAGTCGAGCTGCCGGGCCACCTCAGCCACAACTTCATTTTTCGACCGAGCCAGCTTAGAGCGAGCCCGAGTGGCGTACGACTTTCTTATTTGACGAACAATGGGATTGCGCGCAATCCCTGTGCGGAAACGAAATTCAAGATCCGCACGCCCCCACCAGGGCGTTTTGGGCTCCCGGGCAACACCAGTCAGACCTGTCGATAACGGCGCAAAAACCTCAACTGCGTACCCCCCCTTTTTCAAAATCGCAGATAAGTAGCCAATTGCTACTGACGGGTACCTGGCAAAGTTATTCAGGTCGACCAGCAAAACTCTCGGTGCGGACATAGCTGTTATCTCCATTAGATGATTTTCGTACGGGGACTTGACAGGAAACAAGTAGGGATCAAACAAGTAGGGGGGCAGGTCAGTTTTTCAACGTACAAGATCGCTATCATCCACTGTCACCAGGCTATTGGGATTTAAACATTGTAAAACTGACCATACCCCTCTTACGTCATGTGGCAATGAAAGACCCCTGCCCCAACTATTCATGTGGATGTGGTAGCGAGAGCAAATGGCTTCGAGTATCTATACTTCAGGGCTGAACTGCAAAAAAAAGCACAATACAGCGTTGACAGACTGCTGAAACGACATTACTATGTCATGACATAATAGCTTATCAAAGGTGAAGTTGCAAACATGCGATTCGTAGGGATGGCCATTTCAGTATTTTTTGTAAACATCACTTTACTGGTTGCGAGCCCTTCATGGGCTCAAGTTGCATCTACATTCGTACCGATTCCAGAGCCTGATCTTGCGGCCTGTGTTGATACAGAACCACTGGGCGACGGTTTCGGGTGGAATGGCACTTGTGGCTGCAATGTGGGCACTGCTCATGGCGCTCAGCCGATAAGTTTTAAAAATGATTTAATAGTATTCTTCAGCAGTGACACACCTTCCGGCTGCAATGGTTCAGGTTCTCTCTTTGCGGTGTCGCGGCAGATGGGAGAATGGAAAGTAGAGGCGGAATTAAATTCATCTAATCGTGCCGCCCACGATGATTTTCCTCATGTGTTGCCGCTTGGAAGAGGGGTGGATGCATCCGGGAACACAATTATCGCAAGTACCAGCAACGGACAACAGAATGACGCTCTTAATTATCTGGCAATTTTTGAGAGCGACGATGGAATAAACTGGTTTGAAAAACAAGCCATATTAGGAGCAGATAGTAACGCCTCTTTGGATTTCGAAGACCCGGTAATTGAAGGTAACACGCTTGCATACTGGTCAAATTTTCAAATCGCCAATAGCAACGATAGAAGTACCACTCTTCATGTTTTTGAAAAATTAGAAAATGGTTTTTGGGAAGAGGCTGAGTCGATAAACTTCGGGAATCTTGCGGGCCAGGGCAACATCCGTCGGCTCACAATTACTGATGCGAGCATCGGTGTATTTCTGGTTGATGGAGGCCTTCCACAAATAAGGATTTTTGACAAGCAAGGTGATATGTGGTCACAAGGTGCTCGCATAGATCTGCCATTAGATGCGGCTAACAGCGCCTTTTTTGAAATTAATGAAAACATCATAGTGCTGGATCGATATACTTTGAATAAAAACATTGACGGGTCATGGTCCATATTCGAGACAAATGAATTTAGTGGTGTTGGAGCTTTAAACGGACAGCAGGTAGCTTCATTTAGTATTTTTTCAGACCGTGCTTTATCCTCAAAAGGAGCATTGAGCGCAGTTTTCCGAAACCTTGCCATTGATGATGCAGGACGTGATTGCGAACAAAGCGGAGAAGTATGTACCTCCCATATACCTGTTCTGGAAACACACAATTTTAGTGATGGTAGATGGAGTCGAGTTGACCGTATTACACTGGATTTTGCTGACAATGGAGGTGTACCGGTAGCAGCCAGCAGTGGCCAAATGCGTTACGGGGAAAACGAATTGCTGGTCTGGCAAGGCACAACCAGAAGTTGGCTACCGAGAATTTATTCAGTGGATGATAATGGCATTTTTGTTAGAACCAATACAGAGGAATCCGGGTTGGGTGAAGAACAGAACACTGAGTCCTGTGACAACTGTGACGATGAAGGCATAGCTGGTACCGGGTCACAGGAAAGCGACTCTGAAAGTAATGAAACAGCTTTGAATCCGGATGATGAATTGGACGCGGACAATACCGATACGAATTCTGACGGTAGTAGTTCCGTTGTCAATCAAAACAACGATGTTGGTCAAAGTTCAGATGGTATTAATGCTGTGACCAGTACTCAAGCAACAGATGAATCAGGTGGTGGTCCAATTGGCCTCGAAGGTTTGATCGTATTTTTATTCGCCCTGAGACGGCGGACAACCAAAAGTGCGGACAGTCACTCCAATCGCTCACCAATGTGACTAACTTTACTCCTGTGGAGTATGAGCAACTTTACTCCCGCGTGGGCAGCTGTTTAATAGAATCAAATACTTAGAGACCGATTTTGCGTATATTTTTACTGGGAGTCACAATTGTGATGTGATTCCTAGTAAAGGCCCATAGCGGGACTAAAAAATTATCGCAGTGATATTGAAGCGCCCATCGGACGTGGGAAATTGAAACAGCCATGCGTTACCCGGAAACAGCGCTGACTCAATAACACCGAACCTTACCCCGTTGTGGCGCCATGGCATTTTATACGTTAACCCTATGGTGTTGGCCGAAGCGTTTTCTATATGCGCGCTTACGACGGTTCCATTGCGAACACTAATGTCTAAATGGACGACTTCCGGAGGGAATACTCTTTTGTACTGCGCTCTGCCTTTCGGTAAGCGCTGATCGGCGATCGATCCGGGTCGACTTAAAATACTGTCGGGCACTTCCCACAGAGCACTGTGATCCCTGTTGAATTCCGGTATTGAAGCACACCCCAGGCTCATAAAGGCTGCAATGACGATACAGATTGATTTAAGCATGTTAATCACTCCTGAAACGCTAATTACGCGTATCGACCAGATTATTCTGCATAAGTTATTTGTCTGATTATTAATCACTACAATCGTAGGCACAGGCTCCAACGAGATTGTTAACTGTGAAACGACCGGGCAACGTAGCCTGCCTGCTTGAGGTAGCGGCTGAGCTTGCGTCATGCTCCTCGAAATGGGTATGCAGAGGCTCGCGTGTATTGCCTTGTCTATTGGTGGTGAACGAATCGAGCATAGTCGACGCATCTACTTCGACTGCCGATTTCGTTTTATTGATATAGCCGCTAAAGCCCATGTTTATCTCGTAGTTACCAAGATAAATACCGGACATTGTCAAAATCAAAGCTAGAACGCCTCTCATGGTCTTTCTCCTCATCGGTGCGCCACCTTGCGCGTTATCTGCGAATAGTTGACTGTGACAACACAACGACTGTGCTACCAGTGAGTTGAAAGGCTCTCACGTTTGTTCTACACCGGCAAAACTGTAAATTTTTGTCTTTGTGCAAGAAACCGATTTTGAGATATTTGACAGTGCTGTTAACGGTATGGTAGCCACTCATTGACTGGAAGAAAGCAAACGTAACTCAGCGTCAATGTCCTTGTCATCCAGAGACGATCTGTGAATCTCTTGTAAAGACGTTTTACCCGACCACTGCCGTGAATTTTCCACCCGGATTTTCGCTTCCTTATTGGGAAAAAAGAAACCAACTAGTTGCGTATCAAAATCGGCGTCTTGTCTGTCTTGCCACCCTTCCCTGTTTGTGGATTTTGATTGCAATCTAAAATATGTCTGATCGTCCGGTATCACCCGTGTCTCTAACGGCACTCTACGCGTTTCGTCGACACGATAAATTAATACCGAACCGGTATACGGTTTTCTGGTTCGGTTTTCACCCTGACTAAGCGTCAACATATTTCCGGTGACCGGTGCATCGCGGTGCATACCGGGAATGCCTAGTGAAATGATCATTAGTGAATCGGTGATATTATCTTCGCCAACGATATGGCGCTGCTGAAAAAGCCAGGTACAAGCGTGGTTGTATCTCTCGTGTTTTGCATCATCAGACTTAAGAATGTCTTGCTTATGTGGAGAGATAAAACCGTCGTATTTATAAAGCGAACTTTGCGCGGCTGTATCTGCCAGCGGTAACGAGGGCACCAGGAGTTTACAACGAACCCGTCGATTGCCTTTTCTGGTTCCTGGAATCGGGTTGCGTATAGACAATACACATTTGGATACTACCGGTATTTTTTCGTCGTCGGATAGCTCTATGACGTTTAGCCGGTAAAGTAGATACAAACCGCCATAATGTTTGACGAAGCGCTCGGCAATTGACGGAGATAGTGTGAAGGTCGTGAACGTGGGTTTAGCGTGAACACTGCGATCAATTATGATGCTTACCTCGTCTGCGCTGAATCCCAACGTGGCACCATATTTCTTTGTGCCGGCATTCTGGTCAGAAAACACCTGTGATGCTTCCGGCCAGATGTGCGCATGGAACTCGACTATTTTCTTCAGTGTACCGGCGCGCGGATTAGAATCGGAGGCATAAGACTCCAGCCGTGACAGACTTAGAAAATCACCATCGGAGCTGTACTGCAATGCGGTACGCTCGGTACCCGACACTTTGGTCAGGGTTAGATTTCTTTCTTTGTCTTGAGTGCACTCAACAATAATGGATTGTTCGTTGCCGTTTTCGTCTTTTGGAATGGCAACGGGCACTCCCTCCAGGTGTGCGTCGAGCTTGTTAAGCAACAAAATAATTTTTTTGCGCACCAGCGTGAATTCGCTTGTATCTGGAGCGGTAACCCCTGCCATATTAATAGACTCCATTCCCAGCGCAGAATTAGGTCACAACAGACACAGTTTAGCAAGCAGGCCCTGAAATCATACCGGATTGCCCCCGCCTGCCCGCGACCGCTACCTCAGATCGTACTAAAGGGACAGACACCCCTTTATCTTCCCATGTTGCTTGAAATGTACATCTCGAAGGGGTTTTGAAATTGGCTTACGGTTTGTGTCCTTCTAATTCTTTCTTCGGGTACAGAAAGTTCCGGCCATCGGCACAGTGGCCAGCCGTCACCGAGATTGTGCACCACGTGGTTCGATTGATACGGCTACTCCTCCAGCGTTCACAAGAATTGGAATCTCACCTAAACATTGGCTAGAGCTATGTGCTCACTTCGAAGATCGGTTCAAAGGATTGGTGGGTACTCAGCACTCACTTAATAACTTGGTTGCAAGTTTCGGCCTTACGAGAAAGGCTAACAGAAGTAACAGTACCCTACTCTTCTGCTCTTCTGCTGACGATATCTAATCGATTTCGATTCTGAAAAACTACTGTGAATCTGAT
>CAYLZS010000257.1:0-32155 GCA_964388065.1 uncultured Granulosicoccaceae bacterium
TTTGTTGAAGGGTGGCGACCTCAAAGCTTACCGCCCGGTGAAACCTGACGACATCATTAATATTCCTGAGACGTGTTTCTAGGCCTCATATAAAGAATTGCAATTAGGAAATCCAAACATAAAAAGGCAAGTGAAAGATAATGCATAAGTTATTTGACAAGTTAAGCGAGTTTGTCTGGGGTGTAACCAGATACAGATGGACAGCCCTGGCAGTCGCCTGGACTCTCGCTCTGTTGGGGTGGCTGATGGTAGCTCAGGTAGACTCCAGATATCCGGCAACTGCACGCCTTTACGTCGATACCAACCGGATTCTCGGACCACTGATCCGAGATATCTCGGTACAGACTGATGTTAAGAAGCAGGTGGCACTGATGAGTAAAACGCTCCTGAGCCGACCGAATCTGGAAGAGCTGATTGGCAAGAACAATCTCGATGCCGAGCTTGAGCCTGGTGATGTGGGTGCCTACGAGAATTTGATCGAAATTCTGCAACAGGAAATCGAAATTTATGACACAAACGGCACTAAGTCTCTGTACTCACTAGAGTACTCACACACAGACCCGACGGTTGCGCTAAACGTGGTTGAAACGCTGGTTGATATTTTTGTCAACAGCTCTCTCGATGAAGAGAGAAAAGATAACAATACAGCGATTACTTTTTTGGATAAGCAGATTCAGGAATATGAGCTGCGACTAACATCCGCTGAAGAGCGCCTTGCAAATTTTAAACTCAAAAATGCAGGTTCATTGCCCGGTGAAGAAGGTGGCTACTATCGGCGCATGGAAAATATGATGGCGCAGAAACGAACCTCTGAGCTCGGATTCCAGGAAGCGAGAAACAAGCGTAACGCTCTTCGCCAGCAACTTGCGCAGACTGAGAGAAATGTACTGAGTGCAGCAACCAGTACAACGCCTGAAGATGCTCGTATAGAAGAGTTACAGAACTCTCTGGACGAACTGTTGGTTCGGTATACCGACCGTCATCCACAGGTTTCGATCCTGCGGCAGTCGATTGCAGATCTGGAGCGAACCAAGGCCACAAGCGGCAGCGGAATAGGTGATCGCAACTCTTTACTGCAGAAAAGTGTGGTTTATCAGAAGATAAGTACACTGCTTGCTGAAGCGGAAGCGGAAGTAGCCAAACTTCAGGCAAGAAATGCTAACTACGAGTCGCGCGTTAACAGATTAAAAGCCACGGTTGACAGCATACCACTGGTGGAAGCTGAGCTGGTGCAACTTGATCGTGACTACAACACTGTACGTCAGCAGCACGAAACATTGTTAGAGAAGCGAGAGTCTGCCAGGTTAACAGGCAGTATAGAGCGCGATTCTAACGACGTTAAGATTCGCCTGATCGATCCACCGTTCGTACCTTCACGTGCGACTGATCCAGACAAACTGTTGCTAAATGTTCTTGTATTGGTGGCTAGTATTGCGGTTGGTATTGCAATAAGTTTCTTCTTGTCGCTGTTACATCCGGTATTTTACAATCGCCGTGATCTTGAGCATCACACCAACATTCCGGTGTTGGGCGGAGTGAGTATGTGCAAGAAGGCGTCGGCTCGTTTTGACAACACTGTGTCTAATTTGAACTTCGGTATCCTGGCTATTTTACTCCCGATTGTATTCGGAGGACTGCTGTATATGCAGGTCAAAAACAGTGCTATTTACGATAGCTTGAAGATTAATGCCTTCGGCGGATCATCCAAGCAAGTTTCGATGCTCGACAAGTAAGTCGG
This sequence comes from uncultured Granulosicoccaceae bacterium, assembly GCA_964388065.1. Taxonomy (GTDB): domain Bacteria; phylum Pseudomonadota; class Gammaproteobacteria; order Granulosicoccales; family Granulosicoccaceae. The sequence continues at coordinate 1,739 of CAYLZS010000257.1, forward strand.
AAAATATTAAAACCGAAGAATACTAAGCCAAGAATATAAGTAAGGAATAGGTGTAGTAATGGGTGCAATAGAAAAGGCCATTGCCAGATTTAATGAAGCAAGTAACCCTGAGGTGGATCAGACTGGTTCGCAGCAGGTGGAAACGAGCGCTGCTCAGATTGCTGCAGCGAAAATGACACCTGCGGAAGCTCCGACCAGACGTTCAGCGCCGGCGGTAACTACTCCTGCGGCCGCTGCAACAGAGGTAGCCAATCCAGCAGTAAAACTGGTGAAAGGCAACGGCTTCCGCGCTGAAGGTGAGGATACAAGGGGGAACAAGAGGTTCGCACTACCCTATAAGGCGATGGAGCTTGAGGGTCTTCTGTCCCTGACTGCTCCTCGTAACCAAATGTCTGAAGAATATCGTGCAATTAAGCGTCCGGTACTGGCAGCTATTGATGCACAGAACCAAGCCGAAAATTATAACGATACATCGGCAAATCGCAACGTAGTTATGGTGACTAGTTGTGTTTCAGGTGAAGGTAAAACATTTTCGGCTATTAACCTGGCGCTGAGTATAGCCCTCGAGAGAGATCGTGAAGTGTTGCTTATTGACGGTGATATTGCCAACCCCAGTTGTGGTAAACGCCTTGGTTTTGATGACCAGCCAGGGTTGACTGAGCTTTTGCAAAACAATGAACGAGATCCCGAAGAATTGATCTGGCAGTCGGACCTGGAGAACTTTCGCTTCCTGCCTGCTGGACTGTCGAACAATCATGCGACCGAACTACTCTCCAGTAGAAACATGTTTGCGTTGGTTAAAGAGCTTTCACAGGACCATCCGGAGAGGGTAATTATTTTTGATTCGGCCCCGTTGTTGTTAACCAGTGAGGCGAGCATTGTTGCCGATTTAGCGGGCCAGATAGTATTTGTGGTTAGTGCTGAGTCGACCACCAAAGGCATGGTTTCGGATGCTATGAGAATTGTGAACGATCATTCGCGAGTTGGGTTCGTTTTGAACAAAACGCGCAAGTCACAAAACAATATCTATGGTTATGGTTACGGCTATGGTTATGGTTACGGAAATACCGGGTAACTACTTCCCGATTTTACAATGAGCCACATGATGCTGCGTGGCTCAGTGAAGTAAAAAAGTCCACTGCTTGATTTAAAACCTACGGGTAGGACGTCCCTGCTCGTGCAAGAGCTTGCCTGTCTATTTCTGGCGGCGAGTGTTGCCTTTTGTTGTTGCTTTTATAATGACGCTGGGTTTAGCAGTCGCGAAAACAAACATAGGTTTTTTAATGTACAGAAATATAATTTCAGTATCTTTGCTTTTCGCGGTACTGGGAGTGGCTCCAGTGAGAGCAGCTGAATTGCAGGTTTATAAGTTTTTAGAGTTTGGCGCAATTGCTACCGATAACCTTCAGTTGTTTACCGAAGATGAAGATCTGCTCCTCAGCATTAAACCTTCTGTAGAACTTTCGTTTAAAGGTAACCGGTTCGACAGTGATATTGTAGCCGGTGTTGAGGTGTATAACTTTGCTGAGCAAGGGGACACCGTTGTTGATCCTCGGCTAACCCTTAGTACTTCCGGTGCATTGATTGACAACCTGGTGTTTGTGGACGCCAGCCTGGAATTTGGACAGTTACTTGACGGAGAAGATTTTTTTGAGTTGACCGAAGATTCCGATACTCAGGGCCGACTTAAAGTAAACCCGTTTGTTTCCCGAAAATTTGGACGCTTTGCAGATTTATTCTTTGGTTACGGTCATCAGTCGCTCGATGACGACTTCGACGGTGATATTGATGCGCAGTTGGACTCACTTTCTTTCACGCTGGGTCGAGATCCCAAGCTCGGTGGCTTCGTTTGGGGGATTGGTGCTGATTACGAGCAGGATCGTAGTGACGGACTTCGGTTTGATAGTTTTTCTGCCTATGCATCGATCGGTGCGACAATCGGTCAGTCGGTCTTCTGGCAAGTACTCGGTGGAGCCGAGTTCAATGATTTCACAGAATTGCAGGATGGTGATGACGAAGATGGCAGTGAATTACTGGAATTGAGCTTTAACTGGACACCGAATGAACGGACTCGGCTCAAGGTTGGTTACAGCGAACGTTTTTTTGGGGGAGGACCGATACTCACTTTCCAGCAAAGACTACGTAACTCAACAGTAACTGCGAGCTGGACGCGGGAAGTTTCTAACTCCGATGTCAACCTGAGCGCTGTATCGACGTTCACAGAGCCAACAGGGGATCAGCCAGTTACACCCACTGGTGTAAATGATTTGAACAACGAGAACATCGATTCAAATGCGTTGTTTGTCGATGAGCGGTTTATCCTTGGATACAAGTTAGCAGGTCGTCGCTCGGACCTCGTTATTGATGCAATTTTTTCCGATCAGGAAGAAATCCTGGGCAGTACGACCAGTGACAGATTTGTTGGCCGTATTGCATTTGACCGTCATTTAAGTCCGCTGACAACCGTGCGATTTCAATACGAATATCTAAACGAGCAGGAGGACGAACTGGAAAGGCAAGATGAGAATCGTTTTGGTATTCGGTTTATTTACAATTTTGATCGCAAGGAGCGAAATCCGATCGTGGCGGAAGAAGTTGAGTAAGTTTTTAACATCTGAGACTGGCGTGATGCTGTTGATAAGGGCAGGCAACTAGTTTTAGTGTGTTGATGTGAGCATTTTTCTCTGACAAACGTATGCATTTCTGATTGCGCTCACAACAATTTTCAATAGAGTGTAACTTATTGTTTTATACGATGGCGAATCACTGACTTTATTTAGACTTTTTAATATCCTGTACAAGTATCTTTTTAAGTGAAAAACCTATGGAAATAGATTCCGTAAGCGCGGTAAATACAGCATCAGGCTCGCTGGCTTCAGGCAAATCCGCGAGAAAAATTTCGCTTGCTGGTATTCGCCCGTGGACATGGTTTGTAATTGACTATGCAATTGCGTACGCCAGTGCAACCATCGCCTTTGCGCTTACACCTTACGCAATGAGCACTGTAGTTCCTGAGCAAGGTCACGTTGGGCAAATGGCATTTTCGTTTGGCGTTGCGTTGACGATTGCGTTAATTGCACATGTCGCCGGGTTGCATGAACTTGACCAGAGAAAGAGATCGTTCGGATTGCTGGCGCGTTGCTTTTTCGTATCCCTGTTAGCACTGGCGATCATAAACGCTGAATTGTTCCTTGTGCACTACCTCCGTGCTGGACGCTTTGTAACAATTTTCACACTTATAGGCTGCACAGCAGGTCTGTTTTCGTTGCGGGTGTTGTTAGTCGGAATGGCGGAACGGAATACATACGTTGCGGCGATTGTGGGATCGACAGATTACATCAACCACGCGCTCAATTTTCTAAGTTCCAAGAAGCCAGGTGGTATGGAAATCATCTCTCTTGATTTAAGTGAGCAACCGGATATAGATCTTAAAGAATGGGCAAGGCTGAACGGTGTTGATCAAATGGTTGTCGATACTGATGATCCGCTGGCACCATCGCAGAATGAATTGTTAAGTCTTATAGATGGAACACTGACAGTGTCACGATTCACCAGCTTCGTAGAAAACCTGTTCGAGAAGGTTCCAACACAACATATCACTGCTCAATGGGTGATTGATACTCAAGCGGATCATGAGAGTCTCTATAAAAGTACAATTAAAAGAGCCCTCGATGTCACTGTTGCATCTGTGGCTTTAGTGATTTCTTTGCCTGTTTTAGTTATTGCGGCGATCGCCATTAAGCTTGAAAGTCCTGGTCCGGTAATTTTCAAGCAAAAGCGGGTTGGTCAATACGGTCGTATGTTTACAATGTATAAGCTGCGCAGTATGCGTACTGATGCTGAAAAAAATGGTGCTCAATATGCCAGTGAGCAGGACGCTCGGGTTACCAGGGTTGGACAATTTCTGCGAAACAGCCGTATTGATGAAGCTCCACAGCTCATTAATGTGCTTGCAGGTCACATGTCACTGGTGGGCCCAAGACCGGAACGCCCGGAGTTTACCGGCAAACTTGAATCAAACATTCAGTTTTTCGTGCATCGCCTGATGGTTAAGCCAGGTATTACTGGCTGGGCGCAGATCAACACGGGTTACGCTGCCAGCGAGGAAGATTCAGTAAATAAGCTTTCTTACGATCTTTACTACATAAAGATGCTGTCTTTCGCGATGGATCTGAGAATTCTGCTCCGTACTATTTCAAGATTTGCTGCCGGTGCTCGCTAGATGCAGCTTTCTGGCGGATTAACATCGCATTTTTGTGGTGTACTGCCCCTTTTCCTGATAACAAACAGCTGATTTCTCGCAGTTGGTCACGTCTTTTTAGTAGCAGCTATGGAGACGGGGAACCCGCGGCAATACCGCTTGTCAGAGTGTGTCAGTTAAAGACGAGATAGTCCTGTTGAAAAAAATAATAAGAAGTTTATTTGCACTGCCATTCGTCGCGCTTTTTTCGCTGGCGTTTGCTCTCTCTACCTCAACTTCCTCAGCCGTTTCCGGTGATACGGAGGAGGTTTCCAGTGATGAAGCGACTGATGCCGCGACAGCGATTTTTGCTGGTGGTTGCTTCTGGTGTGTTGAAACCGACTTTGACCTGGTTCCAGGCGTATTGAAAACTGTATCTGGTTATACAGGTGGTAAGACTGATAACCCGACATACAAAAATCACCATCGCGGGCGTCATCGTGAGGTTGTCCAGATCACTTATGATCCGTCTCAGGTGAGTTATGAGCAACTTCTGAATGTGTTTTGGCACAGCGTCGATCCGACCGATGGTGGCGGCCAGTTCTGCGATCGTGGACACAGCTATACCACAGCAATTTATTCGACCAGTCCCGAACAACACAGTGCTGCGACGGCTGCGAAAGCAAAGCTTGTCGACAGTGGCGTATTGAAAGACCCGATTGTTACACCGATAGAAACTGCCGGGTCATTCTGGCCGGCGGAAGATTATCATCAGGACTACTACCTGAAGAACCCGCTTCGTTATAAGTACTACCGGGCTGCCTGTGGTCGCGACAATCGAGTAAAGAAAGTCTGGGGTAGCTCTGCCTACTCCGGCATTGAGAAAAGTTAGGCATTACTTTCAGCCGATTCGCAGTGGGTTCTATCGGAACCACATCTACTGATGTCTAAAACGCACCCGGTGTAATAACCGGGTGTTTTTCATTTAGCTGTGCTCATTTGCCATAAGGTCGGTTATCTCATCCAGCTCGTCTCGCAGAGCTCGACAATCCAGCCAGAGTGAATTTTGTGAGATTCGGCCGACAATGGGTACCGGCAATTTTCGGAATCTATCAGAAAGAGCCGCAGCGGGTACCTTGTTGTTACCCTCGATCACAACCGCGTAGCTATCCAGTGTTCTGGTTGGCAAAGCCCCACTTCCAATCTGGCTCTCGCAGGGTGATATGGATACTGTCAGTTCAGGTAGTGAATTTTGTAAAACGGTCTGCAACGCCAGTGCGGAATTTTTTATGTCGGTCGCACTGCGCGAGAGCATTTCAAGTGAAGGTATAGATTCCGCCAGCTGATCAGTTTTTGCATAGAGTTTTAACACTGCCTCAAGAGCTGCCAGTGTTACTTTGTCGAGGCGCATAGCGCGTTTCATCGGGTTTTTATCTATCAGACTGATAAGGTCCCGTTTGCCGGCAATGATTCCACATTGTGGCCCGCCGAGCAGTTTGTCACCACTAAACGTTATTATATCTGCTCCATCCTGAAGTGCATCGCGGGCAGTCCTCTCATAGGGCAGGCCCAGCCGGGTTAAGTCCGTCAGGGTGCCGCTGCCGAGATCGTCGATAAGCGTTATGTTGTGTGCATGAGCCAGTGCTGCAAGTTCTGATGCAGCAATGTCTTTGGTAAACCCGTTTATTTCATAATTGCTGGTGTGAACTTTCATTAGTGCTGCGGTTTTCTTGCCGATAGCACCTTCGTAATCGTGTAAGTGGGTTCGATTTGTTGTTCCGACTTCGCGTAGCTTGCAACCCGCCTTGTTCATAATGGCCGGAACTCTGAATGAGCCACCGATCTCTATCAACTCACCGCGCGAGACTACGACATTCTTTTTAAAGGCGATACTGTTAAGTGTCAGGAGTACTGCAGCGGCGTTGTTATTAACGGTGGTTGCAGCTTCGGCTCCGGTGAGCTTGCAAATCCATTCCTCGACATGATCATCTCTTCTGCCGCGAACGCCGTCTTCAAGGTTGTACTCAAGATTGCACGCTCCGCGACTGACTTCAATCATTGCCTCTATAGCTGACGGTGGGTAGGGCGCTCGTCCGAGATTGGTATGAAGGATCGTGCCGGTAAGATTGATTACCCGTCTTATCGATGGAATAAAATGTCGCAGTAAAGATTCTTTGACTTCCCCATGCAGGTATTCAATAGCCAGTGCCTTAGGGTCGTCGGTGGAATCCGGTGTGGGGGTGTTGTTTTCACTGTCTTTGTTTTCGGCATTATTGTTACCTTTCTTCAGCAGGCGGCTGCGAGTCTGGTCCAGCGCTGTCCGTACTTCAGTTAATACGGTGTCGCGCCCATAGCTTTCACTCAAGCTGGCAAAGCGGTCACTTTGCATGATGTGGTCTACTGAAGGCAGCTGGTTAGGGTGTACTAAGTTCTCCATCAAAGTTCTGATTATTCCTCAACTATTCCTGCTTTAATATAAAATGAGACCAACTCAATCACGCCATGCGTGAGGCACAATGAACTTTGTGCCGAGGTCGTTCATTTTAACATCACCGGAGCTCATGAATCGACGCCTGAGCTCGCGCATCTGATGTCCCAGTAGTGTGTCTTGCCAAAACCAGTCGTGTAATTGCTGGCTGGATGGCGAGCTCTGATCAGCCAGCGCCGCTTCAATGTAGTAAGCCTTGAGATCGTCAAGCGCCAGTCTGAACATTACTCCGGGGGAGATATCGTCTCGTAGCTTCTTAAAAGAATTTTGTGTGTACACATGATCAAAAAGTGAGGCAAGCTCTGTAATTGATACTTTTGCAACACCGACAGATGTACGGCTCTTGTCTACACACTGGCGCTGATAAGAAGTTTTTAGTGCATCGCACTCATCGGTAATTGTGGAGTGGTCACTAAGCTGCGGTGCAGACCATGCAGTGTTTGCGACCGAGCGGGGATCGTTTTTTGCGAAGTCTTGAATTGTCGCATTTTCTGCTGTCTCTACCATGCGCAGTGCCTGTTCCAATACCTCACGTTGAAACTCTGGGTTTGCCGGTGCACCGATGGGTCGTCCAAGTTCAAACGGTACCCATAGTGCTCTGGGTGGAGTCATTTTTTCCAGGTGCAATTTAACTAATCCCAGGACTACTGTACTGATACCTGCCTGTTCCAGCCAATGTGCAATTGCGCTCACGGCGCGTGTACAGTTTGGTCAAACAGGAAGCAGGCAGACGGTGTTAATTCCGTCGTTGACTAATTCGGAGGCCAGCGTATCGACATGGGGGCGTAGTTTTTCTGGTGCAGTCGCACCCATAAAGCTGTAGTGCTTCGAGGACACCTCATCAATGAGTTTTTCTTCTGCCATCTGTCTGAGTATTTCTCTCGGAAATACAGCATTGATATCCTCTGCGAAAGCGGTGCGGTCAAAGTTGACAGAAACGTGATTGATTAACAGATCTCTGTCCGGCCAGCTGTGCTCAATAGTGCGGTAGTCCGCAGAATTACCCGCGACATTGTCGTCCTTGCGTTTCATTAAGCCCGCTGATGAAATAAGCGCTACCCGGCACTGCTTCATCGGCCTTGGTGGTACGAAAGCACCGCTTTGAAATTCCGGACAATCGAGTGATTCCAGGCTTTCTCGTTGCGTTGCCGCCATTTCGGTCAGTCTTGCCATTGGGTTCTCCGTGATTGCGGTATGAGTCAGAACTAGCCAAAATACCGGGATACTACGTTTGATCACCACAATGATAATCATTACTACCCAAAATTGCGCTAAGAGTTTCGCAGCGAGCACCAACCTATGATCATTGCCACTGCCGGACATGTCGATCACGGCAAGACATCGCTGGTGAAGGCGCTGAGCGGAACTGACACAGATCGCCTGCCGGAGGAGAAAAAACGTGGTCTGACTATCGATATTGGGTTTGCGTATTTTCACATCAACCAGGATGAGCAATCTGACGGCGGACAACAGGTTGCACTGATTGATGTACCGGGGCATGAAAAATTTGTTCGCAACATGATTGCCGGTGTCGGCTTGGTGGATATCGCAGTATTGGTCATAGCAGCGGACGACGGTCCCATGCCACAGACATTGGAACACCTGGCGATTCTTAAGTTAATGGACGTAAAACTGGTGATGCCGGTGGTAAGCAAGATTGACCTTGTCGAGCCCGAACGGGTAGACCAGGTAGCGGAGTTAACTCGAGCAATCCTGAAAACAGCTGATATTGCTGCTACCGAAATTTTTTCTTTATCGGTGAACGACCGGTCCTCAGTAAGGCAGCTTAAGGCCGAGCTCCTTACGCGAATTAAATCTCAGTCAATGCGCTCGACCCGAGGGCGCTTTCGCATGTCAATTGATCGGTTCTTTACGCTTGATGGCAGTGGTACTGTAGTGACTGGTACTGTCGCCAGTGGCACGGTTGAGAAAAATCAATCTGTAACTTTGCATGCAGACAATTCTGCCAATGGAAAGTCGTCCAGAGTCAGGGGATTACATGCCCAAAATGCCGAAGCACCGGCTGCGATTGCCGGTCAAAGATGTGCGTTAAATTTAAGTGGTGAATTAACCAAAGCAGACATGCACCGTGGCGGATGGCTGGTTGAAGAGTCTGTAACGTCGCAAACCAGTGTGGTCGATGTTGTTTTAACGCCTGCCACCAGCTTTGAAAAAGCCATGGGTGATACATCGCAAAAATCCCGCCCGCCCGCATTGCAACACTGGACGCCGGCACACCTTCATATTGGCACTGCAGACATTCCGTGCCGCATAGCATTACTTGATTGTACAGAGGTGGGTGAGGGTAATTTTGCGCTGGCCAGATTAATTTGTGAGCGAAAATTCACAGCTGCTCACGGTGACCGATTTGTACTTCGTGATCAGTCTGCACGCAAGACTATTGCCGGTGGCAGTGTGCTGGACACCATGCCACCTGCACGGGGACGCAGCAAACCTGAAAGATTAAAGCAGCTGCGTGCTTTAAATGCAGATAAACCGTTAGATTTACTCAACAACCTGCTCGATCTCAATATTCATGGAATAGATATCGAGGCGTTTGCCAGTCAACTGAATTTACTACCGACCGAGATCGATGAATTGCTTACAGGTGATGAGTTGACCGTCATCCGTTCCGGAATGAATCGTTGGTGTTTGCGTGAGAGTCAAAGCGGCATGTTGCAAAATCAGTTACTGGAAACGTTGCTGGCCTATCATGACGAAAAGCCCGATCGACCGGGAGTAGACCTCGCTACTGTCAAACGTGCAGTCTCAAGACAACTGGACACCGAAGTGCTTGAATACCATCTACAGCGCCTGATTGAAAAAGGCACTGTTGTCAGAACTGCTTCGGTGTTCAGGCACGCCAGTCACCAGATTTCCATGACACCGTCTGACAAAAAAGTCTGGGAAAAAATAGCACTGGAATTAGAAACTGCCGAGCTTACACCACTGCGAATAACAGAACTTGCAGTTGTTATAGACAGAAGCGTTGAGGAGACGCACCAATTTCTTTATCAGTGTGTGACTCACGGGAAGGTCTATAAAGTGACAGACAATCGGTATTTCCTGCCTCAGACATTGCGAGATTTAGCGGTTATTGCAGAAAAACTTGCAGCAAAGGAAAATTTAACGGTAGCCGAGTTTCGCAATACCTCAGGTGTTGGGCGAAATCTCGTTGTTGAGCTGCTGGAGTATTTTGATCGTTGCCGATTCACTCAGCGAATAGGTGATAAACGCCGTATTTTAAAGCCTGCAGAGAAAGTGTTCTGATTTTGCTGTTTTGGTACTGCTGTATAGGGCAGGCAACAATACTGTTTGTGGCCTGCTAATGATCGAGCAGAGTCACCAGAGAGTTACTGTTATTATACTGCATTGACAGCAGCAGCCTGCCTGCGAACTGTTTCAGATCTTCCTCGCTATGTGCGTAGCGCCCGTCGATATGTACCAGAAAGGGGCCGCTGGTGGCAGTGACAACTTGCACCGGATACTCGGCCTGCACTAATCCATTCTTGATGTAGCTACTTGCCGTTTGCATCTCTATTGTTTTAAGGCCTACGTATTTATTTTCAATTTCAGCGCTGTGGTTTTCTTTTTTCCATTGATCTATATCAACCAGATCGCCTTTTAACTGGTTGTAGGTGCTTAGTGTATTGTCAAAAATTAGTGCCGCTGTCTTGCGGGCGGTCGCACCTGTATCTGTTTGTAGCGCAATCACAGCAACCGGAATAGGTGTGTCGCTTGCGTGCTCGTAGTACTCGTGCTTTGTTGCTGCAAGAATTTTTGAGGTATAAAAATTAACTACAGGTTGTCGTGCTGAAGGATCAACAGTAAATGCAGCGGCTGCCAGTACATTGCGCTTGAGGCTGCCTGTGTTTTGTTTGCTCCAGGGTTTTTCAGACTTTTCTATTGCGACAGACAGTGCATCGTTGCGTCTTTCCCTTTCCCGGTTGGGGAATGAATCCGGATCAATTATCTGGATAGAGTCTCTTGGTGGCTCGTTAAATGCCAATGCCAGAGCTGATTTGCTGTCTTTGCGTTGCAACAGCTGATCAACAAACCGCTCACCTTCCTTGTAGATAAATTCGAGGTTCTTAAAGCTCCGACTTTGCAGGTATTGCAGTGCCGGATCCTCAGCTGCGCCTGAGTTAAACATGTAATGGTTGAGTCCGTGAAATGCCGCGCTGCATCCGTGTATTTCGCAAATCTTGCGGGTTTGCCATTGCGCGTGACCTTCCACGACAGCGGACTTTGCAAAGACTTCCTGATAAGACAGCGAGTCGTGTTCGAACGCATTGTATTTTTTATCGTCTGATGCATGTATCAGTTCGTGAAATAGCAGTGCTTGTAATGCCTGCTTTGGCTCAGCCTTTTGATGCTGCAAAAATTTTTCGAGGTTTTCGTCGTGCAGTAAAATTTTCTTAACTGATGGCGCATAAATAGCCAGTACTGAAGCGGTTTGCGCGGTAAGAATATTTTCAACAAGATTTTCTGTGAAGTTCGAGTTATCGAGATCGTGCTGCAGTGCATCGATCAGGCTCTTTTTTGCATGTACCGCAATTCCTTTGCTATCTGTCACCTGCAGTTCGATCTCTGACAAATCTGTACCGAGAGTCTGTGCCACTATGTCTCGTGCTTCCCGAAACCAGGATTGCACGGAGTGTTCAGGAGAACTTGCGATTTGACTTGATGTTGTCGGTTCCGCGATCTCCACATCGACTGCATCGGAGTCGATTGCTGTGGTCGCACATCCGAGCAATAGAGCGCTGCCAATGGCAAGTGCAATAGCTGCTTTCAGTGGAGCAAAATGTCTGGGCATGAAACTGCGCTTGTAGTTGATTTGTTATTTTTATTTGTGATTTTTATAGTGCTGCTACAAGTTGTATCGAACCAATGCTGTGGTAGCTTGATCCTGCAGATACAGATTGTTGAACCGGACACTATGAATATAGTGAACAATTGCGTTTTTACTGAACTAAAGCCCTGGAGCTAAGAGTTTCGGGAGGCATGTGCTGGTGAGAAAAGGCCTAAATTTGATTCCGGTAGTGATATCGGCCGGCAATATTCATGGGTGTATCGAGAACGTGATCCAGCTCAACAAAACCAGCTACATGCTGAAGAAGACAATAGATTGTCTAAGACACTGGTTTGATTAACACACTGGTCGCATTAACACCGCTGCTGTTTTCCGTTGCGGCGATTGTGCTGTTGCGTCAGTCCGCTCTGCGCGCCGGACTGGTGGGAATCGTTTGTACGATTGTCATTATCTTGACGTCAACCACGTATTCGCTGAGTCTGCCGTCAACGATCCAGTCCTTGTCTGCCGGAACTTACAATGCTCTGAACATCTCTCTGGTTCTGCTTGGGGGTGTGAGCTTGTACCGGGTGCTTGAAAAGAGTGGTGCGCTGCAACAGATAGCGGATAGCATTATCGCGGCTGTCAGCGAGCCTTTGCACAGGTTGCTGGCGCTGGTACTCGGTGCGTCGGTATTTTTTGAATCGGCGACAGGATTTGGCGTCGGTATCGTTGTTGTCGCACCGCTTTATATCGCACTCGGGTATGCACCGTTGAAAGCGGCAGTCCTGGCGTTACTCGGACAGTGTGCAGTTCCCTGGGGTGCACTTTCTGTAGGCACAGTATTAGGTGCAGAAATATCTGGTGTACCCGAAGTACGCCTTGGGGTGCTGACTGCGGTCTTCAGCTTTCCGGTAACAGCACTCTTCGGCCTGGCAGCGCTGCGTGTGGCCGGGCTCTTTTCATTGCGCGCTATCCGGTTTCTGGTTATGTATGCATTTATGTTGTCGACCTTGTTGTGGCTTTGCACGCTGGTTGTAGGTGTCGAACTGGCAGGGTGTCTGGCGGGATTATTCGTTATATGTTTTGCCATTGTCGCAACAAGGAACAAGCATCCAAATAAAGTTCTCAGATCTGAGCTGGTCGACGCAGATCTCGAAATACCTGTGAATCAAAAACTACCTCTGTTGGCTTTGGTGCCATTTGCAGTGCTGATGTTGATGCTCTTTGTAACGCGTCTGGTTCCCGGAGTAAGAGGAGTGTTAAAAGAAATAACAATACCTGTGACCTCAGTTCACTCAATTGCGCTTTTGTATCATGCGGGATTTCTATTGCTGCTATCGGCAATTGTCGGATTACTGATTTTTCCCGCTGCCAGAACAAACTTTAGAATGTTGTTTGCCACAGTCATGCGGCAATGGATACTTGCTACCTTTGCGGTAGCGAGTTTCATTATCTTTGGTCAGTTGATGACGGACGCTGACATGACTGGCCAAATCGCCCGTAGCATTGCGAGTTTCTCACCGGATCAGTATCTTTTTATGGTGCCGGTAATCGGGGCGTTGGGCGGTTTTTTAACCGCCAGCAACGCTGCATCTAATGCGATTTTTATGGCACTGCAAACCACTGCAGCAACAGAGCTTGGCTTGCCGACAGATATAGTTGCATCAAGCCAGAATGCTTCCGGCAGCAATGTAACGCTGGCATCACCCGGAAGGCTGATCTTTGCAGCATCTGTTATTGGTGAACCAGGTGCTGAAGCAACCTTATTAAGCCGGGTAGCACCGGTTACAATTGCCGGTGTTGCCAGTGCCTCTGCTCTTACTTACCTGATGAGCACTTTTTTCACATAATTGTAAAACGAGCTTTAACGACGTCTGCTGTAAAGAACAGATACAGCGATTAATAATAATCCGATTGGGAATTGCAAAGCACCACCGCCGCCACTGCTGGTAGTTGCAGTGTCCGATGTCGCCGTTGTGCTGGTCGTTACAGGCGTTGAACTATTGCCTGTTTGTTGATCGGCAGGAGTTACCACGTTATCCAGTGTCTTTGGATTAACTACCGTGACTATCTGCGATTCATTGTTTGCAACGATACTCTCGGCTTGAGCAGAGCTGGCGGTTGCAAGTATCGTAGTATTGTTGTTTACACCGACGGCTGTAGCTGAAATAGTGACCAGAGCGCTGGCACCAGGTGGCAGTTCCTCTATCTCACAGATTACTGACAATTCATTGCCTGTGCAGGTGTTACCTGCTTCAAACTGCATAGATGCCGGAAAAGTAAGTCCCGCGGTTGGAGAAGTTGCTGTGTTACTTTCATGTAAATTTGTGACTGTGACTGTGTAGTCGACAGTGTCCCCAACTTCTATGCGCTCTTTGTTTGCAGAAATTGAGAGCTCAAGGTCTACTGTGTCATCGCTCGGTATTACAACGCTTTGAATTTCTATGTTAATGCTGTCGCTGTTGTTACTGGCATCAAGGTCTGATTGATCAGCACTGACAACGGCAGTAATTTGCGTCTCCCCTGCGTTGAGTGCGCTTGCGGTGATGGTAAAACTGGTTGTGTCGTTACCGACTAGTTCCATCAGTGAGCAGGTCATTGTATCTGCATCTGATTCAACGCATGTGTCGCTTGCCAGATTCCCGACTCCCTCGGAGAATGTCACATCAATAGTCGGGTTTGTCGCTATATCATCTGACAGGTTTTCGACTGTAATCTCGATACTTATCTCTTCGCCAGTCGTTGTAGTGTTGTTGTCTGTCAGTACTTCCAGACTCAGGTCGACGTTTTCCACCGGGTCTGGTGTGGCCGCGTCGTCTTCAACATCCGCTATGGTAAGAGCTCGCCATCGACCACGTGCGAAAGCATAGCCATCACCCTCTGGAATAAGGCCGTTTGATGATGTGATTGACTCAACGCCAATTAAAGCGCCCTGCGGTATGCTGATGTTTTCAAACGTGTGTAGTTGTTCACCAAAGTCGTCATCAGTTGGTGTATTGATTGCCGTACCAACAACTTCTCCGTTAATCAAAAAACGATATTCGCCATCGCCATCGATTTCTCCCAGTGCGGTGATAGTAACGTCGTACAGCCCGCTATTTTCCTCAAATTCCACGGTTGCGCGGGCAAATTTGTCGCGGAAATTTACCACCGCGGCATTAATTGCGAGCGCATTTCTGGCACCGTCCACATGGAACGGTACTTCACCGGCGTTAATATCGGTAAAATCTGTAATTGCTTGGTAGGTGAAGGTTGCCGCCCACAGCGGATTAAATGCCGTGATTGCAGCGATGCTGGCGAGTACTTTTACAGCAAATTTCATGGTGTCTCCGGCAGAATAGCAAAGGCTTTGTTATGTAGGCGTCCAAAGCGCGGTAAACTTGACCGAAGGTCAAGACAACATCTTATAAATCAAGTGGTTGCGTCTGTTAAAAACAATTTGACGATCCACCAGTAAAGGACTGGCAAACTTAGCGTTATGACAGAGCAAAAAAAACGCGATAACTCGCTTGCGATCGATATTCTGAAGCAGCGATTCGGAGACAAATTCCTCACCGGTGATTCAATTCGAGAACAGCACGCGCACACCACTACTTACCTCGCAAACCAGCCACCAGATGCAGTTGTCTACGTGCAGTCTGCTGAAGATGTTCAGTGGGTGGTGCAGGTTTGTGCTGAGCACCGTTGCCCGGTGATAGCATTTGGTGCGGGCTCATCGCTGGAGGGACAGTTGAATGCTCCTGCAGGTGGCGTCTCAATAGATATGTCTGAGCTTAATAAAATTATTAAAGTCGATCAGGATGATCTGACGGTTACCGTTCAACCGGGTGTTAAGCGTATTGCCCTGAACGAGTTTTTGCGTGATACGGGATTATTTTTTCCTATAGATCCGGGCGCTGACGCAAGCATTGGCGGTATGGCTTCGACCCGCGCATCGGGCACCAACGCAGTGCGTTACGGCACAATGAAAGACAATGTACTTAGCTTAAAAGCGGTAATGGCAGACGGTCGCGAAATTACTACAGCCAGCCGTGCCAGGAAAACTTCTGCAGGTTATGATCTTACCCGTCTGATTGTCGGTGCTGAAGGTACTCTGGGTGTTATCACCGAACTTACGTTGAGGCTGCACGGACTACCTGAATCTATTGTCGGCGGTGTATGTAACTTCCCGGACATTGATTCGGTTTGTCGTGCAGCAATACAAACCATTCAATATGGTTTGCCTATCGCACGAATTGAAATGCTTGACGCAGTGCAGGTTCGTGCATGCAATGCCTATTCAAAGTTAAGCCTTGCAGAAAAACCCACTTTATTTGTTGAGTTTCACGGTAGTGAATCATCGACCCAGGAACAATCTGAAATGTTCAATGACATTATTCAGGAGTTTGGAGGGTCTGATTTTAAATGGACTGCAAATACCGAAGAACGTACCAAACTTTGGCAGGCACGCCATGATGCATACTGGGCTGCAAAAGCTTTGCGGCCCGGTTGCGATGCAATAGTGACCGATGCGTGCGTTCCGATCTCTCGCCTTGCAGATTGTGTTGAGGAAACTCTCAAAGATATTGAACGCAGCAATCTGCTTGCACCGATTGTCGGACATGTTGGCGACGGTAATTTCCACACCGCAGTGCTGGTTGACATGCAGTCACCGGACGAGATCGACGCCGCCAGGAAGTTTGCTGAACGCTTAAGTCAGCGTTCGATTGATATGGGAGGTACCTGCACGGGCGAGCACGGAATCGGACAGGGCAAGAAGTCGATACTGCGACAGGAGCTCGGCGACACAGTCGACTTTATGGGAATGATAAAAAATTCGCTGGATCCGCTGAACATCATGAATCCGGAAAAGATCTTCTAATCCGGCGTTTTCCTGTTGTTGACGACCGGAATTGTTTTCCTTCCGTCATACAGATCTGTGACCCGGCTCAAAAGCTTTGAAAACTCATGGTTCTGGACCACGCTGAATTACCAGTGTGTCTCTATTAAGAGCGTATTGAATTGGGCAAGCTGAGACAATAGCAGCAAGACCACACAGAAATAGCCGGGGGAATTCCATGAGCCTTGATACACCACAAATCGATCTCGAAGAAGTTGTCGACAACGATCAGGCGCATGTGTGGCATCACCTGACCCAGCACAAGCCCTATGAAACCGCGAAACCACCGGTGATGATCAGTGGCTCCGGTATTCATGTTAAAAATGCAGATGGCAAAGAATTCATCGATGCCGTATCCGGTGGTGTCTGGACAGTGAACGTTGGCTATGGTCGTGAACGCATTGCCAATGCGGTTCGTGATCAGCTGGTACAAATGTGTTACTTCGCAGGTTCTGCAGGCAATATTCCCGCAGCAATGTGCGCTAAGAAGCTGATCGAAAAAATGCCCGGCATGAGTCGAGTGTATTACTCGAACTCCGGTTCCGAGGCTAACGAAAAAGTCTACAAGATGGTGCGTCAGTTAGCTGCTATCGAAAACAATGGCGTAAAGCACAAGATCATTTACCGCGATCGTGACTACCACGGTACCACTATTGGTGCGTTGAGTTCCTGTGGGCAGTCTCAGCGCAAAGATCAGTATGGACCGTTTGCACCGGGTTTTGTGATGATGCCTGACTGCCTCGAGTATCGCAGTGCTTACGGCGATGTTGATGATTATGGCGAGAGGGCAGCACGTGAACTTGAAAAAGTAATTCTTGCAGAAGGCGCTGAAACTGTAGGCGCGGTAGTACTCGAGCCAATTACTGCAGGTGGCGGAGTTATACCACCACCGGCAGGGTATTGGGAGACCATTCAGGAGATCTGTAAAAAGTACAATGTGTTGCTGCACATCGATGAAGTCGTCTGTGGTCTGGGCAGAACCGGCAAGTGGTTCGGCTACCAGCACTATGGCGTCAAGCCCGATTTTGTCACGATGGCGAAAGGGCTGGCTAGTGGGTACGCGGCAATCTCATGTACTGTTACCACCGAAGAAGTGTTCGACCGATTCAAATCAAACGCAGATGATCCGATGAGTTATTTTCGCGACATCAGTACCTTTGGTGGTTGCGCGTCCGGTCCCGCTGCAGCGCTTGAAAACATTAGAATCATTGAAGATGAAAATCTTGTCGAGAATGCCGCAAAGATGGGTGACTATCTGATGCAGCGCTTAAACGGATTAAAAGAAAAGCACGAGATTGTCGGTGATGTACGAGGTGTAGGTTTGTTTGTTGGTGTCGAACTGGTTGAAGATCGCCAAACAAAAACACCAGTTAATGAATCGATTCCTGCTGCAATAGCCGCTGACTGCATGGCGAACGGTGTGATTATTGGTCGTACAAACCGAAGCTTTGAAAAATTCAACAATACGTTGTGCCTGAGTCCGGCGCTAATTTGTACAAAAGAAAATCTGGATACTATTGTTGACGCGATTGATGCAGCAATCGGCCGGTTGGGTACCAGCTAAATTATTCGATAAACTTTTATTATACTCGCGGCGTGTATGCTTTTTAGCCTACACGCCTTTTTTATGTCCGAGTAGTTTGCCGGGTTTAAAGTCAGAACGGAATGTCGTCTGAGAAGTCTTCACGCTTAGCTGTTAATTCAGGATATTCTGCATCTGTTGCAGCTCCGGCTGCTGCAGGTTGTGACGCACCGGCACTCTCAATACGCCAGGCATCCAGATTGGTAAAGAAGCGCTCATTCCATTCTCTGCCACGCAGGTTGAAGTGAACGGTTATTTCATCTCCTTCCTGATGTTCATCAATCAGTTCGCACTTATCCTGTGTGAGCTGAAATTTAATCATCTGTGCATAGTTGCCATCGACAATTTCGATGACGAATTCGCGGGCGCGAAACTTCTCTGATTTCTGTTCGGTATTGAAAACCTTGTGTAACTTACCGTCAACCTGAAATGCCATTGTGCGTAGAGCCCTTAAGTCAAAAAGCGGGTGGAGATTCTAACGTAAAACTCGGCGGTGAAAGCTTATATTTTTTCCCCTGGTATATTTTTCTTATTATTTTTCTGGCTCCCATGATCATTGCAGGAGAAGTGTCCTGAATAACGTCTATACCTGTTCCAGTTCCACCAATGTACCGCAAAAGTCTTTCGGGTGAAGGAAGATAACCGGTTTGCCGTGAGCGCCAGTCTTTGGGGTACCGTCGCCCAGTACGGTAGCACCTTGCGATTTGAGCGTATCTATTGCGGCATCTATGTCTTCTACTTCATAACAAAGATGGTGAATACCGCCACTGGGATTTTTCTCAACAAACCTTGCAATGGGTGAATTTTCACCGAGCGCCTGCAACAGTTCAATTTTTGTATTTGGCAGTTCTACGAATACAGTCGTCACACCATGTTCCGGCAGATCCTGAGGTGCAGTTACGCTGGCTCCCAATGTATCGCGATAAACCGCAGCAGCTGCGTCAAGATCACTAACGGCAATTGCCACGTGATTGAGTTTTCCAATCATGTATTTTCGAATTCCAGTATTTTTTGATCAACGTCCAGGGTGCTGCCAACTGCTGCAACGATTGACGCGATGGTGCCGGTGCGTTCTGCCTTTAAGACATTTTCCATTTTCATTGCTTCGACAATAGCCAGTGAATCGCCGGCTGTAACTGTATCGCCTTCTTTAACCAATACGTCAATCAAAAGCCCTGGCATGGGTGATAACAACAAGCTTGATGTATCTACCGGTTTTTTAACAGGCATCAGATGAAATTTGGATGCAGCGCGCGGCGACATGACCTGTAGTTCCGTCACGTGTCTGGAGTTGCTGATTTCATAGCCCGTTGCAGTACGTTTCCATTGCAGTATGACTTCATTGCCATCGATAGTTGCGTTGAATACAGCGCCTGATGGCTTCCAGTCGGTGTCAACTGTGCTGGTTTTGTTATCGGATTTAAGCTCAAACCGGGTTTCACTGATCTGTGTTACCTCAAAGGCGAATAGCTCACGGTTGTCGATGACTACCAGTGGCAATGTAGAAACCGGTTTGGCAGGTCTCATGGTGCCGCTGATGGCAGCGGACCTTTGACGTAATAAAAAGCGGGTTAAAGCAGCGGCAATATGCTGGTGGTATTTTTCTTCTGAAGTGGGCTCAGCGCGTGCGAAGCCCTTTGGATA
The DNA here is from genome assembly GCA_964388065.1 of uncultured Granulosicoccaceae bacterium. Classification (GTDB taxonomy): domain Bacteria; phylum Pseudomonadota; class Gammaproteobacteria; order Granulosicoccales; family Granulosicoccaceae. The sequence continues at coordinate 21,307 of CAYLZS010000257.1, forward strand.
GTGTTGCTCGATAAAGTGCGTGGAAAAATCACCTGCGCGGAAGCTGCTGTCGCTAAACAATGCTGATAAAAACGGAATGTTAGTGGTCACTCCGTCAATCTGGTATTGATCCAGCGCGGTATGCATGCGATCGATCGCGCTATCACGGTCTTCGCCCCAGGTGATCAGCTTTGAGATCATCGGGTCATAGAAGATAGAGACTTCTCCACCTTCAAACACACCGCTGTCAATTCGTACTTGTGGTGGCTGCTCGTTGCCTGGTGTTGTTGGCCTGGTTGGTTCAACGTAACGTGTTACGCGACCGGTAGAAGGTAGAAATTCCCGAAACGGATTTTCAGCATATACCCGTGCTTCCATCGACCATCCGTTGATGCCAATGTCTGACTGCTTGACTTTAAGCTTATCGCCTGCAGCAATATGGATCATTTCTTCAATCAGATCGAGGCCGGTGATCATTTCAGTCACCGGGTGTTCAACCTGCAGGCGTGTATTCATCTCAAGGAAGTAGAAGTTTCTATCGGCATCGACAATGAATTCAACTGTACCGGCTGAGTGGTAATCGACTGACTTTGCCAGCGCACAGGATTGCTCACCCATTGCAGCGCGAGTTTTTTCATCCAGAAAAGGTGAGGGTGCTTCCTCAATGACTTTCTGGTGACGTCGCTGAATGCTGCACTCACGTTCGTTAAGATAGATGGTGTTGCCGTGCTTATCGGCAAGTACCTGTATTTCGATATGGCGCGGCTTTTCAATGAATTTTTCAATGAAAATTCTGTCATCACCAAAACTTGATTTGGCTTCATTGCCTGCACGTTCAAAACCTTCTCTGCATTCATCATCGTTGTAGGCGACGCGCATACCTTTGCCGCCACCACCGGCGCTGGCTTTTAACATCACAGGATACCCAATGCTGCCGGCTATACTGATCGCGTGGGACGCATCTGTGATGATATCGGTATGGCCGGGTACGGTATTGACGCCTGCATCAATGGCAATTTTCTTTGAGGTGATTTTGTCACCCATGCTTTCGATTGCATGTTGCCCCGGACCGATAAAGGCAATGTTATTTGCTTCAAGCTCAGCTGCAAAAGCAGAGTTTTCAGAAAGAAAACCGTAGCCCGGATACACAGCATCTGCGCCACTGTCTTTACAGGCCTGAATTATTTTATCAATCGAAAGATAACTTTCTGCAGACGCGGCAGCCCCGATGTGTATTGCCTCGTCTGCGGTTTGAGTATGCAGTGCAGTTCGATCGGCATCTGAGTAGACGGCAACGGTTGTAATACCCATCTTTTTTGCTGAGCGCATTGCTCGGCAGGCTATTTCACCGCGATTTGCGATTAGTATTTTTGAAAACATATCCTAAGGAATTCTCGCGGCAGGTTGCAATATTGGGCTACAGGGGCAGGTTGTCGTGCTTGCGCCACGGATTTTCAAGCGTTTTATTTGCCAGCATATCCAGTGACCTGCAAATGTGCATTCGGGTGTTGTCGGGTCTGATGACATCGTCAATGTAACCGCGACTTGCAGCGATGAAAGGGTTGGCAAATTTTTCCCGGTATTCCTCAGTTCGTTGTTCGATCTTTTCAGGGTCGCCTATATCTTTTCTGAAGATAATTTCTACGGCACCCTTAGGGCCCATTACGGCAATTTCGGCTTTTGGCCAGGCAAGATTGACATCACCGCGCAGATGCTTTGAGGCCATAACATCGTAAGCACCGCCGTAAGCTTTGCGTGTTATCACCGTGATCTTTGGCACGGTACACTGGGCATAGGCAAACAACAGCTTTGCCCCGTGCTTGATAATACCGCCGTACTCCTGAGCAGTGCCCGGCAGAAAACCAGGTACATCAACAAAAGTTACGATAGGAATATTAAAAGCATCGCAGAATCTTACAAACCGCGCGGCTTTGATTGAAGATTTTATATCGAGACAACCTGCCAGAACCAATGGCTGGTTGGCGACTATACCGACGGTCTTGCCATCCATGCGAGCCATGCCAACAATTATATTTTTTGCGTAGTCCGGTTGTATTTCAAAAAAATGATTGTCATCAACCACCTTAACAATGAGTTCGCGTATATCGTAGGGTTGATTCGGGTTGTCAGGTACCAGCGTATTTAAAGAGGTCTCGCGACGGTCTGTCGGGTCGTAGCACGGTCGTACCGGCGGTTTCTCTTTATTGTTCAGTGGCAGGAAGTCATAAAATTCCCGTACCTTGCGCAGTGCATGGAGTTCATTCTCAAACGCAATATCACAAACACCGGAAACGCTTGAGTGTGTATCTGCACCACCGAGTTCTTCATGGGTTACTTCTTCGTGGGTTACTGTTTTAACCACCTCGGGACCTGTCACAAACATATAAGAGGTATCACGTACCATGAAAATAAAGTCGGTCATGGCAGGAGAGTAGACAGCACCTCCGGCGCAAGGGCCCATCACCATTGATATCTGTGGCACAACACCTGAAGCCAGTACGTTGCGTTGAAAAACTTCTGCGTAGCCACCCAGTGAAGCAACGCCTTCCTGTATACGGGCACCGCCGGAGTCGTTGAGCCCAATTACCGGAGCACCGACTTTCATTGCCTGATCCATGACCTTGCAGATTTTTTCTGCATGCGCTTCTGACAATGATCCACCAAAGACAGTGAAGTCCTGACTGAAAACAAAAACCAGTCGACCGTTGATTGTGCCCCATCCGGTGATTACACCATCACCGGGTATTTTTTGATCCTGCATGCCAAAGTCGTTGCATCGATGCTCAACAAACATGTCTGATTCTTTGAAGCTATCGTCGTCAAGCAGTACTTCAACGCGCTCGCGTGCGGTGAGCTTGCCCTTTGCATGGTGTTTATCTACCCGCTGCTGTCCACCGGCTGCGCGTGCGGCTTCACGTCGCTCAAGTAGCTCCTGATCGATTGACTGCATAGAGATTATTTACCTGCCAGGTTAATTTAGTATTTGATGGAGCTTAACAACGGCTACAAAACAGCACGGTGTGCGTTTTAGTTTGATTGCGGATAGCCTATTCCAGCGAGTGCTTCGGTTATTTCGTCGAGGATTACCGGATCATCGATGGTTGCCGGCATCTTCCACTCAGTACCGTCTGCGATTGAACGCATTGTAGCGCGAAGTATCTTACCAGAACGGGTCTTTGGCAGACGCTTGACTACAGTTGCATTTTTAAATGCGGCGACCGGTCCAATTTCACTACGTACCTTTTGCACCACTTCACTGCAGATGTCGTCCGTGCTGCGATCACAGTCTGAGTTCAGCACCAGCATTCCTACCGGCACCTGTCCTTTGAGACTATCGGCAGCGCCCATTACCGCACACTCTGCGACGTCCGGATGGCTCGCCAGCACTTCTTCCATGGCACCAGTTGAAAGTCTGTGCCCGGCAACGTTTATGACATCGTCTGTTCGCGCCATAACAAAGACATAGCCGTCTTCATCTATGTAACCTGCATCACCGGTTTCATAGTGTCCCGGAAAATTTGAAAAGTAGGATTCCACATAGCGTTCCGGTGCTTCCCACAGGGTCGGGAATGTACCTGGGGGCAGCGGCAGTTCAACTGTGAAAGCGCCTATGTCGCCTGCGTTACACTCGTTACCGTCGCTGTCGAGAACTTTCATTTTATAGCCCGGCGCGGGTTTGGTTGGTGAGCCGGCCTTAATTGGCAGCATTTCAATGCCTGCACAGTTAGTGGCAATTGACCAGCCGGTTTCTGTTTGCCACCAATGATCAATGACCGGTACTTTTAATTTTTGTTGAGCCCATTCAAGCGTGTCCGGGTCGCAGCGTTCACCTGCAAGGAAAAGGTACCTGAAATTAGAGAGGTCATAAGCGCTTAATAACTTGCCTTTCGGGTCTTCTTTTTTTATCGCACGGAATGCTGTGGGCGCGGTAAAAAGAACGCTGACGTTATGTTCTGAAATTACTCTCCAGAATGCACCCGGATCAGGGGTACCGACCGGCTTGCCTTCGTAGAGTACGGTGGTGTTGCCGTGAAAGAGCGGGGCGTAGACTATATATGAATGTCCAACTACCCAACCGACATCGGATGCAGCCCAATATACTTCACCCGGATCAACGCCATAGATGTTTTTCATTGTCCACTTGAGTGAAACAATGCTGCCTCCTGTATCACGAACTACACCTTTTGGTGCGCCGGTAGTGCCCGATGTATATAAGATGTACAGCGGATGGTTTGAATCAACCGTGACGCAATCTGCTTCCTTCGAGCTTGCTTCGGTTGTCTTCCAGTCCAGATCTCTGCCATCCAGCATTGAAGCACTGGCTTGCTCTCGCTGCAAAATGTAGCAATGGTCTGGCTTGTGTTTAGCTAACTCAATTGCCTGATCGATGAGTGGTTTGTATTCCACTATCCGTCCCGGCTCCAGACCACATGATGCTGCAAGAATTGCTTTCGGCTGGCAGTCGTCAATTCTGACAGCCAGTTCATTGGCAGCGAAACCACCAAACACAACACTGTGAACCGCACCGATGCGAGCGCACGCCAACATGGCAATTGCTGCTTCCGGAATCATAGGCATATAGACAATGACCCGATCACCTGTGCCGACACCGCGCTCCTGCAACATGCCTGCAACGCGCGCAACGCGACCCTGAAGCTCCCGGTAGCTAATCTTTGCTGACTGATCTGTGACCGGGCTGTCATAGATAATTGCGGTTTGATCGGCGCGCCCGTTCTCTACGTGATAGTCGACAGCGTTGTAGCAGGCGTTTGTGCGTCCATCTGGAAACCAGTGATAAAAAGGTGGTTTGCTCTCATCAATCGCGATGGTTGGAGATTTTTCCCAGTGGATGTTGCCAGCGGCTTCAAGCCAAAAAGTTTCTTTGTCAGTAATCGATTGATCGTAGACGGTTTGGTAGCTAGACATTCCAGGCTCTGCGTAAGGCGGAGCTAGATTGTCGCAAACAATTCAAGACAGACACAATGCAGGGGGATTGTTAAAGCGTTTATCTCTGCTAAATAGGTGTATTAGGAAGTTAATTATTGTGGACTTGTCATCATATATCCAAATCCAGCGTTAACTATTGTTACTGTTGGGGTGAAACAGGGAATTATTGCCAGCGACCACCGGATTGAAATTGACAGCATGTTAACGATAGGTAACAATTCTTTGGTGCCCCCAGTTTGTGTCGCTTTTCCAGCCGAGCAGCGACACGTGAAGTCAGGGCAGGCCAGCTCGGGGGTGAGCGATCCAGTCCGTTTGCCCACGTGAAAAATAATAAAACCAGGAGTGACAGCATGGCTAAAGGGCAATCGCTACAAGAACCCTTCCTAAACACCCTTCGCAAGGAGCGTGTGCCGGTGTCAATCTATTTGGTCAATGGCATTAAGCTGCAGGGTCAAATTGAATCGTTCGACCAATTCGTGGTGCTTCTGAAAAATACCGTTAGTCAGATGGTCTACAAGCATGCAATTTCAACCATTGTACCTGCGCGAGCGGTGAAAATGGCACCTCCTGCTGCTGAGGATCAAGAAGCTGCTGAAAGCTAGGTTGCTAAACGAGCCAAGCCTTGTTTGACCGGCCACAAGCCGGTAACGACTGCATTATTGTCAACATCCAGTTGCATGGAGAAGACAACTATCCCGGTGAATTTCTGGAACTTGTAAAATCGACACAAGCCAATGTAGTTGGCAGCATGTCGGTAAATATAAGAAATCCACATCCCAGATTTTTTCTCGGTACCGGTAAGGCAGAGGAAGTCGCTGAGCTGGTACAAAGTGAAAAATCCGATCTGGGTATTATCGATCACTCTTTGTCTCCAGGTCAGGAACGAAACCTCGAGTCACTACTGAAGTGCCGTGTGCTTGATCGTGCCGGTTTAATCCTCGATATCTTTGCTCAGCGCGCGCGATCGTTCGAGGGCAAGTTGCAGGTAGAGCTGGCTCAGCTCGATCACTTGTCTACCCGATTGGTGCGAGGCTGGACTCACCTTGAAAGACAAAAAGGGGGTATCGGATTGCGTGGCCCGGGTGAAAAACAGCTCGAGACGGATCGTCGTCTGATCAACGTCAGAATACAGCAAATTAAAAAACGCCTGGACCGGGTCGACTCAAGACGCGAGCAGGGCAGGCGTAATCGCAAGAAAAATGAATTGCCGACCGTATCCGTGGTCGGATACACCAACGCAGGTAAATCAACGCTTTTTAACCGCTTGACGGACTCTGATGTCTACTCAGCAGATCAGCTTTTCGCAACCCTTGATCCGACAATTCGCAAGCTTGAGCTTGGCGGTGGTGGTGATGCAGTGATTGCAGACACGGTGGGTTTTGTCAGCAATCTGCCTCACGAGCTGGTTGAATCGTTCAGATCAACACTGCAGGAAACCCGGGAAGCTACTGTGCTGCTGCATATTATTGATGCCGCGGATCCGTTGCGTGAGGCACGTCGCGATCAGGTGCAGGAGGTGCTTACAGAGATTGGCGCTGATGTGCCGCAAATTCTGGTGCTGAATAAAATTGATCTGCTGGATCAGGAAGAGCGCCGCACATTGCTTGATGAATTCCTCGGCGAGGACGTCGTTGCCGTGTCAGCGGTAAGCGGCGAGGGCATTGACGGCTTACTTAAGAGGATCGCTAAACGGGTACAACCGGAGCGGCGCACTGGCTGGCTGACGCTGAGCGCCAGGCAGGGGCGTGAACGGGCGATGCTCTACGATCGCGACGCAGTTAAGCAGGAACAAATAGGCACCAGCGGCGAGTTTATCCTGCAACTGGAAATCGCCGAGCACGATTGGCGAAGGTTTCTAAAGCAGACCGGAATCGACAGTGAACTTGTAATGCATCCCGTTTGACCACATTCATCTTGCTACCTAGCAATCCGCCGCCTAAACTTAACGGCTTGGCTGTAGTAAACGCATTCAGGCGGCAGTTTGCTGACTTTGATCGAATGCGTGTAACCAGTTGCTGAATATCAATACTTTTTTTGGAGTGGGCCATGGCCTGGAATGAGCCTGGGGGCAATAATAACGACCCTTGGGGAAACAAGAAAAACGACAGCGGTCCACCGGATCTCGACGAGGTCTTTCGCAACCTGCAGAAGAAACTTGAAGGAATCTTCGGCGGCAAGCGCGCTGGTGGCACTGGTTCCGGTAGCGGTGGTTCGGGAGGATTCAACTTTCCGGGCCAGCTGGGCTCGCTCGGGCTGATGGTAATTGGGTCAATTCTGTTGTTGCTGTGGCTGTTGAGCGGAATCTATATTATCCAGCCGGCAGAACGTGGTGTGATCACTCAGTTTGGCAGATACGTGAAAGAGACGACTCCTGGGCCTCACTGGCATGTGCCCTGGCCAATTCAGGCGCTGCATCGAGTCAACGTTGATCAAACCCGCTCAATTGATTTGCGACAGCAGGATATCCTGACCCGTGATGAGAACATTGTTGTTATAGACATCGCTGTCAACTACACGCTCAGCAAAGCCTCTGACTACCTCTTCAATGTTGAGGGCCCTGATGTAACTCTGCGACACGCTGCAGAGAGTGCGTTGCGGGAAACGGTTGGTCAGACAACGATGGACACAGTGTTGACCGAAGGTCGTGGAATTCTTGCCGACCAGACTCTGGAAAAGATTCAATCAACGCTCGATAGCTACGTTAGTGGTATTCAGGTGACAGCGCTTAACCTTAAAAGCGCCGAGGCCCCGGCAGCGGTGAAAGAAGCGTTTGATGACGTAGTAAAAGCGCGAGAAGATCAGCAGCGATTTATCAACGAATCTGAGGCTTATCGCAATGGTGTTCTGCCACAAGCTCGTGGTGAAGCGGTAGTGCTAACCGAGCAGGCTCGTGCGTATCAGGCTGAAGTCGTCAACGCTGCCAAAGGTGAAGCGGCCCGCTTCGAATCATTATTGACCGAATATGCCAAAGCGCCTGAAATCACTAAAGAGCGTTTGTACATAGAATCTATGGAAGCCGTCTTATCCAAAAGCAGTAAAGTGATGGTTGGCACAGGCGAGAGTGGTAACAACCTGATGTACCTGCCGCTTGATAAACTAATGAACAGTGGTTCGAATGATCGATCTGCTATTCGCACGTCACCGGCGTCGAATGAATATATTGCGCCGGCACCGGTTCCACAAGCGCCACGAACTAATGATAGCAACCGCACAAGAACGCGGGGATCAAACTAATGTTTAAAGTGATAGCAATCGTTTTTGTGGTACTGCTGCTTTTGTTTTCTGTCAACAGCACAGTAGCCCCTTATTTTGTAGTTGATGAGAGAGAGCGGGCTATTAAGTTGTTCCTCGGTGAAATTGAAGAGCAGGAGTACGGTCCGGGTTTGCACTTTAAGTGGCCGTTCGCTAACGCGATTCATAAATTTGATTCACGTATTCTCAATATCGATGCAGAGCCGGAGGGCTTGCTGACCAGCGAAAAGAAGCGCGTCATCGTCGACTCCTTCATTAAGTGGCGTATCGCTAAACCAACTCAGTATTTCAAAGCTACCGGTGGTGACTTACGTCGATCAGAATTGATCATGTCTCAGTTCCTGAGTAAAGGAATCAAAGATGCGATCGGTAAAAGAACCATTACCGATGTAATCTATGGTGAGCGACTTGCCATCATGGCTGAGGTTGCCGCTGCCATTGATAAGCAGGCGAGTCAGGATCTCGGTGTTGAGGTACTTGATGTTCGAATTAAAAAAGTTGAGCTGCCGGATGAAGTTCGACAGTCTGTCTTCAGCCGCATGGAGCAGGAACGTGAAAAAGTCGCCCGGGACTTTCGCAGTAAAGGTCGCGAGACCGCGGCTGGTATCAGAGCCGATGCAGATCGTCAGCGATCTATCCTGTTAGCGGAAGCCTATAACGAATCACAGCAGATTCGCGGTGAGGCTGATGCAGAAGCGGCTGAGGTGTATGCACAGGCCTACGGTAAAGACCCTGAGTTTTACGGTTTGTATCGTAGCCTTAATGCTTACAAAACTACGTTTACCGGTGGAAGCGATGTGCTTTTGATAAAGCCTGATTCGCAGTTCTTCAAATACTTCAATGGTACCGAGAGTCAGTAAGCATGACCGAGGTACTCACCGCAATTGCGCTGGTAGTTGTTATTGAAGGCTTGTTGCCTGCGATCAGCCCGTCGACCTATCGGCGGGCTGCAATTCAGCTAAGTGCAATGCCAGACAGTACCATTCGTTACACAGGCTTGGCTTTGATGGTTGTTGGCGCGATAATACTGCATTTCGTGCACTAATAATTCGGCACTCAGTGTGCCTGATACTTCCTAAAGCTATGAAGCAAGATTCCCTTGAAACAGCATAACGGGCAGGCGCTTTGGCGTCTGCCTGACGGCATGGATGAAATGCTGCCTGAACAGGCCCTGGCGCTTGAAACGCTCAGGCGTGCTGTCTACGACATGCATCTTAGCTGGGGCTACCAGCCGGTTGAACCACCGGTTGTAGAGTTCCTCGAATCTTTGTTGTCCGGCACTGGGCGTGACTTTGAAAGACAAACTTTTAAAGTGGCTGACCCTTTGAGCGGCATGATGATGGGTGTACGTGCAGATATGACTCCGCAAGTTGCACGCATTGATGCTCATCAGATGCATGCAACAGATGTCTCGAAGCTTTTTTACTTAGGTACGGTTGTCAGAGCGCACACGGACGGTGTCGAGAAGAACCGTGCACCGTTGCAAATTGGTGCTGAAATATTCGGCCATGCAGGGCCGCAAAGTGATGTCGAAGTCATTCGATTGATGGTTTCGGTATTGCTCTGCGCTGGTATTGATGAAGTGCATCTTGATCTTGGCCATGCCGGTATTTTCCGCAGTCTTTGCGCTTCTCTGGGACTCAATGATCATGATCAGTCAGAGTTATTTTCATTGCTGCAGAAAAAAGCGGTTACAGACATAGAAGCCTTTGCAGCAGGGCTTGGATTGTCTGAACAAGTCCAGCAGAGTCTTGCCAGACTTTGCAGTTTGAACGGCGACAGCTCAATTCTTGAGACTGCAGTGTCTGAACTTGGCCCGCTTGGCGAGAACAATCCATCTATGAATGAAGCGCTCGATGAACTGCTTGAGATTAGTAATGCGTTGCAGCCTTTATCGGAAGAAATCAACTTACACGTTGATTTGGCAGAGGTGCGTGGCTATCAATATCACACCGGTGTCGTATTCGCTGCCTACACCCCCGGCTCGGGAAGTGAAATTGCCCGTGGTGGTCGATACGACGGAATAGGTGAGAGCTTTGGTCGTGCGCGACCTGCTACCGGTTACAGTACCGATCTGAAACTTTTAATGCGACTGATAGGTTATGATCGCGTGGCTGAAAAGTTTGCGGCAGCCTCAGCACAGTCTTCTGGCCAGCAGAGAGCAATACTCTGTCCGGACGATAATTGTAGTGAGCTTATGCAGACTGTTGAGCAACTTCGCGCTGAAGGTGAAGTTGTGGTTTTTGATCTGGTTGGTTTGAACCAGTCGCTTTGTGATCGTGTCATTCGCAGTAAGGATGGCACCTGGTTAGTGGAGAAACTCTGAATGGCGAACAACGTAGTTGTTCTTGGCACGCAGTGGGGTGATGAAGGCAAAGGCAAGATTGTCGATTTGCTGACGGAAACTGCCACGCATGCAGTGCGCTATCAGGGTGGCCATAATGCAGGCCATACACTGGTAATCGATGGCGAAAAAACCGTTTTACATTTAATTCCGTCCGGCATCATGCGCGACAACGTTGAGTGCGTTATTGGTAATGGTGTTGTGTTGTCTTTGGATGCTTTGTTCAAAGAAATTGATTCTCTCGAGAATGCAGGCGTAAGTGTGCGTGACAGAATCAAAATTAGTGATGCGTCAGTTTTGATCATGCCCTACCACATTGCTGTGGAT
>CAYLZS010000258.1:0-2458 GCA_964388065.1 uncultured Granulosicoccaceae bacterium
CATCGTACCGCGCGCACCATAGTGAAAAGATCCAAACCAGCGGTCCATTGGTAACTCCAGGTTGCTATAGTTACAAGTGAAATAATAACAACAACATGGAACAGCAGGAGTCAAAGCTTGACTCAGTATATTAATTCCACTGCGGTCGCACATCGTGTACCTTAATCATAAAGGTGCGAGATAACCTTCAAACCATATCAGGCAGGGAAATTTATATTGTAATCCAGGTGCAGATTCTCCAGTGCAGTTACTGCCTGTACGACATCCTCACCTTTTACGAGGATCGCATTGTGACTATCCGAAAGATCATTGATAAAGATCTGTTTATAACCCGCAGCATCAAGTGCAGCGACGGCGTCTGTAAGCACACTGCCAAAATGCAGTGACGCAACACCTGGATATTTATCTAAAGCAGGTAAGGTTAGCTTTGTGTTATTACCAATCGCCGTTTCAAGCTTCCAGAAATAGTCACAGACCGCTTCTTTCCAATCCATGGAAGGTAAAAATATCCCTTGATTCGACTCTAATGCTGCTCGTACGTCAGCAAAATAATGATAAGGGTCTGCGCTTTTGAATTCAGCAGTACTTTTAACCGGAATCCTCTCTACGTAAGAGAACTGACTCCCTATTCTTTATCCTGACCATTGTGGCTGGTAACTTTGAGTGAAGTAGTAAACTGAACTTGCATTCGCCTATGCTTCAGATCATTTGCGCTTAATGATACGGCGCAACTGTGGCTTCAGGAATCCGAAGCCACAGTAAAATTGCCATTGTTAGCAGATTGTGAGCTTTGCAGCAGAGTTATTTGCTCAGGGCCTTATCTGTGATGGCATGTGTCCAGGCGCCTTCGGGCTTGGCAGAAATCACCGGGTCAGAACCACCACTGAGCAGTGATGTCACTGTGCGCTCATAGTCTGCAGGTACAAGCGAACCATCAGAGCCTGCGGTGAGTTTGGCGATTTCACCCATCATACGGGTTTGGTGCTCTTCGGTTTGTGCGCCGGTTTCATCATAGTCAAGCACGATCAACGCAGCTTTTTCAGGGTTTGATTCTGCCCACTTCCAACCCTGCATTGAGGCGCGAACAAAGCGTACCATCTTGTCAGCAAATTCAGGATCAGCCAGGTTTTCTTCCAGTACGTACAAGCCGTCTTCAAGGGTTGCAACACCTTCGTCTTCATACTTGAACGTCACCAGATCATCGGGGGTGAGGCCAGCATCAATCACTTGCCAGTATTCGTTGTAAGTCATAGTTGAAACGCAGGCAGCCTGACCGTTAAGAATCGGGTCAACGTTGAAACCCTGCTTTAAAACTTCTACGCCATCCGCGCCACCTTCGGTAGACAAACCGAGCTTACCCATCCAGCTGAGGAACGGGAACTCGTTTCCGAAGAACCACACGCCAAGTGTTTTTCCAGCCAGATCGTCGGTCGAGGCGACACCTGAGTCCTTGCGACAGGTAAGCATCATGCCTGATGACTTAAACGGCTGTGCGATGTTGACCATCGCCAAACCTTTTTCGCGTGCTGCCAGTGCCGCAGGCATCCATTCAACGGTAACGTCAGCCCCACCACCAGCGAGTACTTGTGTAGGTGCGATGTCCGGCCCGCCCGGTTTGATGGTAACGTTCAGGTCTTCATCTTTGTAAAAGTCGTTTTCCAGTGCGACGTAGTAACCTGCAAACTGCGCCTGTGTCACCCATTTTAATTGCAGCGTGACATCATCAGCAGCGGTTGCGATACCAGCTGCCATACTTGCTGTGAGTGAAAGCGCCAAAGCGCTTAGTGTTTTGGTAAATTTCATCTGTATTCTCCGTAGCGGTTGAACGATTGTGTCTCTATTGGCTGATAATCATTTTCTCATTAGCTGATTATCGGCCGGTCTGTGATGGGTGCCAAAAAGTCACCCGTTTCTCGAGCGAGGCCACCAGGCCGTAAAAAATGGTTCCTGCTATTGCTGCGACTGTGATCTCTGCCCAAACCAGATCTATGTCCAGACTACCTACCCCAGTCGAAATACGAAACCCCATACCTCGGGTAGGAGAGCCAAAATACTCCGCCACAATTGCCCCGATGAGTGCGAGGGTAGTGGCAATCTTAAGCCCGTTAAAAACAAACGGCATTGCTGCAGGCAAGCGTAGCTTCAGCAGTGTCTGGCCATAGCCTGCGGCGTATGTGTGCATAAGGTCTCTCTGCATTCTATCCGACTCACGCAATCCCTGTACGGTATTCACCAGAATGGGGAAGAACACCATGACCACCACCACTGCGGCCTTCGAGTGCCAGTCAAAGCCAAACCAGTTCACCAGGATTGGCGCAATGCCCACAATGGGGAGTGCGGCTACAAAGTTGCCAATCGGCAGTAGCCCGCGAGTTAAAAAACCACTTCGATCGATCATAATTGCTGTTGCAAACGCCGCCAGTGCGCCGATCACAAAGCCGAGCAATGCACCTTTCAA
>CAYLZS010000259.1:0-16381 GCA_964388065.1 uncultured Granulosicoccaceae bacterium
GACAATGATACCGGTGTATTTGCCAACCCGCTGGCAGACGCAATGGATATAGCTAAGTGTGATCAGGTTGTACAGGTTCTTGAGTCGATAGTTAACTGATCACAGCAGAGCCGGTCCATTAATTACCTGTTAAAAGAAGCACCGCTGTCGGCACCCGCAAAAGAGCGTTCATTATTCAAAAGATTCAGTATCTCGGCGCTTGCAATGCTCCGCTGTTTTGCGAGCGTGGGTGCCGCATTACAGACCCCATTAAAAGAATAGTCCAGTGCCGCTGCCAGCGTACCCTCAGTGTCAGCACCAGTACCACCAAAAGGTCTGGTGACATCATCTGCAGCAAAGCAATCTGCAGCAATACCGTCTGATACATTAACTCCATTTGCATTGATACTTTGCGAATCCATTGCGTTTAACGCCAGACCACAATATGTTTTGGCACGGGAGATAAAAGACTTTCCTCTGGTAGCCTCGCCGACGAGCACAACTTCCATATACGGACGCAGGGAGTTTATTATCAATTCAGATGCTGAAGCAGTGCCATCACTAGTTATCACAACAAGGCGATCAATATCGAGTGATGGTATCGCCGCTTCAAAGAGATCCTCTGTATTTCGCTCAGGGTACTTCGAATTGAATTCAATTCTTGAGAGTACCTGGCCATCCAGGCCAACTCCACCTATCTGGCTTGCCAGCTTGTTGGCCACCGAGACCCGACCACCGCCGTTATATCGAAGATCGAGTATTAGTTCTGTTATTCCGCGCTGCGCGAACCTGGTGAGTGCCGCATCGAGCTCGGCTTCTGATGTTTCTATAAAGTCTGTGAAAACCAGATAACCCACCACTGCACCTGAATCGTTTGTATAAACTGACTCATGCACTACTGAATTGATTGTAAACTCGCTTTGCGTCAATGACACATCTCTGATTTCACCGGTAACCCCATCCATAATACGCCAGACGTTGGTGTTCGGGTTATCTCTGTCCCCTACCAGTTCGAAGAAAACACCGTCACCAATGTCAGCTGCTAACACATCGTCTATGCTCAGGATGATATCGCCACGCTTAATGTTAGCCCTGCCAAACGGTGAGTCGCTGTAAACAAGAGAAACTCGCGACCCGAAGAAGTTAGCGCCAAAACCGACATCCGCTCCCGACTCAAAAAATTCCTGCTGTGCCACTGCGTCAGTGAGAGACGAGAACACATCACGCTCGTTAAAACGCAATTCATTTAAGAGATCACGTGAGTTTTCGAAGTCTGCAGGATTAACCACTGGAACATTATCGGCAAACAGGTAGTAGTCCTGCATGTTGCGATATACCCATTCGTTGACAGACGGAACCGAGCAATCGTTGGTGACGTTTATGCTGAACTCAGCTTCGGTGCGTCCAAACACAAAAGCAAATATTTCTCCGTCTTCAAGGGTTGCGCTGCAATTGTCTTCTATGACGGGCCAGGCTGAGCCGCACAGCACCGTAGTGTCGTCATCGACGACCATATCATCCAGCAGGAACAGGTCTGCGTTTCCACTTGAGCTAAGAACTGAAACCTCTGCACCGGATGGTACTCTGAATATTTGACTCTCTCCGGGAGCAACTGAACCGGTGAGTGTTACACCAGGTACCAGTAACTCAGGTGTTTCAACAATTTGCTCAGCAGCAGGCACTACCACGGTTTCACTGGTGTCGATTTCGGCGTCAGAAACTGTACCTTCACCACCGGAACTTCCTCCTGAACCGCAGCCTGCCAGTAGCGACATCCCTATACCGAACACTACCCACCCATTGCACTTCTGCATCTTATGCTCCTTAAGATTTTAGGTTATTCGCACCCACACACTTACTTTACTCTATTTTATTTGCCATGACAAATAAAAATGTAAGCCAGTTGTTGATTATAAGTGTGGGTTACCACGCAATATTTTATAACCAGTGGGATTGATTTGAACTGGTTATTGCCTGGTTCAGAGTACCAGGGATATGGTGGTGTCTGAATTTTGCTTTTCAATCCCCGCCTTACTACCTTACCTGGAACCCTAAAAAATTTCACAGGTAAGATCGATTGCATTGGAAGAGTTACCTTAATAAAGCTCACTGCATTGTTTGATAAAAAAACAACCAGCAAACGTGAGTGGTCTGCTGCCAATTAACCACCAGCAACTCCCTGAGTATTGACATATAAAGCATAAACCGAAGTACTGGCCGCCATAAACAACCGGTTTCTGTGCAAACCACCAAAGCAAACATTTGCACACCGTTCAGGCAAGTCAATACGACCAATCAGTGTGCCTTCAGCGTTGAATACATGTACACCGTCCAGCCCCGCTTCACCCATACCCCAACCACACCAGAGGTTGCCATCAACGTCGACTCTAAATCCGTCAGGCGTACCTTTGGGACCTGCATCAATGACAACCCTTTGATTGTTTAATTTGATACCATCGATAACATCGAGCGCCAGTATCTTTCGCGGCACTGCACGTGACTCAACGATATACAATATTTTCTCATCTGGAGAGAACGCTAACCCATTCGGCTGATTTATACCTGCAGCCACCAGTGAAATTTCACCATCTGCAGCAACACGATAAACGTTGGATGCAAGCTCAGGCACAGCTTTTATCCCTTCATAGTTACCGAGAATTCCAAACACCGGATCGGTAAACCAGACAGAGCCATCTGACTTACACACAATATCATTAGGTGAGTTTAACGGTTTACCGTCAAACGAATCTGCTATTACGGTGTGCGATCCATCAAACTCAGTTCTCACCACCCTTCTGTTTAGATGCTCGCAGGTAAGTAGTCGACCCACTCGGTCACGTGTATTGCCATTGCTGTTATCGGAGGGTTGTCTGTATATGCTGGTAGCACCCGTTTGCTCATCCCACTGGTACTGCACGTTACCCGGCACATCACTCCAGATTAAAACCCGCCGATCGCCAAACCAGACCGGGCCCTCACACCATCTGTATCCGGTGGCAATTCGTTCAACTTTTGCCAGCGCCAACTTGTATTGATCAAAATCCGGTGTAACAGATACCACTGTCGGGTCAGGATAACGCTGGCTCGGTGTCCATTCAGTCATATCAAATACTCTGCAGTAAATTGTGCTGATTCTACACAGTTGATCTGCTTACAAAACAAGAAATACAGTCAGACCGTACAACCGAAGTCTGTTCGATAGTGCATAATGTTGGGCTCTGCTTTGCGCCATCAATCTTTACCGGTAATCAATGCCCACTATCACTATGCTGCTGGACCAACCGCTTCTGGCAGGGCTTTTGATCCTGGCTGCTTTTCTGGTAGGGCTTTCCAAAGGCGGACTGGCGTCCATTGCCATGCTCAGTGTGCCACTGCTATCGATTTTTATATCGCCACTGGCAGCTGCTGCTCTGTTGCTGCCTATCTATATACTTTCTGATCTGGTGGGTATCTATCTTTACCGTCGCGAGTTCAGTCTGGAAAATATCAAAATACTGATGCCCTGTGGGGTCCTTGGAGTGATCATCGGCTGGGCTACCGCATCACTGGTGTCAGACAGACTTGTAGCATTGCTAATTGGAATCATGGGTATGGCATTCTGCCTGTATAACTGGACTAAAAAGAAAGGACGCGCATCACCCGCTCCTGTCGACTTTAAAAAAGGCGTATTCTGGGGCACGCTGTCGGGGTTTACCAGTTTCGTGGCGCACGCTGGCGGACCACCGTTTCAGATATATACACTGCCGCAAAAACTTCCGAAGATGGTTTTTGCGGGCACTAACACACTGGTGTTCGCAGTAGTCAATCTGGCTAAAGTAATCCCTTACTCAAGCATCTACCCGTACACGGTTGAGTCATTCAAAATATCGGCCATTCTACTTCCTGTTGCTGCAGTCGGTACTGTTGTCGGAAAAAAAGTGGTTGAGCATTTGTCGGAGAAACTTTTCTTTCTGACTGTGCAGATTGCACTTTTTTTAATCTCTATAAAACTGGTACTAACAGCCTTATAGATCAGTCTGTACTATCTGGCTCTGTTCTGACTGTGCTGTGGCACACCGAACTCCTGAAAACAGATTTCCGCCAGTTTGCTAATACCCGCGTCAATTGTCTCAATGGATGGATTTGCAAAACATAATCGCAAATGTTGGCTGGAGTCTGATTGCAGTGACCACTCAACACCAGGATTTAACGCTATACCCTGACTACCCGCAACCTGTGCGAGCTTTGCGGTATCTACGTTTGCCGGCAAACTCACCCATAAAAATATCCCGCCTGGTGGCAACCTGTATTGCGCACTGGTGCCAAACTCGCGATCAAGTGCACTGGTGAGTGCGAGCAATTTGGCATGCAGATTAGCATTTAAGTTTTTAACGTGATCATCAAAGTGATTTATACAATATTCTGCTAACAGCATTTGCTCCAGTGCACCAGAGCCTGCATCAGTTTTCAATGACAGCAAATGCCCCATCAGCGACCAGTTCGCAACGACATATCCAACACGCAAAGCCGGTGCGATAGTTTTTGAAAACGAACCCACATGAACAACTCGCGCTGTGCTATCCATGGCATACAACGCCTGTGGGCGTTCTCCTGCCCAAACCAGATCAGCATAGCACTCGTCTTCGAATATTGGCACATCATACTCTATGGCAAGTTCTATCAGATGTGCCCGTCGTGCCTCAGACATGATGGTGCCAGTCGGGTTGTGTACAGTCGGGATGGTGTAAATATATTCGGGCTTAATATTTTGGTCAGCGAGGGTTTTAAGGGCGTCATGAAGTTTATCTGTTTGCATACCCTGCTCATCAACCGGAATCGCAATCATTTTGCAATCAAGACGATTCAGCCGTGACAGCACACCACCATAGTTCGACTCCTCAACTATCACGGTACTCTTTTTACCAATTAGCGCTTCATTAATAAGATCTATGGCTTGCAAAGAACCTGAAGTCAGCAGAATGTCATCAACCGAGCAATTCATTCCCGCGTATCGATGCAGTTTGCCAACAAGAAATTCCCGCAATTTTATATAACCCTGAGGTCCGCTCTGCAAACAGTAAGTTGCCAGGTCTTCACCCTCGCGCAGTATCACCGAATTACAAGCTTCAGCCAGTTTTACTGCAGACAAAGAGTCCGGATCATTGTGCCCGCCAACAAAGTTATACTCCGGGAACGAACGCCACGGCCGATCTTGTGGCTCGAGGCCGCTTTTTATGGAGGGTTTGAAATTAAATGTCGGTGCCACGCGTGCCTCAGATAAGATGGTGACCTACATCATTTTAAGCGTTGCAGCTGGCATGCTAACCATCTGAACGCGACACATAGCGCTGATAAGCCAGAGACTAATCAGCATCACGACGCAATGGCTGGCACATACAATGCACACCCCCACCAGCCCAGGTATACATGCTCATATCAGGATCATAAACAGTCAGGCCAATAGCTCGCATCTTTGCATTCAAATCAGTCGCACCACTTGTCGATAGTACTTTCTCGTTACCCAGCGCCACAACATTGCAACCCAGCGCCATGGTCTCGGCAAATGTTGCCGGTATAATTTCTATTTGCTGTTGACGCAACCAGTCCACAACATCATCTTCGGTGGTTTCAAGGCATACAGCAGCGCAGTCTTTTGTGAGCATGCAAACCATCAGATCGATGTGTACATAAAACGGGTCTATCGGTGCGAATTTAATTTCCCATCCTTCGTCTATAAACCACTGTGCTACCTGCATTGCCGCAACTTTCTCGCTGCGTTGATCGGTATAACCCACCAGAGCCACACCGGGTTTTATAATATTAAAGTCACCACCTTCAAAATTACCGGCCGAGACCATGTCATAGACCGGTATATTATTTTCCATATAAAAACGCAACGCAGGTGCGTATTCACCTCGACGTCTGGGGTTAGCCATCTGACAAAGCACCGCCCCGTAAGGTGTCATAAAAGAGGAATCACGGGCGTAGACCTGATAAGGCGTTTGATTGTCCACCGGTAAAAAATGGCATTGCGTGCCTGCTTCGTTGTAGGCCGCTACCATCTCAGCATGCTGACGTATGGCAAGATCTGCATCGAACTGCCGCCCCTTGCGCAGCGACTCACGCACCAGAGAACTCCACTCAGCGTTTTCTTCACCAAGCCACCTGAAAGATTCGGCAGGACCCAGTAATACATCCTGTAGCGGGCCGGTTTCAGACTTTATATACCAGTCCTGCATTTCCGGTGTACCACCACCGGTGTGACGTGCCTGCAATGCACTACTGTTATTCATGTTTATTTGCCATTGACCGTTCGATGCTGCCAATCTACCTCACAGGGAGACAGATTAATACTGATACACAGGATTCCACTCCCGGCCCCAGATGCTTTGCCAATACGGAATCATTACCGAGTTTTGTACCGGGCATCCGCCATTCCACAAATCTGCTTTAGGTGCAGCATATTGCTCGAAGTATTTTTCTATTCGTGCGCTCAGTTCTTCTGCTACAGGCTGGTATTGCGGTTCCCCCACTATATTCCTTGTTTCATCCGGATCAGCCACAACATCATACAACTCATCATAAAGTGGCGGTGAATCAGCACTGGCAAAACGCTTAAAGTAGACGAACCCGGGTGTTCTGATAACCCGGGTTTCTTCCTGTTCTGCAAAAACTTCGTTAGCACCCCACTCAGCCGAATGCTCGCCTTTAAGTTCCGCAGCATAGGAGCGACTCGGCAAGTCACCGTCCGGCTCACCACCGGCATAGCGCAGGATTGTCGCAAACAAATCTGTGTTAGAAACATGGGTTGATGAAACACTGCCGGCACTGATGCGTTCGTTATGACGGACAATCAACGGCACAGAGTGCGCTGCCAGATGCAGATTGGACGGATAAGTCGCACCACCGTGTCCCCAAAAGCCGTGGTGACCGAGCGACAAGCCATGATCTGACGTGAAAATTATCAGGGCATCAGGATCCGCTTTAACCAGTTTACCTACCGATTCATCAATCAGTGATAGCTGGCTATAGTAATTTTTAAGTGTTGCAGGATCATTTGGCGCACACATCAACATCGATAAATCCAATCCCTTACCGCTGGTGGACTTAGTCATGTCGTATTTACGAACGGCGGCTGCAGATAAACCTGTTCGTGGTACAGATTCCAGTGGACAGTCATCGTAGAGATCAGCATAACGGTTTCTATTGCCATCGTTAGTAGATGGCCAATGACCATAAGGCGCTGGCAGCGGCACAAAAGCGAAATACGGTTCGGCCGATCTTTTAGCGCGGGTTACAAAGTCAATTGCCTTGTCGGTAAAAAAATCTACCGAGTGGCCACTCTGTGGATAGGTTTCACCGTTATCAAAAACAGTATTGTCGTAAAAGCTTCGAACGTGACCATCTGCCATCGTGACAAAGTTATTCCAGCCCGGTGGTGGTGTTTGCGGATCACCCAAATGATACTTGCCAAACAGTCCGGTTTTGTAACCAAGCGCCTGAAGTTCCTGCGGCAGTGTTTTTAGTCCGGCAAGTGCATTCCAGCCTGCTGGCCACTGATCGCTTTTGCGATCATCAATCCAGGAGTGCACGCCATGTTGCGACGGTAGCAGTCCGGTCATTAATGATGCACGGTTTGGAGAACAAAACGCATTAACTCCGAATGACCGCGTGAATCGCATACCACTGGCCGCAAGCGCATCAAGATTCGGTGTATAGACTTCATGATTGCCATAGCACCCAATTGTTGCCGCCTGCTGGTTGTCAGTAAATATCAATATGACATTGGGCCGCACTGTGCGCTCCATCAGCTTCAGAAAGAAGGGTCACTATATCCGTAACCGACAACTCGGGCCACGTACTGATCAGGCAGTAGAGGTTCAGATCAAATGATGTTTTTAAGCCACAGGATAAGTCAGTGTTTGAGGACTCAATCTGACGATAGCTGGTCACACCAGGACAAAACCAAAGACCAGACAATCGATTCACTCCCCAACGAAACAGAGTAAAAAATCACCCATCAACAATGTCCCGACTGCTAGCATCCAAAATATCGATATTATTGTAACCACCTGTTATTCTAGCGCACAGGCGCGCTGACAAGATCACGCGAAAATCTACACTGAACCAGTAACTGGTGACTCAAACAGGAGCCCGCAATGCGCGAAAATCATTTCGAGGACGGAAAATATTGGGTAAGTCCCTATAACTTCGAACCTGAGGTGCGAAAATCTATGGATCTGCCGGAAAAGGTAGACATTCACGATGCAACCCTTCGCGACGGTGAGCAAACACCCGGTGTGGTTTTTTCTGTTGACGATAAAGTAGCCATTGCACAAAAGCTTAGTGAGGTAGGCGTTGAGCGTATCGAGGCTGGCATGCCCGCGGTATCGCCGCAGGATGAGCAGGCGATAAAAGAAATAACAAAGCTCAAACTCAACTCGAAAATCTACACCTTCGCACGTGCCCTGAAAGCCGACATTGACATGGCACTTGCCTGTGGTGCAGACGGTGTAATTATCGAGGTACCTATTGGCTATCCAAAACTTACCACTCAATTTGGCTGGACCTGGAAAAACGTGCTTGAACGCAGTGCACCAGTTATTAACTATGCCAAAGAGAATGGTTTGCACGCGGTATATTTTCCGTATGACACAACCCGTGCGCGTCCTGAAGATCTCGAAAATCTATGTAAAGGCATCATGAATGAGTCACCGCCAGACTCTATTGGCATTGTCGATACAATGGGCTGTGCAACACCTGAAGCGATTAAGTATATGGTTAAGTGGGTCAAAGGCATGACCGGACTACCCATTGAAATACATACCCACAATGACTTCGGCATGGGTGTCGCGACTGAGATTGCCGCTGTTACTGCCGGTGCTGTCTGCGTTCACTCTTCGGGTAACGGCCTTGGTGAACGTACCGGCAATGCAGCACTGGAAGAACTGATGATCAGCCTTGATTTACTTTACGGTTATGAAACCGGTTACGACTTTGCCAAACTGCCGGAACTTGGTGCACTGCTTTCCAAATGTGCCAATGTACCTATTGCCCGCAACAAACCACTACTGGGTGATGGAAACTTCACCCGTGAGTCCGGAATCGGCATTCAATATGTAATGCACGATCCATTAGTGATGTTTGGTACCCATCCCGCATTTACCGGTCGGGAAGGTGAAGTTGTACTCGGTAAAAAAAGCGGCAAAGCCTCCATCGAATACAAGCTGAATCAGCTGGGACTTGGAGAGGCCAGTGATGAACAAAACGCTAAAATACTCGATCTTGTAAAACAGGCCGGCATCAAAAAACGAGACATCCTGTCTGATGACGAGTTTAAATCGATCGCTTCAAGCGTTATGTAACGGCATAGTTGTTAGCAATTTTTAGCATATGGAGGGCTGACGGCGATATGCCGCCAGCCTTTTTTACGGCCGGATTTCGGCAAAATGCGGCATCCCCTGGTTTTACGCTTTATATCTCCAAAAGGCTTTGCTAGATCAGTATTCACAATAACGGTATATTGTTGTGCACTGACATTTTATTCGTCACTGATAGCTAAGCATTTTATATGGCACAGCAAGATAGCCAGTCGACCAAACCTGATGCGCCAAATGACGCAGTCTCTACTGTCTCAACTACTCAGCGAGTAGTGGAAGATCTCCGCGCACGTATCATTCAGGGAAAACTCGCCCCCGGTGAAAAACTCAAAATAGAGTCCCTGAAGACACTACTCAACTCTGGAGCATCACCCATTCGTGAAGCCCTGAGCCTGCTGACTTCCGATCAGCTGGTTGAAAGAATTGATCAGCGCGGTTTTAAGGTAGCACCCGCGAGTGCCGATCATTTTCGTGAAATACTAACGCTAAGATGTCAACTCGATATCCTCGCACTAAAGAGCAGCATAGATCTCGGGGACACTGACTGGGAACAACACCTGCAACTTGCTCACGATCATCTTGCTGAAGACACTCGTGACAACATAGAGCACTGGGAATCACTGCATAAAACTTTTCACACTACCCTGCTAAGTGCCTGTGATTCACCCATATTACTGCGCTTCTGTACGCAACTGTACGATCTTAATATTCGCTACCGCTATCTTGCAGGCACTTCTGAAGATTACGCCACACGTGATGTGGCACGGGAACACAAAGATATTATGCAGGCGTCCCTGGATCGCAATACTGAACTCGCAATCAGTCGATTAATGAGTCACTACACACTCACCGGTGAGTTCCTTGCAGACCGCTTTAGCTGAGCATGACGTTATGGTTTAAGTAGTCTCGGCCGTAAGCATCAGGTCAAAATCTACTCGCGAGTAGTCTTCTTTAACTTTGCCGGACAATGCAAAACCGGTTTCCGGAAAAGAATCAGCCGGCTGTTTAATATAGGTCATAACCAGATCAGATCGAACCCCGAATACCGTGTCCTGATCAAGGTAGGGATCGTCATCCGGGAACACCTCGGTTACCAGTGTTCTGAAACCTTCCGCTTTAATAATGTAGTGCAAATGCGAAGGGCGCCACGGGTGTCTGCCGGTAGCATTCAGTATTTCACCTACCGGACCATCAGTTGGCACGGTGTAGCTTACAGGGCGTACGGTTGTAAACGAGTAGCTGCCATCTTCACCGGTAGTAAAGAGTGCATGGAAGCTGTAGGTATCCTGCTCCGGATCCTGTGATGAATACAGACCGTTGGGTGCGGTTTGCCATATATCGAGCGTTGCACCGGCAATTGGTTTGTCATTAACATCTACAACGCGTCCAGTCACCAGGATCAACTCACCCTCATAGTTACCCCGCAGATCAGACCCCATTTCCATCGCCGGTGCATTTGAAATATGGAACGGGCCCAGCACACTTGAGTTGGTTCCTTTCTCTGGTGAGTTGACCATATCTACCAGTGATGACAATCCAAGAACATCTGACAACAGCACGAACTCGTCTCGCTCAGGTGTGGTAATGGCACCCGCACTGCGAAGAATATCCAGACCCTTGGTCCACTCTTTGTGAGTCAGGTTGGTTTCCTTTGCGAAGCTGTGCAGGTGTTTCGCAAGAGAAGCCATTATTTCCTTCAGACGCGGATCGGTATCATCACCGAAGTAGCCAAGGAAAGTTTCAGTAATATTATCCTGAGTTACATTTCTCATCGTACAAGCCTGTTAGCGATTCAAAATACCGGTGCTAAGTGACGGGTAAAGAATCAGTAGAATCAATACTACCAACATCACCAATGCAAACGGCAATGCACCCAGAAATACGTCTTTGAGTTTTATCCGGTCATCGTTCAATGTTGATTTAATAACAAAGCAGCTAATACCCAGAGGCGGTGTCAGCAAACCGATCTCGGCTCCTACCACAGTGACAATACCAAACCACACAGGGCTCAAGCCCAATGATTCAATGATTGGTAAAAATAACGGCACTACAATAAGAATAATTGATGCGGTATCGAGCAAGGTGCCCAGAAATAACATCAGGCAGACATAGATAACCATAATCATCGCAAAGCTGAACTGGTTGGACGCGATAATGTCACCAAGTTCGTTCGGCAGCGCTGCCAGACCCAGCATGCGGCTGTATATAGATGCAGCGGTAATCAGGAACAGAATCGCGGCTGTTATATGGCCGGTCTCGAGCAGGGCTTCCCAGAACATTTTCAGTGTCATGCGGCGTCGTACAAACGCAATCAATAATCCCACTGTGGCACCAGCCGCACCCGCCTCTACCGGTGACAGCCAGCCGGTGTATATACCACCAAGCACCACAGTGATAAGCAAAATCAAAGGCAACGTTTTTGACGCCACAGTCATCTTGCTCATAGGCACATAATCATCTGCAGGCTTGCCGCCAACAAATTTAGGGAAAAACTTACCTGCAAATGCAATCGCTGCAATGTATGCCACTGCCAACAACAGACCGGGCACGATGCCAGCCAGGAACATATCGCCGACTGACTGCTCCGCCACAAACGAATAGATAATCAGCATTGCCGATGGCGGTATAATCATGCCAAGAACAGACGATCCTGCGACAACTCCGACCGCAAAGCGCGGGTTGTAGTCATAGCGAAGCATCTGCGGAACGGCCACCGTTGAAAATACCGAGGCCGAGGCAATAGACGAACCGGTAACCGCTGCAAAAACCGCATTGGCACCAACAGTTGCCATACCAATACCGCCCTTAATCTTACGAAACGCAGCATTCATGACATCGTAAATATCGCTGCCCAATCCGGCTTTTGATACAACAATACCCATGAAGGTAAAGAGCGGTACCGTAGCAAAGGTGTATTCCATCACACTGTCACCGACGGCAATCTTTAACAGATTCATCGCCAGATCGAAGTTGTCTCGCATCAGCCAGATTGACACAAAAGACACTACCCCGAGCGCAATCGGGATATAAACACCGAGGTATATCAGTATCACGATGGCAGTGACCGAGATCAGCCCGATTTCAATAGGGGTCACTTGCTGTCACTCTGTAGATTGATATTGGTATCGACAGATGACGCGACTGGAGTCTGGATCTCTGGCAATAGCAACTTCAGGCCAAACAGCAAACAGCACAACGCAGCACTGACAAAAATTACAAGCTTAATTGGCCACCACGGTGCTGTGAATACACCCGGCACACCAAAAAAATCTTTCGTCTCCCACATCTCTACAAACTCAGGCCAGATAGCAATCGCTACCAGCAACATAAAAATGCAGGCAATTAGATTAATAAATTTATTAAGTACTGTTCGCACGACGGGCCAGCGAGTGCCGACAACAGACAGGAAGCCATCAGAGCGGGTCAGACGATTAACTCTGACTACATCTGGCAGCTGTAAAAATACGATGAGCACCATAGAAAACTGAACCAGCTCTACAGCGCCATGGAACGGCTTGTGGAAAACCCCGCGGGCCACGACATCGTAGTTAACTACCATGACAAGCCCCAGTACTACCAGGGTACCAATAGCGTTAGCCACAATCGCGACCTTACTGGCGAGTTGTTCTATTTTTCTGAGTGCCGCGATCATCTATAGGTGCAGGAGGGGGCAGCCGGAAGAACTGCCCCGAACAGCTTAAATCAGAGCTCTGATGCCCAGTCACGTACCGGCTCAAAACCTGCCTCGGCAAGCTTGCCCATATAGGCTTTGAGCATATCGGAGCCCGGCTCACCTTTATCATCGAGGCCTTTAGCCCACTCAACGGCGATATTAGGCATAGCAGCAGCCCAGTCAGCGCGGTCTGCAGCAGGAACATCTACCACGGTACCACCGGCTTCAACGTAGGCATCACGACTTGCCGACGCACGATCCATTGCAACCGATGCCACGTGATCACGATATTCAACAGCGACTTCCTGCAACACACCCTGCACTTCTTCAGGGAGCTTTTTCCAGTAGTCTGCATTTACCGTTACCGTCTTTGAGTTAACTGCGCCAAGATCAGCCTGGAGCATATGCGGTGCTACTTCTGCAATTTTAAAAGTCTTGGCAGCTTCCGGCCAAAGCATCGCATGATCAACCATGCCGGTTTGCAGCATGTTATAAAAATCGGTCAAACCACCACGTACACCGGCGGCACCTTCAATGCCTTCCAGATAGCGCATGTTCATACCGGCACCGGCAACTTTTCCACCCTCAATATCTTTAAGTGATGAAACCGGCTGACTGCTAAACATCTGATAGGTATCAAGCACAACACCTGTTGCCAGATAAACCTGGTTTTGCTTTTCAAATTCCTTTTGCATAGTCGGGAATTCTTTGGCGATTTCATCAACCGCTTTCGCCACAGCACGTGCATCGGGAGCAACAAACGGTGTTACCGCTGCCAGTGCCTGACTTGGCAGTTTTGATGAATGAAAGATAGTGGTTACTATTCCTATATCACCCAGACCCAGCTTGACGCCTTCAAGAACGCCTTTAGGCTTTACAATTGAACCGCCATAACTTTCCTGCCAGTCGATTTTGTAGTTGCCCGATTCTGCAAGACGTTTATCTACTTCGGGAATAAAGAATCCGGTGAATTCTTTTACCCACATCGCTTTTGCAGGGTAACCATCAATAACCACGGCTTTGATTGTTTCAGTTGCTGACGCCGGTGCTGCTGCCGCTAAAAAGCCGGCCGTGGCGAGAGCATAAAGTGTTGACTTAAATTTCATAGATATCCTCCAGAATAAAATCAGGCTTTGGTCCAGTTCTCTTCAATTACTGTAACGGAATTACTGTAACGGAATTACTGTACCGGCCTGGCGAAATAATTTTGCTAACGGGCAGTATTTGCGAACCTCCGCGGCAACAGACTGCAATTCATCGGCAGTGGCACTGCCGTCGGACTTTACGTTCAACTCAATCTTAGTGAACGGTACATCTATTTCCTCGCTTAACATCACACCGCGGCGATCAAAGTCGTAGTTAACATCAAATTGCAGGTGACCAATGTCTGCTTTGAGCTTTTCAGCACACTTGTGTCCAATTACATTGGTGCAGCCGACAAAAGCCGAGAGCACTGTATCTGTGGAGGCTGGACCCTTGTTAGAGCCACCACGTTCAGTCGGCTCATCAATACTAAACGTTAAATCGCGGATAGAAATCTCGGCGAGCGAATGCGACGGACAGTGTGCCGCAGCTTTTAACTCAACACTGTTTTTCGGTTTAATAGCCACGTAGCTCCCGGTAAACACGTTTATAAATACGAACAGGCTTCGTCAAATGAAAATCTGGGTAATTTTTGAAACAACGCCGTTTCATCTGCATACCCGATGTTACACAAAAAGTTCGATTTTTGGCTGCCGTCTTTAAAAAACTCCTCGTCGACTATTTCATTTGAAAAGCCTGACATCGCACCAACATCCAGCCCGACCGCACGTGCCGCGATCATAAAGTAGGCCCCCTGAAGTGTCGAGTTTCTAAAGGCCGTATCTTCGATATAGGCATCTTTACCTTTGAAGAACCCACGACGATCTTCATGTGGAAACAGATATGGCAGGTCTTCCCAGAAAGAAAGATCGTAAGAGATAATCGCAGTAACCGGTGCGGACTTCATTTTATCGATGTTTTTATCTTTTAGTGCTTTGGCAAGTCTGTCTTTGCCTTCACTGCTGGTTACAAAAGTAAATCTTGCCGGGCAGGTATTCATGCTGGTAGCACCGGCTGCAGTAATTGCATAAATTTTTTCAAGCAAAGCATTGGGTACCGGCTTATCAAGCCAGGCATAATGTGATCGCGCACCACGAATAATTACATCGATAGAATCTTCATCAAGCTCAGGCTTACGCTTGCGCAGGTTGCGATAGTTTTCCTGCGCTTCAGCCCGCAATCGCTCGAGTTCGGCTTCTGATGGGCCATTCATTTGCTATTTGTCCGTTCAACAGATGTTGCGACTGATGCAATTGCGCAATTTGCGCTCGTTCCTGTTTTTCCAACATTTACCTGTGCGACGCACGCACCAACGGTTGCACCAGGCAGAGAATTCATCAGAGAGTTATTCCAGGAAGGTCGTTAATTTACTGCTACCAGTTTTGCCGATACCATAGGATATTGTCAAATAATATCGATATTTCTGGAGAACCTCTATGCCCGCCTGGTCAGAATACAAAAAAGCCGCGCAAGACCGCGGGTCCCTCGCCTGTGAGATGTACGCGATCATCAGTACCCCGGTGGCTCCGGAGAAGCTACAGGAAAACCTGCCAGCGCATCTGGCCTACCAGTCAGAGCAGGAGCAAAAAGGCAGTTTGGTAATGGCGGGGCCACTGTCAGATCTGAGCGGCGATATGATGGAAGGTGTCGGCATGATAATCTACCGCGCCGAATCGCTGGATGCAGCAAAGGCCATTGCAGACGCTGACCCAATGCACCAGAGCGGCACCCGCGAGTACACTATTCGCCGCTGGCTGGTTAATGAGGGCAGTTTTCAGCTGGATATCAAACTCTCTGCTCAATCCGTAAGAATTTAGCTCAGTAGTGCCGCGTGTTGATTTGAGTAGTGCCCGACTCGGTACAGATACCACTTTGCGTCACCAACGCAGGATCAGCCGCGATATGTTTGATAATTCCTCGACTGGCGACAGAAATTATCAGAAACTAAACACATCATACCAATGGGAGGAATGACTTTGAAAACCAGTAATAAAAAACCAATCCGGTCACTGATAGCCCGGTCCGCAATGACTATGGGTGTAGCAGCAGTATTATCTTGCACTGCCAACGCTGCAGAAAACCTCACCGCTGAAACTGCATCACCGGGCGGCTCTATTCATCTGTCCATGGCGCACCTGGCGGAAGTAGCAGCGGCAGCTGATGTTGCGAATATTCAGGTTGCCGATGGCCAGACTCTGACCAACTCTATTCAGAACGTCGCCGAAGGCAAAACAGATATTGCAGGTACTCCTTACATATTGCCATTCCTGCTCTCTAAAGGCCGCGG
>CAYLZS010000260.1:0-9887 GCA_964388065.1 uncultured Granulosicoccaceae bacterium
CTTAATCTTTTGAAAAGCTCGCATTAAAATTCTAACACTAGTCCTAACACCTGTTGTTTCCGGCAGGGTTGCTTCTTAAAAAATCCTTTACTTTCAATAAATTAATAGATTAGTAGACTCGATTACTTTTCCGTTTGAAAATAACCACCAGTATCGCAATCATATTGCACAAACCTGAACAGATATTAAAATTAGATCACATATTTATCAATGAGCTACGCTCGATAGTCCAGCCTGTCAATAAATATCGATTGTAATGAATTTCCCTAATGCCCGGGGCAGTCAAGTATATTCACTGAGCTAAAATTGCATGCGCAAATGGGCTATGTCTTTGCAAAATGAAGGCAACGTGAGCAAGATGTTTATTACCACGTCGGTGCCGGCGCACTGCATTGCACGTAAATGTGCGCTCGACCGACGGATCTTACGACGATACCTTAAACGACCAACACTGTAGGTGTTTGAAAAACTTGACACCGTTCCCCCGGGAATCACCGGTAATGTGCTAGTTTAGTCCCAGGGTAACAAGACGTTGGGACACATTGGATAGAGAATTGTACCCAGCTAACGTAAAGTCGAGTTATGTATTATGAGGTCAAGCGCACTATTACGAGCTGCAGATTGAGAAACATCCACGCGGATGAAAATTGTTTACAATACCCGAACGTCGGTCGGTTGTAGATTAATGATCAAAGGGTATCAGCAAAATAAAAATGGTCGCATAGGCTAGATGGCTTGATATAACCTTCCACATCTTATTCGCTCAATAAAACATACGAAAATTCCAGATTCCCGTGTTGAGAGATAACCATGTCAATTCTTAGGTTCGCAGCTTCATTTTCCATTCTCGCATTTTTGTCTCTCTTTGTTCAGGCCAACCTGTTTCAGGTTGACTTCACATCCGGTACATTTGGCGCGACTTATCTCTATGCTGCGATGCTGTCATTCATAGTGGCAATAGTATCTGCAGGAGACATAGCAAGCTTTTTCAAGCTAAAAAAAAGTATATTCGTATTAGTAACATTTCTTTGCTACACGTTTGCCAAGTACCACCTTGAGACCGATGAGTTTCTGATTAGGCAGGTGACGATCGGAACAACACAAGGATTGTTGTTTTATCTACTAGTTGGTCTCGCAACATCTTATGCGATATTTACTCTGTATAATCTTCAGCGTACCGAACAATGGTCACGAATAATTACTTTCGCAACCATAATATACCTTTTGTATTTGCTTTTATCTTTGTATTTGCTTGTTATCGAAGGACTTTCTGCCACACGCTCAGATCAACTCCGCGTTGACGACGAAATAACGTATCAACGACCAGCAGATTTACTATTTCTGCAATTGATTATGGCAACATCCCTAGCCTATCTTATAGTGATCAAGCCTGGTCAGTTCCGCATCACAAAATTTATCGTACTAATACTGTGCGTAACGTCCATTGCAGTACTCACTGCTTTACTGGCTCAGCTCATCGGTTCCAATAAAGGTGCGCTGGGAAGTGCCGGGGTCACGATCGTGTACCTGACATGTAGCTTTACGTCACTTTTTGTGCATGCGGGGCAGTCAATCGGAATTAGCAATATTATCTTTAGTCGGACTTCCGTCTATTTAATCGGCGGCCTGATCTTAGCCTCAATTATAACAACCGGTATTGTTCTGGGTGCGCTAAGTTACTTTCAAATAGACTACACGCAAACACGTTTACTAGGATACGGAGTTGAGGAAGACGGACTAGTATCCATCACATCGAGATCAGAGATTTTTAGACAGAATTTCATTAGACACTTTATACACAGCCCCATTTTCGGACATACCCAAATTCACCAGATAATTGACGGGCATAACGGCATCTATGTACACAGCACATTGTCGATACTCCCTCATCTCGGTATTGTTGGATTTTTACTGTTCTTACTCCTGATAGTCAGTATGTACTTCGAAATGACACGGGGCAATTCAAACAACCGACTAGATATACTGCCAAACAACGGCGTGTATGGTTTGTTCAGGCTTGCAATGCTCTCATTAGTAATAGCAATTGGCATATCTTCAGCGTTTTTTACGTGGTCACCATTATGGTTTTCAATAGGCTTTTTTGGTACCTGGTTTGGTTTTAGAGCAAGCTCAACTTCGTTGAATCGAAAAAAACGTGGTAGAAGAAAGAAAAAATCAAGACGGACGTTGCAGCGAGAGGAACTACCAAAGAAACATGCCTACGATATATAAACTCAGCATTTTGAGTAGTTTAAAGAATTATATTTGTGTATTTGGTAATCAAAGAAAACATTCCACGGTGATCATACATTTATTGTTGATCACTTTTCGAGCAGTACAGATGTAAGGAACATGGATGTACGCAAGGGAAATTACTCGCTGACTTTCTTTACCACACAGAACACTTTCACCGCCACACCACGGTTCAACCATGAGGTAAATAGCAGCGTTACTCCAGCTTGTGTCTTAAGCAGCTGTGTGCACGACATCCATAGTTCGAGGAGTTGAGTGATCAGACATCGTATGATTATTCCTTACAATAACGGCGGCAAAACCTCTGTTAATTTTACGCAACTATGCCACAACTTCGCTGAATATCCATTTGTGCCTCAGGTAACTTACTACTAACGGCTTATCAAAGCCGACGAGAGACCTGTTACTGGAATAGTGCGATAAAATTTTTACATTCATTGGGAACTACAGACACTACTGATTGAAATCGAGGGAGTTGTTTTTTTTGAAATCAGTTCATCAACACTGTAAACGACCAAATCACCGAATCTTTTACTCATCAGTTTTATATTGGTTTCAACAGCGGCCTTCCCACATACATGAACATTACTCGGCGCAATTATAAAATTCGGATCAAATAGAGAAGTTACATTCGTCATTTTCTTTTCGCTCAACATACTTGTTCTTAAAAATAAGACATCTGTTGGTCTAACAGCAGACGCAAACGGACTGTGCGGCTGCACATCAATGGCGACTAATCTGTTTTCATCACCTACCAGGAAGCGATCCATCTGTTGCACCAGTGCACTTAAATCATTGCGTTCTTCGATAGATTCATTTTTGGCTGTGTACACTATGTAAGAATTTGCCAAAAACAGAAAAAACCAGAAAAAACAAACAACGGTACGTGCTCCGATAAAACGGGATAACAACCATGATTTTTTCCATTGACAAACCACAATTGCCAATGTCAAAAATGTAACAACAGCAATAATCTGCTGAAATCTGGGATGATTCTGCTGCAGGAATATCATAGCCAGATACTGAGAACCGAATAGACCCAACGGCAGAATAGCAGGCCACCATCGTTTGAAATTAAACAAGCTTACACAAAGCGCCCCCAAAATCGCCAAATTTGTAAACATATAGAAGGGAGCAAATTTAAGTACAATGGTGTGCTCGCGCACAGCACTAACAAATTTATCGTAAAATAGTTGTGTATTTAGCTCCGGTAGTAGCTCCGAAAAATACCAGACCATATTAGATTTTCCTGGTACAACTGATGCGATAATGGTAGTTAAATTTGGCGCAAACGACGACGGAAACCATAGATTTTTGTTTTGCAAAAAAAAATAAATAATTGTGTAGTAGCCGATTAGTAGCGGTACTAAAATCACCTTTTCCATATAACGATGTTCATACAACCACACCAATCCATATAACAACGCTGGAATCACGAATATCGGGTGACTTACAACCCCCAACGCAAGTAAAAGCCACAAGACACATCCAATCAACAGTTTCTGTCGATTAAAAAAACACAGTAATATTAGTGCAAGAAGCGCAGAGAAATACATTTCCAACAACGGATTTATTGTCTGCCAAATCGCGATAGGAGAAATCAAATAAAAGACAGTTACCCCAGTCGCAATAGAGTAGTTGGTAAATTTTCGTGCAAGTAAAAAGAGCACAGACGCCACTGTCAAATGACATATTACGTTGACCAATATCCATGCATGATAAGCAGAAAACACTGATGCAAACACCGCAACGATGTATAGCATTGGACTATTGTGAGTAATGTAATTTTTGTCGGGAAGAGCATTATTTCGCACTATTTCCCCGGGAAAAAACAAGTTCGTGATTGGTGGCTGACCGTTTACAATTCGCTCTACATCTGCGACATAGGAATACTGATCTGTGCCGCGCACGCCGTCTGCGCCAAACCAAATCAATGCAAGAGCCGTAATGCAGGCAACACATAAAAATGACCACAGCGGAATTCGATTTACATAATCCATTTGTTGCAATCGCAAGAGTTTAACAAGATGGCATCAGGAACTAACAACAACCAGTGTATCGCACTTGGAAACTGTTTTGCCAAAATTCCTTGTAAAATCAGTCAGATCAAACTCGTCACCGCTGCACCACTCGATAATTGCCAGTGGAAAATTTGCGCCTAAAGTGTGGCTAAAAGGATAACCACCTCCAAAGCGAGGGTTCATCTCAAGCACGACTGCTGACGCACCATCATAAAATACATCACAGTCCAAATTACCGATGTGGCCAACAGCTTTCCCTATTCTCTCCCCCAGTTCTTGCAATAGAGGAATATCAACAAGCTCGGACTTATCTGTCTCCCCGGCCCTCATCCCCAGCTTTCTTTTTACATAAACTGATCTAACGTTACCCTCCAGATCATTTAGTATGTCGATACCATACTCTGTTCCGGGTAGCCCCTCTTGTATTAAAATGCTCTCGCTTAGGAGACTTGCATCTACCTTTAAAAAGCTTTTTTGGAGTTGTATACCCGCCAGCTCATACGCTAATTTCAGCTCCTCTATACTATGCACACTAAAAATCTGCATACTTGCGCTTCCCCAACGCGGCTTTACGAAAAGTGGAAACTGCACATCCGCGTTCCGTACGGCGTCTTCAGCGCTGTTTAAATCAATGAAGGTTTCTGGATACCGGAAATTGTTATTACGCAGAAAATCTTTAGTTTTAAGTTTATCAAAACAAGTATCAATTACCTCCACAGAGGAAATTAAAAGGTTCGTACCAACAGCGTTGAACTCTGCGCTATGCCTTGCCAGCAAAGGAAGCTCAACATCATTTAGAGAAATAATCAGGTTGATCTTTTCTTTTTTACATATCTCTACAAGCTCGGGAATGTAATTAACATCCGTTAACGCAGGCACTGTAAAACATTGATCCGCCTCCTGCAAAGCAGGCGCTGTATCGCTCATATCGACCGCGTAGATCTTACCGCGATCTTGCAACTCTTCCCGAAAGTAACGAAGCAAGTAGTTTCTACGTCCGGCGCACGTAAAAAGTATATTCATAAAATCAGTACCGGTACTCTACTGACAAACGGTTTATTAGAGCCTCACCTTTATATAAGTTGTTTAGATTTTTAATCGCATCATCAAGGTGTGGAAACCCTGAATCCACATACCCGGCTCTGTGCGGAGACATCACAATATTGCTCAATTCGTGAAACGGATTATCAGTTGAAGGAAATGTGCTTGTACTTTCGCCAGGTTTCGGATAGTTGTACCAGGTATCAATCCCTGCCCCATAAATTAATTGTCTCGAAAGTGCCGCGTACAGTGCGCCCTCGTCGATAACAGAACCGCGAGCAACATTGATCAGAATTGTGTTTTTATTTAACGAACGGAAGCAATCAGCGCCAAAAAGGCTATTGGTCTCTTTTGTAAGTGGCACTGCAACAAACACGACATCCGCTCCTTCGAGGGCTGTTAAAATATTTTCGTAACCATAGACATCTACAGACGCTGTTGCTCCTGTCAGTTTCCCGCTTCTGTTAACCACTGACACATGAGGCTCAAATCCCGTCAACAATCTATGGATACTTTTATTAACAGCGCCATAACCTATTAAGACTGTTTTCCTGAAACTCAATGTCGTTGAGAAAGGACTCACCTCGTTGCCATCAGATGAAACACGGTTCCAGTTACCATTTCGTAGCTGAGCATCATGATAAGCAATTTTCTTGGCAACGGAAAAGTAAAGTGCTAAAGCATGCTCTGCTACGACTGAGCCATTCGAGTGGGAGTTACAGACACAATCGATACGATATTTTTGAAGTAAGTCGAAGTCGATGTTATCTACACCCGTCCATGGAATTTGAAATAACTTTATATGCTCAGCAGCCTTGATTACAGGTTCAGATAGCATTCCACCAAACAGCACTTGCGCACTTCTAATCTTTTCCAATACACCAGCTTCACTATAGTCTGCTGGCTCCAGCAGTGTTATTCCTTCAGCCAACCCCGCATTTAAGTACTCAATATCAGAGGACATAAATTTTTTTGTGAGCAAAACATTCATGCTATGCCATCCTGAGTTTTAACGCCTTGAGAAAATTCCCGTAACAATGTCAATCCCTCTCTAAGCAGCGAATCTGTAGTCGCGAACGAAAGCCGGATATGATCATCCCAGTTTTTTCCAAAAGCGATACCCGGAGTTGTTGCTACTCCGGTCGATTCCATTAATGCGCTACAAAACGCATTTGAAGTCATACCGGTCTGCCTGATATCAATAAATGCGAAAAAACCAGACGATGGCACAGTGAGGTTCAAGATTTCACTTTTAGACACGGCATTTACAACGAGATCTCTTCTTTTTTGTAATTTTTTGCAGTAATCATCCAGATATGACAAATCGAGAGTAGCACCTACATTCCCCATGGCCGCTTGCACGAAGGTACAAGTATTGGTATTCATGTGCTGCTGAATTTTAAGTATTTTCGAGTTAAGCTCCTTCGGATAGCAGGCATAGCCCAAACGCCAGCCGGTCATCGCATGTGACTTACTGTAACCATTTATCGTAATTACTCTTGATACCTCAGCCTCTAATGAACCAATACTGAAATGAGAGGCACCGTCGTAGACTAACTTTTCATATACTTCATCTGATATAACGTAGCAATTATGCTTTTCTGCTATTTTATATATTTCACGCAATTGACTCTCGGACCAGACATACCCGGCGGGATTGTTAGGAGAATTAATAACTATTGCGCGTGTCTTTTCATTCACCAATTTTGCAAGCGCATCTACAGGCAAA
This sequence comes from uncultured Granulosicoccaceae bacterium, assembly GCA_964388065.1. Lineage (GTDB taxonomy): Bacteria > Pseudomonadota > Gammaproteobacteria > Granulosicoccales > Granulosicoccaceae. The sequence goes on from CAYLZS010000260.1 coordinate 7,045, forward strand.
GTGAAGTCGTCAGGACTCACATCAAGAGTACGAACAGTACAGGCAGGTTCTGCCAGATAAATCTGTGGAATGAAACTTACAAACGCAGGCTCCACCACAACAACCTCATCTTCAGGTTGCAACATTGCCATTAATATTATCTGAAATGCCTGCTTGGCTCCCGCAGCCACTAATATGTTGCTAAAAGTTGCCGGAATTGAATTTTCTGCCAATAAACGATCTGCAATTTGGCTGCGAAGGGGGGCTAACCCCAAGGGACTGGAATAGGTAGAATTCCCGGCTCGCAACTGCTCCACTACAGCATCTATGATTGCCTGCGGCGTATCAAAATCCGGTTCACCCAATCCCAGTGAAATTATCGGCAGATTTTGCTCCCGGCGAAGCCTGGCTGACTCGGCAAATTTCAGCGTGAGTGATTCACCTATTTCTTCTCTAAAGCGCATAAGATCGACAATCAATAAGGAGCTCGGGATCCATAGAGCAAAGAAAATGTAAGCCCCGGTTCCCATTTTTGGGGTTCATAGTAACATTCGTTACAAACTAAGAGGTGTGGTCACCCTCATAAATACCGGTAGCGGTTCAGACTTTCGCGACGTAACCTGAACCAGGACAATATAAAGTTGAATTCTGCCGAGAAAACTAAACCAAAGTAAAGTAGTTTTGAACACCATATATTTCAGACCAGACATGCACAACTTTTAGATTTGCTTCGCGAAGTGAAGTAGAGACTCTAATATGAGAGGGATAAACCTGCTCTGTTGTTGTATATTCCCTTTAAACCAGTGTCGACGGTACAATTACTGTTCCTGACTATGTACAAAAACAACGTAAAACCGGCTCTGGACCGGATAATCGCCTGCTTACTGTTGATCGTGCTTAGCCCTTTGCTTTTCGCAGGGTTTATCGCTGCGGCGATTGATTCGCGCGGCAATCCTATTTTTCGCCACACTCGTCCCGGGCTCAATGAAAAGCCCATCCAATTGTTGAAATTTCAAACAATGAAGGACGAATTCGACGCCAACGGACGACAGCTTTCAAATATTGAGAGAATCACGCGCATTGGTCGAATTTTGAGAAACACGTCTATTGACGAATTACCTCAGTTGTTTAACGTACTGGAGGGGAGCTTATCTCTTGTCGGACCGAGGCCATTACAAATGTGGTACTTACCACATTATACTGACGAGCAGCGAAAGCGTCACAGTGTACGACCCGGTATTACCGGCCTTGCTCAAGTTAGTGGCAGAAATACGCTATCCTGGGTTGAAAAATTCGAGCTGGATGTTCAGTACGTGAATACGATGTCCTTCTGGCTGGATTTAAAAATTCTTGCGAAAACGTGTAGTAAAGTCTTCAGCGCTGGTGATATCAATTCTGGCCCCGGCAATACGATGGATGCATTCGTAAAGAAGGATAACGAGCACGAGCATTCTAACTCCTAAATTATCTTGCAACGTTAAAAGGTCTGGAATTTTATGATTAATGGAATAGATGACTTAATCACAGACATCAGGGCGGCGATGCCACAGATGGAAGGCTCAAGTATCGATCCGGAAATTTTTGATCGCACCGGCATTGCGATCGTTAGATCGGCGTTGAATTCGGACGAGCTTTTGCGCTGGCAGAATTTGTGGGATTCTCATCGCCGCGACGTTCTAGGTGCACATCGGGAAATCGAGAACGAGAACAACCCTGTTGAAATCAAACAGATACCAGACGAGCTCTACGAACTTTCCAAAGAGCCAAAACTGCTCAACTTACTCGAACCTGTATTCGGCGAAGACATTGGCCTGTATCAAAAACGATTTGTCGTAAAAGACGTTAAAAGCGTTAATCCGGTTATTCTTCATCAGGACAGCGGTTATCATGTCGGAACTTTTGAGCAAGCTTCCGTGTTTATGGCGCTGAAAAAAGTTAATAAAGCTAATGGTGGTATGTACCTGTATCCGGGCACACACAGGTTCGGATATTTAGGTGATGCCGGCAGTATTAACCCCGAAATCGTTCCTTCGGAATGGCCAGTTATCACACCTGAATTGGAACCTGGTGATTTTATGTTGATGAAGTCACTAACATGGCACGGTAGCGGCCCTTTCATTGAGGGCGACGAGCGCGTCATGACAGATTTTATCTACCAATCTGCAAAAGATCCCAGCACACGTGAGATCGTTAGAGGCAACTCGGGCTGGTCTGGTTCATTTCTCACTGAGAAAAGGCAGGATATTTTTTCCGCTTGCAGATCGTCAAAACTACGTCAGATCAAGAACGTACTCGATAGCACCACATAGCCTGGTAACTACCTGGCGGCACTTCGCAGTGTTGCATAGAAGCGCATTGCTACCGATACAATCACGAGTGACTGTGGTGTGCAGGTTCAGTTGAGCGTGGCTACCAAACTCCACCCAACCGGAAACCACCGCAGTCGGATGTGCTGATGTAGCGCACTCGGTGTCAGCAAGTGATTCTCTGGCAAACCCCTGCACCAAAAATTCACAGCTTTCTTTTTCCGAGTTCACTGGCACGCGTTGAGGTAAGATTCTTCACCTTATAACCAAATCCTGTAAGGTATTTTAAAAAATTTGGAGCACTTAACTATAGTTGTCTTATCATCTTTATGGCAAAAAAAGCCAAGCATTACAGACAATGCGACCGGTGCTCACTACTTAGAGTCTGTAAGGTACGATTGTTGCCAAGCATCTTTAATAATTCCGAGATCATGACATGCATCAATCTTTAGTTAATAATTTCCCTGTCATCCTTGCTGGAGGTTCCGGAACCAGACTGTGGCCACTCTCGAGGTCACTTTATCCTAAGCAGTTTTTAAAGCTGAATAGCGACAAGTC
>CAYLZS010000261.1:0-8608 GCA_964388065.1 uncultured Granulosicoccaceae bacterium
ACCGTCCTGCATGGTTGCGGCCGATGCAGCGGTACCCGGTGTATTAAACAGTATTGCGGCAATAGAGCCGCCGTAGCGACCGGATTTACCAATGACATATAAAAAGGCAAGACCTGCAAGACCGCCGATCTCATCGTTGTAGGCAATGAGTATGGGCAACATCATGGCGATGGCTGCAGCGGCTGTTAGCCCGGGCAACGCACCGAAGACGATCCCTACAAATGCTGCAAGCACCACGAACAGCAGTGCATACGGATCATTGAACAGAGTGACAAACCCACAGGAGATATCGAAGAAGATCGATAAAAATCCGAGTGAATCAAAAAACTCCTGTACACCTGCGCATTGGCTCTGCAACTATTTAGCTCCCGTGATCCAGTTTGTATAAGGGCGCATATCAACGATTGCACCCTTGGGATCATTTAACAGCATCACACCCATAAAAACCCACTGGAAAATAACCGCCAGTACAATTGCACCGAGAATCATGGCAATCCAGTTGCGAACTCCGAAAGTTAAGAGCATGGCAATCAACGTAACAATGACCGCCAGAAAATAACCAAAGCCCCAGAATGTCACAACAAACAAAACCCCACAGGCTACTACCAGAGAAATTCTTTTGACATCGCTTTCAAGGAATCCGTAACCGTCTTTTAGTTCACCAGTCTTACCCAGGCGGGCCCGTAGTGCCAGCCAAAACCCGCCGATCACCAGTGATACAGCAAGAATCATTGGCAGTGTGCGCGGGCCTACAGACTCACGTGATGTTTCTATTGTGAATGCCTGAAAGATAAAAAAGATGCCAACCAGCAGAACAACAGCAGCGACGCCGTATTCTACTTTGGTTTTATATTCCTGGTTGCCCATGGGCCATTCCTGATGATCGATTTAACACCGGCGATAGTTCCGATACCGGACACAAAAAAAGGCAAGCCCGGTTGGGCCTGCCTTAGAGTGGTTACTTATTTAACTGCCAATTTACCGGCAAACTTACTGGTTTGCGATAATTTCTTTTACTACCGGACCCATCACATCAAACATGGTGTTTTGAGCTTCAGTGGCCTTGGCAGAATCTGTGTAGAAAGAAGCCAGATCGTTACCTGACATATATTTCTGGTAGCCCGGAATCTCTGCAATGTGCGCAATGGCAGCACCGACGTTTTCTTTAACGTCATCAGGAACTCCAGCCGCACCAAACAGACACATCAAACCGGTGAAGTCGATGCCGTCAGTACCCTGTTCTTTAAAAGTGGCGAGGTCCGGTGCCATTGGATCACGTTCAGCACCTGCAGATGCCAGAGCGCGGATGTCCTTTTCAAAACCTACAACCGTGTTCACACCGCCGAAGACAGCTTCAACTGATTGAGATACCAGAGCTGCACGTGCTTTTGAACCACCTTTGAAAGGTACTTTTTTGTGCTTGATGCCATGAGTGTCGAAGAAGAGGTGGCCGATAGTCGCGTGCATAGTTGCCGCACCGGAAGTACCCCAGGTGATTTCCTTGTCTGAAGCTTTGGCGTTGGCGATAAACTCTTCCATTGACTGCGCTTCATTTGATGCATGTACCTGCAGCGAGGTAACCAGCTGCGATGCACAACCCAGGTTCACAAAAGCCTCAGGGATGTGATACGGGCGCTCGTCGCCTTTTGCCAGTTCACCGGCGATGAACGTGCCGATGTTGATCATATAAAGTGTGTAGCCGTCAGCGTCTTCATCGAGTACAGCTTTGGCGGCTTTCTGGCCGGATGCGCCCGGAAGGTTCACGATGTAGGCTGGCTGTCCGTTCATGCTGGGTGCTTCATGCATGTAAGATGCGAAGCCACGAGCGGTAGTGTCGGTACCGCCACCAGCTGAGAATCCAACCATTATTTTGACAGGCTTTTCGGGGTAGGCAGCAGATGCCGCAGCACTCGCAAGCATTGCTGTTGCCGCAACGCTAGTGGCAAGTATTTTTGCAAATTTCATTGTTTCCCTCCAGTAGGGTTCAAATTGGGCGCAGTGCGCTTAAAGTTTGAACACGCAGTATAAACCCGATAGGGTGCGGACACTAAGCAAATTTCGGCGTAGATTGCGTTCTGCGAGCTGCCCACAAACCCATTTCACTTTTTTTGCGGGAAAATGGTATCCGGATGTCCAAAACCCATCCTTTTTCGAATCTTTTAGTTGTTGACTTCACCCATGTTTTAGCGGGTCCTGCCTGTTCCTACTATCTGGGCCTGCTCGGTGCCGAAGTCATAAAAGTGGAGTCATTAAGCCATGGTGATGCGATCCGGCATCGCGGTGGTACAGATTCCGCGGGTGCGAAAGCCGGAATGAGTACCTCCTATCTCACCCAGGCTGCCGGCAAGCGGTCTATCGCGCTCGATCTGAAATCAGATGATGACATCGGGTTGTTTCATCAATTATTGGATCGCGCAGATGTATTGGTTGAAAACCACAAACCCGAAACAATGCACCGTTTGCAACTGGATGAAAAAAGCGTTGCAAGTGCGCATCCACATTTAATTCACTGTGCTATCACAGGCTACGGTCGCGGTGGTCCGCAGGAAAATACCGCAGCCTATGATGTCAACATCCAGGCTGCCTGCGGTTTGATGGAAGCCACAGGTACACAGGAAAGTGGCCCGATACGAACTGGTGCGCCGGTGCTTGACTACGGTACGGCGATGGCCGCAGGTTTCGCCATTTCAGCAGCATTGTTCGAGCGAGCTGCAACCGGTAAGGGCAGCTTCATTGATGTATCGATGCTTGAAACCGGATTGTCTTTGATGAGTTCATCGGTAACTGATTACTTAAAAACCGGCAATGTGCCACAGCGTCGAGGTAATCTCGCCAACAGTCGTTCACCGGGTGCCGGCAGCTTTGCCTGTAAGGAAGGTGTCATGTCTTTGGGCGTTAATGAGGAGTCTCATTTTAAGAGCCTGGCCGATGCACTTGGACGGCACGACTGGCTAAGTGATCCACAATATGCAGAACGCGAGCAGCGCAAAAAACACGCATCAGAGCTGGCAGCTGAGATAGAGTCAGAACTCGCAAAACGAACATCAGTGGAATGGGAGCCGATTTTACAGTCTGCCGGTGTTCCGTGTGCACGTTTGCGCAGCCTGCCGGAGGCTTTGGCTTCACCACAGGTAACCGCACGTGGCTTTATTCAATCTACCGATGACGGCGTTGAGGTGCCGACTCTGCCGTTTCGACTGGGTGGTGCAGATGCTTACCCGTTGTCATCAAACGCACCAACGCATGGTGAGCACAACGAGGAGATAGCGGAATGGCTAAACTCACTCGACCGAAGCACGTAGAATAAAGATAAATATGATGTGTTAATCTCACGCAGGTCGAAATCAGAGGCAGCTGCCAGTGCGAATTGATAAACCTCAGCCTGCAGGCAATACACCAGCTCTAAATCCGATATTAAATCGTCGACGGTTTGTGAAGGCTACGGCCACCGCGCTTTCTTTAGCGCCGTTTGTCGGTCTGTATGGGTGCAGTACCGCGGCGCGTGCAACAAATCACTCAGGTGAACTAATTCAGGATCCGCAGGGAATACTCGATGTAGCTCCCGGCTTTAGTTATGCCGTGCTCGACAGAAACGGAAATACATTGAGTGACGGCTTGAGAAGCCCGGGCCGACCCGATGGCATGGGTTGCTTTTTGGCTGAAGACGGCAAACTGATCCTGATGCGCAATCATGAGATCAACAGAACGCACTTCTGGTCTTCAAATGGCAGAGGGGCATACAAACTGGATGATGCACCAGCCAATGCCTATACCACGTCAGATCTTGGTGGTGTATCTCGGCTTGTGGTAGATCCTGATACGCTCACAGTAGAACAAAGCAATATGGTTTTATCCGGCACACGGAACAACTGTGCGGGTGGTATAACGCCTTTTGGCTGGTTGTCTTGTGAAGAATCGATCCAGCGCTTTGGTGGTGAAAAACACGGTTTCGTTTTTTTGTGCGATATAGATGCAGAGTCTCTGCAAGCTCCCGAACGGATCGATGCCTACGGTCGGTTCAAGCACGAAGCTGCAGGATTCGATCCCGCAACCGGACGTTGTTATCTCACTGAAGATATCGATGCATCTTGTCTGTACCGTTTTTTGCCGGACGATGTAGCCTCTCCATTCGAAGGCAGGTTGCAGGCACTTCGTGTAATCGGTGAAGATACATTTAAAACGTCGTCAATGACCAGTGGTGAATCAAAAAATATCGACTGGGTTGATGTTCCTGATTCACAGGCAGGGGTCAACGTCAGTAAAGATTCACAATCGCTCGGTGCTGCAGTTTTTGTAAGAGGAGAGGGTTGTTGGTTCGACAATGGACTACTGGTTTTTACCGCGACTGAAGGCGGGCCGAGAGGCAAGGGCCAGATCTTTCAGCTGGAAGACAAAGACGATGAAGCAACCCTGACCCTGCTTGCACAATCTGATGCAGATACAGACCTTAACCACCCGGACAACATAACAATCTCACCGGATGGTGATATCTATCTCGCCGAAGACAATAGTGAGTATTGCCAGATTCATCGACTATCAACAGATGGCTCTATAACAACAATTGCCAGAAACCATGATCAGGGAGAAGAAATAGCCGGGCTTTGTTTTTCTCCTGATGGTCGCACTCTGTTTGGAAATATTCAGGAGCCAGGTATTACCTTTGCCATTCAAGGCTTTTGATCGCCATCACTATAAATTCAAGGAAATAAAATATGGAAACCCGTCCACCGCTGCCTCCTTTTGATCGTGAATCCGCCATTCAAAAAGTCCGCATGGCCGAAGATGGCTGGAATAGCCGTGACGCTGCCAAAGTAGCCCTGGCGTACACCGTCGACACAAAGTGGAGAAATCGGACTACCTTTGTCACTAACCGTGACGAAGCTCAGGCATTCCTGACAGCCAAGTGGATTAAAGAAATCGACTATCGATTGATAAAGGAGCTGTGGGCATTTAGCGGAAATCGCATAGCCGTGCGTTACGCCTATGAATGGCATGATGACAGTGGCAACTGGTTTCGTTCGTACGGTAACGAAAACTGGGAGTTTGCAGACAACGGTTTAATGCAAAACCGATTTGCATCGATCAATGACTTACCTATTAGCGATGCCGACAGAAAATATCGCTGGCCTTTAGGCAGGCGTCCGGATGATCATCCGGGGCTATCGGATTTAGGGTTGTAGTGTCGCGGTCTAATAAAGTTGGAATCTGGTTGTTGTTGGGAATTCACGGTTTAATCGGGCAGCATTCGAGGCCGGATATTCGCTGATCTCGGTGCCGTGAATTAAGAGATGAATATTAAAACGACTAAAACCACATTCAGCCTGGCGAGTGTCGTGCTCCTCAGTGCTTGCATCGGTCAAAGTGAATCAGAACTCAGGCAGTTTATAGCGCAATGTAAAGCGGACTACGATATAGGTTCATCGAGAGAGATTGATTATGCACGCTTCGAAACTCCATACGGTTGTGCCGATGGGGCTGATAATGAATTCGATGCGACAGCAATGCTGCGAAAGGCGGGGGTATGTCCGATCTCGGTTGAATCTCGTCCCAATGGGTGCGGTGAAAACGCACAGTATTTTGTTGCCAAAGTCGGCTCACACGAAATAAAGCTGGCTGAAAAGTTACCGACGGTATTTAGATCCCGCATTAGACGAACATAATTACTGACGATATTTATAAAGCAGCGTCTGATCAATATGGCAGTAGTCGTCAGGACACCGTAATAAACGGTCCTGGTGTTCTGAATCGCTGCTAACGAAGTTCAATAACGGCAGAACCTCAACTCTGATGCGATCCTTGTCTGTGCGTGCATTGATATAGTCAGTTGCTTCCTGAAGATGCTCAGGTTTTTTGCTGTACACACCGGTTCGGTACTTCTCGCCGATGTCTTCACCCTGTTGGTTAACACTGTACGGATCTATTATCTCGAATAAATAGGGCATCAGGCCGGAAACAGATTGTACATCGGAATTAAAACGAGTACGTACACATTCTGAATAACCATCGTATTCGCCTGAAGTAGAATCGCTGGTTCCATTCGCACGGCCTGCTTCGGTTTCAACGACACCGGGTACATAGCGCAAAAACTCCTGTACACCCCACAGACATCCGCCGGCAAAAAAAACTTCATCAGTGTTGATCATAAGTTGGTGAGTCCTGACAGTGGCGGGTGCTTAGGCTACCTCGCTACCCAGTGCTGCTTCGTAGAGTTCGAACCAGCTTTGTCGATCAAGCTTAACTTTCAGTGCATCACTGATAGTTGCAATACGCGACAGATTATTGGTGCCCAGTATTGGCAGAATACTGGCCGGATGATGAAGTAAAAATGCCACTGCTGCGGCTGCGCGATCGACACCGTTTGCCTCCGCAATTTTATCGAGCTGTTGCGCTATTTTTCCGGTATTTTCCAACAGACTGCCACCACCAAGTGGCGACCAGGCCATTAAGGCATGATTGTGCTGTTGGTGAAAAGCCAGATCACCGTTTGTGAAAGGGTTTATCTCGGCAAGTGAAATTTCTATCTGGTTAGTGGCCAACGGTGTTTTCATACCGGATTGCAGAAGCTTCCAGTCCCACGGTTTAAAGTTTGAAACGCCAATGCTTCGAACTTTGCCTGAACTTACCAGTGCATCTAACGTGGTTCCGGTTTCGTTGTGATCCATAAGCGGATCGGGGCGGTGAATCAATAGAACATCTATGTGGTCAATGCTCATGTCACTAAGTGACTGGTTCACCGATGCTTCAATATGTTGTTTTGAAGTGTCGTAGTGCTTTACGCGTTTATCGCTGTGTCTGCCTGCTGGTGCGACAATATCACACTTGGTAACGATTTCCATTTTATTGCGCAGCTCAGTATTTTTTTTCAATGCGGCACCGAGTATTGCCTCTGCGGTATAGCCACCGTAAATATCGGCCTGATCAAAAGTGGTGATGCCCTGGTCTAAACATGACTGGATTTTCGCCTCAACATGCGCCGCTGATGTGTCGCTGTCATCGCCGATGCGCCACATGCCATAGATCAGCTGACTGAACTCAATTTCTTCTGTTATTTTTATTCTTTGCATTACCGTCGCTCACCTGTGGCAAGTGGAGTAGCTGGAGCAGAGTCAGGGACTCGGCCGTAAACATGAGGCAGGGAACAGTTGTTCAGATGCGGCAATACTTTGGTACCAAAATACTTTGCTTCATCAATATGTGGGTAGCCGGAAAAAATAAAAGAACGTATGCCCAATGTTCGGTAGTCGTATAACTTTTCAATTACCTGTTCGGCTGATCCCACCAGAGCCGCGCCACAGCCTGATCTGGCGCGGCCAACGCCTGTCCAGAGATAGGGTTCTATAAAACCGTCGTCTGCGGCAAGCTCGCGGTTTTTTGCCTGATGGCTTACACCAAGTGAACCTGAGTCGAGCGCGCGTTCACGAATTGCACGGCCCTGTTCATCATCAAGTTTTGAGACAATGTACTCTGCATATTCTCGCGCTTCTGCCTCGGTGTCGCGGACTATCATGTGTACACGCAATCCATAATCAAGGGTTCGGTTGTAGCGCTCAGCGACCTCGTTAACCGCTTTCATACGTGCGACCAGTTCATCGCGTTTTTCAGGCCACATCAGGTAGACGTCACAATGCTGTCCGCACAGTTCCAGTGCCGGAGGTGAGTAACCGCCGAAGTAAAGCAACGGGCCACCGGTCTGATACGGTTTGGCGGGGTCGGTTGTTACATCGCTGAATTGATATACCTCTCCCTGATAATTGATTTCATCCTGTGTCCAGGCCTGCTTGAGTATTTCCACCACTTCTCTTGAGCGTTGATAACGGAAATTACTGTCTGCTTTTTCACCAGGAAAATCTGAAGAGATGATATTGACCGTCAGGCGTCCTTCGAGCATGTGGTCAAGTGTTGCAATGGTGCGAGCCAGCATAATAGGTTGCATCTCGCCACACCGAACGGCAGCCAGCAGATTGATTTTGTTGGTTATTGGTGCGCAGCCTGCAACAAAACTCAGTGTGTCCTGACCTACCTGGTAGGAAGAAGGACATAAGACATTTTGAAAGCCCTGAGCTTCTGCGGTTTTAACAATTTCAGCACAGTGGTTCCATGAAGAACGCAGAGAACCATCGGGTACTCCAAGGAACTGGTAGTCGTCAGAACAGAGTGCAGAAAACCATGAGATTTCTGCAGCATCGAGGTCTTCAGAGGTAACGGGTACGACAGACATAGCAGGACTCCACCTATATGATCCGCCCACAATATCATTGATGACGTTTGTAAATCAATGGTGTATCAATTACTGTAGTGGGTGGAAATATCAGGCTTAAATTCAACAACTGTGTGAATTCAAAGGGGTAGCAATTTTTGCAGAAAAGAACCTCGGTGTCGTCAGCCAACTCTGCCGGCTCGACATTGATTCCGTTATATATGCAGATTAGCGAATCAATCAGTCGCGATATCGCAGCAGGCCGCTTTGCAGACGGGGACCGTTTGCCTCCGGAACGCGAACTGGCAGCGCAATTCGGTACCACAGTGCGCACATTGCGCAAAGCGCTAAGCGAACTGCAAAACCAGGGACTGATCGAGTCGGTACAGGGTTCCGGCAACTATGTGAGGC
>CAYLZS010000262.1:0-8491 GCA_964388065.1 uncultured Granulosicoccaceae bacterium
ATCGGCGCTGTATCGTCATCTGCGATACTAACTACGATATTGCCTTCGTCATCGGTAGAGAGATTTATATTTACATCGTCGCCGTCGGCCAGGTCGCTCTGAAAAAGTGCAAGCGTTTCAGCATCACATGCAGTGAGGGACAAAATCACAACGGCACTGGCAAGTATCCTGGCCATACTTGACCGGCACAGGTTTACTGGTAGTTTGTTTACTGGGGTTCTCATGCTTATTTGATCTCTCGCGTGTAGATATTTCGAGGCAACAGCGCCAAGCAGCTTAATATTAGCTGGTCGTCCATTCTATTCAGCGAAGATTAATAATTAATTTATAACAGATTTCTCACAAAGCTCTTGACTTAAACGATCTGCAAAAAGAAAAGTATCCCTACTCGGTACATTGAATTTTACTCATGTGTAATTCGGGTCAGAGGAAGCCCCACGGAGAAAAACATCTACTAAACCGCCACCCTGATCTGTCTAAAGTAACGCGTCATCAATATCTGCTATACCGTTACCGTTGTGAGTGTCTGTTAATAAAGAATAAAATCATAGTAAACACGATGTCCGATAAATTTATCTTCAAGTACGCAGCTAAGACAATTGCATTACCTGCACTATGCCTAATTGCTTTTGACTCAATTGCTCAGACTGATAATTTGCTCAAACCCCACACTGGATATCAGTGGGTGAAAATAAAGGAATTGCATAGCACCTTCCTTAAACCCGCTAGCTGGGCGCATCACATAAGCAAAGGCAAGCTGATGTCATCCCTTATTTTTAATGAACAATCATCAGCCAGCAGCGACTCTGCCGCAAAGTTTACCGTCAACGTTATTTCCAACCTTACCCAGACAAACTATCAACCAATCTCAAAACAACTCAAACAATACGCCGGCAATCTTTCAAAGAGAGCAGATCTCCAGGTAACTTTCAGGGAAAACATCTCGCGTGGTTCGTATACCGGTGAATCAATTACGCTCAAGTACATGCTCGATACCTCCGAACAGACAAAAACCTCCGCTAACCTGCCAGAATTTCGCATGGAACAGAGACATTACCTTGCGAACGACAGCAGGGACTGGCTGATGGTAATCAGTTTTCAAAGCAATCAGTCCAACTGGCAGCGCCTGCAACCTGTCAGAGAGAAACTACTGAACAGCTACCTTTTGCATTAAAGCGGAACGGAAGTAGAAAAACCACCGTAAACATCATCCGTAAACATCAATAATGATGGAACTTCAAGGCTACATTATTCGACGCATTGAATCAGTCACAAACCAGATCAATCCGGTACAATCCCCTCCCCGCTTCAGGCTAAAGCGACTCTGGCATTTTCCCGGAATCCGCCTGTTATCCGTGTTTTAAACAACAAACTAATTCCACCAGGATCCCTGTCACATGTGGTTCAAGTCTGCCAGCGTTTTTCATTTCCTGACCAAATGCAAGCTCACCCCGGAGTCCCTGGAAGACTCGTTGCAGTCGCAGGCTTTTAAAACCGTCAACAGCCGGCAGCTGTCAAGCTACGGCTGGGTACCACCAATGGGCGAAGGCAGTGAGCTTCTGGTCCATGCGACATCTGGATTCATGCTGATCAAAGCACGCCGGGAGGAACGAATTCTGCCGTCGAGCGTTATTGCAGAACACATGGCAGAGCGCATACAGGCACTTGAAGAAAAACTGGACCGTAAAGTTCGCGGCAAGGAAAAACTCGATATCCGAGACAACGTTGTCATGGAACTCACCCCACAGGCATTTACCCGTTCAAGCTACGAACAAGTACTCATCATGCCGAAGGAAGGGTTGTTGGTAGTAGATAACACCAGTGCTAAAAAAGTTGATCAATGCACATCACTGCTGCGGGAATCGGTTGATAAGCTGCCGATTAAACCTGTTCAGACAGACGTAGGGCAGGCACCACTTTTTACCCGCTGGCTTAAAGGTACACGCAAAGTACCAAAAGGCCTTGAGCTTGGCGATGAATGCGTTCTGCAGGATGATAACGAGATTGCGGGTTACATCCGTTGTAACAAGCAAGACCTGAGCAGTGACGAAATAAAAGCACTGTCAACCACCGGCAAGCAAGTGACTCGCATGGCACTTGAATCACAGGAAACACTGTCATTTGTACTTGATGAAGAGTTTGTGTTTCATAAAATAAAATTTACAGACACCGCACCTGATGACGGTTCTGATGTGGCAGACCTTGACGCACGTGCTGTGTTCGATAGCAACGTTTCTTTAATGGCCCTGGAGTTTTCGACACTATTTCCGGCTATGATTGACGTGTTCGGCGGTATAAAGGAAGATTAAACGGTGATTTCAGAATACCCGTTTATATTGTCCGTTCGCGGTTTCAAACTCTGAATGCTCATCCAATACAGTCTTCCACTGGTCACCAATAACAGGATCCTCTTCGTCTATATCATTTTCCGCAGTTTCAATTTCCCACGAGTACTTTTTTTCTACCGGTTTTGGGTCCCATTGACTGGACCATATTGCGCAACCAACGCCACTCAATGCACCAAATAAATGGTATTCAAACGAAATGTCGGGTGCTTGTGGGAATATCGACCAGAACATAGTGCCGTACATAAAGAATGCGATCATTAATAATGCACTTGAACGCTTGTCGCGCCGCAAAATTCCCGCGATAAACAAATAGAAAAACAGTCCGTGGGTAACACCACTTGCACCAATGTGATAACTGGACCGTGCAAACAACCACACTCCAAGCCCTGACATTACCCATATAGTTGACAACACCCACCAGCGTGACCTTGGGTAACCGTAAAACAGCATGCTGCCCAGCAGCAAAATAGGTAGAGTATTCGCTAAAGTATGACTCAGGGAACCGTGAATTAACGGCGCAGTTAAAATGCCAAAGAACCCGCTGACAGTTTGCGGGTACACTCCCATATGAGAGAAACTCACACCAAACACAGATTCAAACAGCTTGATAAACCAAATTAACAACGCAAACCCGCACGCGAGAAAAATACTATGCTGAAGTGAGTACTTTTTATCCATCAAAAAGACCTGCAGGCAAATAAGCGTTGTTACATAGTGGGTCGTATATATTACCTAGATATTAGCGAGCACGCGAACACTGAGTCTGCAATTTACCGGTAAATAAAGTAACACTCAGTGGATAAGAAGAAAAAACAACGGTTCAGCGAAACAGACATCCGAGCCAATTGTCATTCCCGCCATCAAAAACACCGGACAGGACGCGAAAACACACAATTCCGTTGTGAAGTCAGACTCACCTCTGGTCTGGTGATCGTTTGCGCCAACCTGTCCTCCCGAAACAAGAAAAGAATCATATACCAGTCATTGTTGTTCAATTTCTTTGGCGACTTCGGCGATCAACTCTGAAGCTCCAAGATCTTTCTTTAAATTTTTCTGTACACGTTTCATGGTTTCCAGAGCGCTGGCTGAGGCCCCGGATTCTTCTCCGGTCAGATTGGCGAGCCGTGCAACCATTGCCCCCATAGTTAGCGCTTGACGATAAGCGCCTCGTGCTTCCGCGTGCTCAAGAAAACGCGAGCATTGCTGCAGATATTCCGATTTAAATAAAGTTCTTTTTTCTTGAGTACAGAGCCAGATTACTTCTATCCAGAATATATGCATATCACTTTTTATTTCGATTTCCTTTGCAGCCGGGAGCTGCTCCAGCGCTTTATCGTAGTTCTTTTGCACAGCTTGCAAGAGCGCTGCATATACCCTGGATGGCAGAACAAAAACCTTACTGCCTGACTGAAGTTTTTTAAGTGTTTTTTCTGCCTGTTCAAATTTGCACAAGCGAATTAATACAAGTGCTCTAACCAGCTCAAGCTCCGGGTCGTAGCTTGCACAACCACTTTGCTCTATCTGCTTGTCGATCCACTCCAGCCGATTGAGCGCTTCTTCATAATCGCCATTGTCATACAAAGCAAAAATGTACTCTGCGCCAATACAGCCGAAACATGACCAGCGAGGCGTAATTCTGTCAAGGGTCTCTTTGCATGCATTCAAACGTTCTTTGTAGTAGCCCGGTCCATCCGAGGCGCGATAGCACGCTGTTAGATCTTGAACAGCGCAAATGCTTTGCGGGCAATCTGCGTTTTCTGGTCGATGAGAAAATTCAATTAATGACACAGCCTCTCGAACCATCTGCTTTGGTTTCTGCCGGTGCAGAATAGCGCTTTGTAAGTACCAATGCCGCAGGAATAACTCAACCCACGATTCTTTAGCATCCTTAGCCAATTTTATGGCTTCATCGACGTAGCTGTCCACTGCGTCGTGCCTGTTAGCGCAGGTATCTTCCGGGATACGATCCATAAAATCAGCCAGCTGTTCATGTCCGGCTTCACGCAACTCCTGCTCCTTGTCATAAACCCAGTCCCACACATTCATAATTCTTCTCCGTGTCCCGCCAGGCCTTCAAGGCTGTTGGTTAACTTTTCAAGCACACTACCAGTGTCATCAGCACTGGCAGATTGACTGTCCCCTGCAAGTAAATTGGTTAAGGCAACAATCGTATCTGCAAGCCATGTTTGCTTATTTGGTGTAAAGCTGAGAAATTTCTCTATTAAAGGATTGCTGACATTCAGATACAAATACGCATCGTGTTCGATTATCAGGGTATCGGTAAAGCTGCGTGCTAACATCAGTGTCGCGGAGCCCGCTGACCGCTCAAGATCATCGGATTCCAACCTTTGCTTTAACAGTGCATCCTGATCAAGCACCCGCACCGCTGGCAACGAGGCAGGCTCAAAACGACTAATCACAACTTTGGAGTTTGCAACGTCAAAATGTTGCTCCAGGGTATTTCGCAAATCAGCGTCTACTTCACAAGCGGGAAAAAGCGAGTCTCCATCATCACCGCCAAGGGTACGCAAATCGAAACCCCCATGGCGACTCAACTCACGACAAAACGCCATCACTGCAAAACGATATCCGTAAACCAGTGGCACGCCGATGCTTCTGGCAACCAAATGTTCAAAACCGCCACCTTGCTCTAAAGCGATAGTGAGTTTTTTATCCGGTGTGCGGCGTACGGCTTCCAACGCAGTCATTTCACCACTTGAGGTAGGTACTTCGAGTTTGTCGTGCATGGCTTCAAACAATTGACTGTCAGAGATGCTCGCACCAAGCAGACTCTGGTTGTGGCGCGACTGAAGACGACGCCAGGTAGCACCTCGCTCTGAAGCAATTTGAACCAGCGCTTCTATTAAGGTCTTTTTCACCAATGCCCGTGCCCGATCAAACGCTTCGTCTTCCTGAACTGACTCGCGACTGGCAGTAGGCGTCAGGTCATGGCTATCGATTACACACCCGACAAACCCGGCCCAATGTGGCAACAAGTCCTTTGCATCGTCCGTGATGTGCATACTTCTGATAAAAACTGTGGTGATACGATTGTCTGATGTTGAATAGTATGATCCATCCTGAATCCACAGTATTCCGCTGAGTTTGGCCTCGTCATCATATGGAATCGGGATGGTGGTAACAGGCTCGAAGTGGCTGTCGAAAATCTGCGCAAACTCGAGACATATCTGGGAACGCCTTAGATCAGAAACATCGCTTTGAAGCCGCCACGGTATCGGAATCTGATTGACCGGTCTTTCATTGTCTCCAACAAATATATCAATCGGCAATAAGCAACAATACCGGCTGATCAGCTGTGCGAGGTAGTCGTCTTCAGCCAGGCGGTTAAATTCTTCCTGTAGATGCAAAACAACCTGGGTACCGATCGGTTGCTGCTCGCTATCTGACAAAGTGTATTGCTTGCCACCTTTACTCTGGAATCGGCATGTACTGGCTGGTGACTGGTATGAGGTAGTGATAAATTCCACTTTTCTGGCGACCACATACGCGGTAAGGAAACCCAGTCCAAAATATCCAACTGCTTCCTGGTTGTCCTTTGATACCCGCAGCTCACGTGTATATCCGCTGCCAATCGTCGCCAGATAGTCGATGACCTCACTGTGAGTTAAACCTGAGCCGTTGTCAGATATAGTTATCGTCTGCTTAGCCAGGTTTCCCTTGACACATATTTTGGGCATTTCCGCCCAGTCAGACTCAACCCTTCTGCGAATGCAGGCATCGTGTGCATTTTGAACCAGTTCACGCACTACGACTATTGGAGTCGAATATAGATTACGACCAAGCACTTCAAGCAAACCATCAAGGTCAACCTGAGTACTATGAATTTCGTGATTTTGCATCGAAAACACCATGACTAAAAGAGATGCTGGCAACCGGTTTAACGGCAGATCGCCGGGTGGGATTAGTCTGATATTAACGATACCGTTGCGGCTTTCACAAGGTTCACGCAGTACTCGAGAACTACAACTGATCGAAGGCACTCATTAATCTGAATACAGCTGCAGACAATCCAGAACACCTATTGCATACAACCTGAATTACCACAGCTCGATAGATCACACAGCGTTTATCTATTTTGCACTAGTGCCTTTGCCAAATTCTGATCTCAGTGTTGTACTCATCGCGATCTCAGTTAATCACGGTCTGCTACTGCAGACCGGATTTTTCCAGGTAAGTATTTCGCCTGGAACACAATTTAGGGATTAACAACCCGGCCGGTAAATAATACGGTACCGGTAGTCCGGTCACGCAGCAAATACATGAACGGCCGATTTATGTTGATGGGCTCTGGTGTTATCGTGGTGGTGGTAGGTCCACTTACAGAAGTTACTGCGGCAGCGGTGGTGCCTTCTTCATCGACTTCGATCCTTGCCAGTTGACGACTAAAAACATTGAGCTCAGTGCCTCCGTTCACCAGCCGCGAGAAGTCCCACGGGTTCACAGGCAACCCAAGTGGAGCAAGTACTCCGGACAGATCGATTTCACGCTCCAGTTGCCAGATCGGCATAGTGTACGGGACGCTTCTAACAGCAAGACTATTAACAATTTCATTTAATCGATCGGCATTTAGTGTAGCTTCCAGTTCTGCAAGATCCTCTGGCATCAGAACCAGCATCGCTATCTCATCACCGGCGTATGGAATTTCAAGTACCGTCAGTTCGCTATCAACCGATTGCGGCAGATTTGACTGACCACCAAAGCTCGGTACATCACTGCTTGTACCGTCAATCGCGTTAAAGGTACGATTACCCATCGACTCATAACCATCACGCCAATCAGCGTCAAGGAAGATCGCGTTGAGCAATGCAATCTCTGTGTTCGGAGCAAATTATTAAGCTCCGCCAACGTATCACCACCGGTGGCCGCGCTGCTAAGAAGCAAGGCCATGGCGGCGCTGAACCCGCTCTCTATCGATCCTCCTCCAGGTTGCTCAGAACTGATCGCTCGATGAAGTGAGAATGAGAAATCATTGAGCGAATCTACCAGTTCGTCTGTAACTGCCGGACTAACTCAGCGATAAGATTCGATCAATCATCGAGAACAGCGGTAACTGAAATTCAACAAGCAAGCGGGTGTTTCGTTATTCTTTATGCGGGAGTCATGAACACTTACCGCGACGACTCGCTTTTATTTAGAGCAAAGACCAAGCAGGAATAACCTAGTGAAACGCTTACTCATAGTTGCCAACACGCCATCGGCCAATACCTCAGCGCTTGCCTCGGCAACGTTAAACGGCTGCAGGCATCCGGATATCGATTCCGTAGAGGCAGAACTTATCTCACCGCTTGCGGCAAACGCCGATGACGTACTGCGAGCCGATGGAATCATACTCGGCACAACTGAAAATTTCGGTTATATGAGCGGCGCGCTCAAGGATTTTTTTGACCGAACCTACTATGCGGTACTTGAAAAAAAACAAGGCACACCATACGCGCTTTATGTCCGTGCAGGCCTTGATGGCACAGGCACAATCTCGGCTGTTCAACGCATTGTTACCGGCTTACGCTGGCGTGCAGTTTGTGAGCCGGTATTGCTGCACGGTGAGTATCAACCTGGCTTTACCGACGAGTGCGAATCACTGGGTACCTTAATGGCAGCAAGTCTTGATGCCGGGATAGCCTGACGGAAAGGCTCCGAACCACCTGATCTCAATTTAAAAAAATTGCCGGATTGTCGGCTTTTTCAACAATGCAGTGACGTAAAATTGCCGTACTCACCGCTAACAGGAGTAAAGCATGCGCCAACGAATTGTTATCATGAAAAACGCTGCGCACACCACTATAGAAAAGCTGACTGCTAAAAATCTGGTAACTGTTTTGGCAGCATCTGTCATGCTCAGCGCTTGCAGCACTGCAGACAAAGTAGATAAGCAAATTACAGCTCAGCCAGTGGCCTCAGCTAAACCCGAAACTCTCTCAGAGCCTGGGACAGACGCCCAGCTGATTACTAAGACCGACACCCAACAGATCACTGGGACAGACACCCAACTGATCACTGCAGACGTTGTGCAAGAAATCCCCGATACAGCAGCCAGTACAACAGCCAGTACAGCGGCCATAGCAAATTTTGATAGCGCCAAAGAGCCAGCTCAAAAACCGGAACCAATACCCGAACAAGTACCT
>CAYLZS010000263.1:0-9963 GCA_964388065.1 uncultured Granulosicoccaceae bacterium
TATCACGCGTATCTGCGCTTGCAACGCTCCCCACAAGAAAAGTACCGGCCAGCATTAACGCACAAGCATGTACCGAAAGAATAGAATTTTTCACAATGTAGCCCATCGCTCTGTTCACCCTAACCCCTTTCACTGCCAGGGGATTTATCAAGTAACCGACAGATGCAGATGTTCTGCCAACTGTTTTGTGTAAAGTTGACCTGTGGGTTTTACACGGGGTATTTACTTCTCAAACCTTGATATTGTTAACAATGTCACACATTGAAAACCAGTAAATATAATCAGATAGCATAGAAATGGATGGTTAAAAAACCGCACGTTATGCGCGTCAGAAATTGGTATCCCTGCTGCTCAGCATCCGGCGCGAATACTGCCAAAATATCAGCCTCGGTCAAACGCTGCCGTGAGGCTTCGTCATCAAAGCGGTACCAGCCGAGAGCCGTATCTACCCAAACTGCATGATCAAATTTCAATTCACTTTGATCACTGATGGTACCCGCGACAATCATATATTCCCTTTCCGGTACTTCGGGCCCGGGTTTCAGGTGATAAATGGGTTTCGGGTGATAAAAAAGACTGTAGCCACGGTGTTTGCAAAAACAACGTTCGGCCCACTCGGAAGATTTACCCGCAGGTCTAACGAACAGGTGGTTTAAATCATAGCCGCAAGCGACACAGTTCGAAACCACACAGTAGAATAGAGCAAACAACAGCAGTGCCGTGTAATAATTGGTGTTCACCCATGAAGGTTAAATCCCATGCGCACAGTAAAACTTCTGGTAATGACTCTGGCGATCTGCCTGACCGCGGTGACCGCAAACGGCGACCAGGCTACTGATCAACTTAAAGAGGATCTGCTGATGCAATTGGCAGAGGCACAGTCAGAGTCTGAAGGACGCGAAGCCGAGGCAAAAGTGTGGGAATTCTGGTTCAATGAATCACCAAACGCAGAGGTACGCCGGCTTCTCGACGCAGGCAGAGAAAGATTACAAGCTTATGATTTCGAAGCAGCCGAGAATCACCTTAACGAAGTAGTCAAAGCGGCACCGGACTACGCGGAAGGATACAACCAGCGCGCTTACGCACGTTTCCTTCGAGAGAACTATTCCGAGTCTGTGACGGATCTTGAGAAAACCCTCGAGCTTGAACCAGACCATTTTGGGGCGCTGACCGGTATGTACCATATACTGCGAATCCAGAATCGAACATCGGCTGCGATGGGATTCCTGCGTCAGGCAGTCACTATTCATCCATGGATACAGGAACGCACAGCACTGCCTAAAGACATGTGGCCCGAAGCTTATAAAAACCTACATGAAGAAGGACAGGAAATCTAGTTTATTAGTTGGTAGAACAAACCGCTTGAACATACCATCGGAACAGCAGCAAACAGACAACCTGCCACTTGCAGTCGTAGTAATCATTCTGACCGTGCTTGCATTGTCTCTTGGCGATGCGCTGATAAAACTTCGCAGTAGTGATTTTGTTATCTGGCAAATCTTTGTAGTCAGATCCCTGCTTGCAATTCCAATACTTGTTATATTCATGGGTTTCACTGACAGACAGTCTCTGCATATTCCAGACGCCATGTTTTGGACTATCTGCCGCAGCGTACTGCTTGTTTCTATGTGGCTTAGTTACTACTTAGCACTACCACACCTGTCACTTTCTATTGCCGCTGCTGCATACTACACACTGCCAATTTTTATCACCCTTTTTGCAGCGTTGTTCACCGGTGACAGAATCGACCACTACGGTTGCATTGCCGTCGCACTTGGATTTATCGGAGTATTGTTAATACTCAGACCAGACAGTGAAAATTTTAACTGGTATGCATTGCTTCCAATACTGTCTGCAGTTCTCTACGCACTTGCCATGATCCTGACAAGAACCCGTTGTCGCGCAGTGCATCCATTGATGCTTTCACTGGCGCTGAATATCGTTTTTGTAGTCACTGGCAGCATCGCAGCGCTTTGCATCACAATCCTGTTCACCGAAAGCCGTGAGGGATTTTTGTTAGGCCAATGGTCTGCAATGGATGCCACAGAGTGGATCTCAATGGCTATGCTGGCCATTATACTATTAATAGGCAGTATTGGCGCTGCGATCGCTTATCAGAGCGGACCGCCTTCAGTTATCGGTATTTTTGATTTCGGCTATGTAGGGTTTGCTGTTCTCTGGAGCATACTGCTTTTTAAGCAGACTCCGGACAACATGTCTGTTGCCGGAATAGCTTTGATAGTAATAGCCGGAATTATTTCAATACGTCGTTGAAATCAGCATCAGGCCCTGGAACAACTAGGCAGGAGTGGGAGCATCAGGGTGCATTAAACCCTCTGTTTTTAAATCACTCCACAATGATGCAGGAATATTCAAATTCCACCAGTCAAATATTCCGCGTACTTCCGACCGCGACCGTGGGCCGGGAATAACTGTGGCCACTAAGGGATGAGCTACAGGAAACTGAAGTGCAGCAGCAGGCAGCGGCACACTGTGCGATTCGCACACCTCTGCAACACGCCTGGCTTTGTCAATGACCTTTTTGGGGGCTGTTGAGTAGTTCCAGGTATCACCACCGGCCAGTATGCCGGAATTGAACGGACCACCCAGAATGATTGCTGTACCTGCATTGTCACACGCTGGCAGCAGATCATTCAGCGGACTCTGTTCCAGCAGTGTATATCTGCCAGCCAACAGGAAGGCATCCCAGTGTCCGTGTTGCATGGCTTCGATGCATACTTCTTTTTCATTGACACCGAGGCCAATGGCCTTGATGTTGCCGTTGCGTCTTAACTCATCAAGTGCTTTGTAGCCACCGGTCATTGCATCTTTTAACAAGGGTGCATTGACCTCTTCCCCGTGCTGAAACGTGCCTATATCGTGCAGCAACAGTACATCGATATGATCAAGGCCCAGCCTTTGCAAACTGTCTTCGTAGGATCGCATAACGCCATCATAGGAGTAGTCATAGGTTTGCTTGAACGGGAAAGACCCAGGCCATTCCACAGCTTCTGCTTCAGGTGCTGCACCGGGTGAAAACAATCGACCGGCTTTGGTCGATAGTGTCCAGCCTTCCCTGTTGCGCAGAGCATCACCTGCGAAATGCTCCGAACGGCAAAAACCGTAAAACGGTGCTGTATCCAAAAAGGTAATTCCGCCATCAAGCGCTTCTTCTATCGCTCCACGATGGTCTGCTTCCGATACAGGTCGATGGTTTCCCGCCATGGCCGCTGTACCCAGGCCAAGTTCGGACACTTGCAGCCCGCTGTTACCGAGGGCGCGCGTATTGATAGTATTCATAGATAGAGAAGGTTTCGGTTTGATTTAGCAGATCGATACGCTAACAAATTTAGTGACTGGACGTCACTATTTTTCTACCCTCATACAGTTCCGTTGACTTTCAATTCAGGCGTCATTCAAGTCAGGCACCACCAGATCTGTAACTTCACTTTCTATTTTCAGTTCAGCTCCGGTAAGAGATCTCAATTGATCCATTGAAACAGAGCTGTGTTTCTCCCGCAGCACAAAGC
Organism: uncultured Granulosicoccaceae bacterium; assembly: GCA_964388065.1. Classification (GTDB taxonomy): domain Bacteria; phylum Pseudomonadota; class Gammaproteobacteria; order Granulosicoccales; family Granulosicoccaceae. The sequence continues at coordinate 3,531 of CAYLZS010000263.1, forward strand.
GGTTATCTATAACGTCTACAACAGCCAGTGAAGTGTACACGCGGGTAACACACCCCACACCTGTCAGCGGAAACGTACAGCGCTCAACCAGCTTTGACTTACCGTCTTTGGTTGTATGGCCAGTAATTACCGCGACTCGCTTTGCACCATGTACAAGATCCATCGCACCACCTACTGCTGGCACGCCTTTGCTGCCTACCCGCCAGTTGGCAAGATCACCATTCTGCGCTACCTGGTAGGCACCAAGAATCGCTACATCAAGATGTCCACCACGCACCATTGCAAAGCTGTCTGCCTGATGGAAGATTGCCGCACCCGGTTTGAGAGTGACAGGCTTTTTACCGGCGTTGATTAAATCCCAGTCTTCGCATCCCTCTGCCGGTGTCTCACCAAAACCGAGCACACCATTCTCTGAATGAAATATTGCCTCGCGACCCACTGGTTGAAACTGCGCCACCATTTCCGGAAGACCGATACCCAGGTTTACATACGCACCGTCATCAATATCCTGTGCGGCCCGCCACGCTATCTGTGCATTGGTAAGCTCAAACATGGTCAGCGTATGCTACACCTGAACGAATCAAGGCTTCTTCCTGCTGTGCATCAGGCACGTGCACAACTACATCAACAAAGATCCCCGGAGTGTGTATGTTTTGCGGATCCAGTTCGCCGGGTGATTTAACTTCAGCTACCTGAGCAATGGTTTTAGTCGCTGCCATGCACATGATCGGATTAAAATTGCGACTTGCCAGACGGTAGACCAGATTACCATGTAAATCCCCCTGCTCTGCCTTAACAATGGCGAAGTCCGCTTTTAACCAACGTTCCATCACATAGTGTATGCCATCAAACTCTTTTACCTCTTTGCCTTCTGCTAACTCAGTGCCGTAACTCGTTGGTGTATAAAAAGCTGGTATTCCGGCACCCGCAGCACGAATGCGCTCTGCCAGTGTACCCTGAGGTACCAGCTCCAGTTCGATCTCGCCTGCCTGATAACAATCAGTGAACGCACGAGCGTCAGATGTTCTGGGAAATGAACAGATTATTCTTTTAACCATGCCAGCATCTATCATGGCGGCGATGCCTATTTTTCCATTGCCTGCATTATTGTTGACTACGGTTAAATTATCGGGAGCACCTGTATCAGTGAATCGATCAATTAATGCATGAATAAGTTCGATCGGTGCACCTGATCCACCAAATCCTCCGATCATAAGCACCGAACCACTGGCAATATCGCTAACAGCTTCAGCCTGTGTACTAATTTTCTTATTCATCAACTATCACTACGCCCTCCACCGGTAAAGTGCTCAGCTCCCTGATTAAAAAGCACTTTGTTATTCTGCGCATTGTGCTGCCCGCGGTTCTGTCGGTCCTTTAACAGATCAACGCCGCGCCTGACGGCCGGACGGTTTTTTATACGCCCACGCCAATCAACTACATTGGGAAAGTCACCAAGAGATCCGGTCAGGGGTTTTGCAATGAGCACCCACGGAAACGCAATGATGTCTGCAATCGAATAATCACCCAAAAGGTATTCGCGTTGCTCAAGTCGGCGTTCCAGTACGGCAAGGTTGCGCTGGTATTCACCGCGATACCGTTGTAGTGCATACTCTTGCTCGCCAGGTGCGTAATTTACAAAATGACTAAGCTGACCTGCGAGCGGCCCCTGATTGGAAGATTGCCAGAACAACCACTCAAGCGCTTCTTTTTTACCGATCTCACTTTGAGGTATTAACTTCCCGGTTTTGTTGGCCAGATAATAAAGTATGGCACCGGACTCAAACACACTCACTGGTTCTCCAGTAACGTCATGATCAACAATGGCGGGCATTTTTGCATTAGGGCTAATAGAGAGAAAGTTATCCTTGAATTGATCCCCTGCACCAATCTCCACGGGTATGGTTTTGTACTCGAGTTCAAGTTCTTCAAGTGCGATTGATATTTTCCAACCATTGGGAGTTGGCCAGTAGTAAAGATCAATCATGTTTATCCCCATGTGCAGACATCGCAGAACAGACTATGGCATTGTCTAAGCTCAGTTGTTCTATTTCGCTTTCACTGTACCCCGCCTGAAGTAAAACTTCATGAGTATGTTGCCCCAATTGTGGCGCTGGCGCAGGAGCAGACAATGTTGTGGTAGAAAATACTGCCGGCTGACGCACCTGACGTAAATACCCGGCCTCGGGATGCTGATAGTCGATAAGAATTTCGTTCGCTTCTATTTGCGGATGCTGAATCATCTGCCTGCGAGTCAGAACTGGTGCACATGGAACATCCTGCTGCTCTAATCGCTTTATTGCATCTGCACTTTTAAATGACAGCAAAGCCTCCTGTGTTAATCGTGTTCGTGCATCTTTGTTTTCTTCCCGGAGTGCCGCATTGGCAAAACGTGCGTCGGTTAAAAAATCAGGCCGATCAAGTGCTACTGATACTCCATTCCAGTCTTTGTCTGCGACTACTGCAACACTGATATAACCGTCTGCTGTTTCATAGACCAGATCAATGTAGGATTGCGCGGTTTCAGTGTCGAGCTCGTCACCGATAAAGGTATGTCCGCCCATATCCGAGCTCCACAAAAAGAATACAACCGTATCGAGCATAGAGATTTTTATGTGTTGCCCGGTACCGTTCTTTAGCTTTGCAAACAGCGCCGCGGTAATTGCCTGTGACGTCTGTATTGCTGTTACTTTGTCTGGCACGATAGTCCGCACCAGTCGTGGCCGCTGTTCGTCAGAACCCGCTTGTACCGTGGTCAGACCCGATACCGCCTGTATCAGCGGATCAAACACCGGCTTTTGTGCAAAAGGTCCTTCAAATCCGAAACCACAAACAGATACATAGATAAGATCAGGGGCGATTTCTCGCAGCGCCTCTTCACCGATACCAATTCGTTCAGCAACACCCGGTCTGAAATTTTGTATAAATACATCGGCATTGACAACAAGCTTTTTTAACGCCGCCAATCCCTGCGGTTTTTTTAAATCAAGTACAACTGATCGCTTATTGCGATTGTTGTTCAGAAATGATGCGGAAAACCCGCCACGACGTGTGGCAACACGACGGGAATGATCACCATGAGGTGGTTCTACCTTAATGACATCAGCACCCTGATCTGCCAGCATCATAGTTGCCAGTGGTCCGGAGATCATTGAAGTTAAATCAACTACCCTGACACCGTCTAATGGTCCTGCCATTTTATATTTGCCTGTTCATTTATTACATACTCAAAATTCTGGGCGGTTCAAATAAACCGGGGTGGATAGCATGCTTCACCACCCAGTCAAGCCTGAGTTGTTTGGTTAACGAAATCCTGAACCAACTGTGCTGTGACAGACGGTTGTTCCACACACGGCAGATGGCCTGCTCCCTCTACCAGACTAAACCGGCCTCCACACAATTTTGTCGTTTCCTCTACCACCAGCGCTGGTGTTGCGGCATCTTGCTCACCAGCTATTCCACACACAGGTAACTGAAGTTGCGCAGTTGATTCACGAAAGTCTGCCGCAGCAATTGCCTGACAACAACCAATATACCCTTCAAGAGGCGTTCGGGTGACCATATTGCGCCACGGGGCGAGGTCTTTTTTATTTTGCCGCAGCGGATCAACAAACCATCGATCAAGAATGGCATCTGTCATCGCTTGCAATCCGCCTTTGCGCAGCACAGCAATGCGCTCATCCCACATAGCCTGAGTGCCAATCTTTGCAGCAGTGTCCATCAGTACCAGTGCACGTAAAAGATCCGGCCTTTTTGCGGCGAGTCCCTGGCCGATTAATCCACCGATAGAAAGGCCGACGAAAATTATATTGGTAAGCTGCAAAGTATCCGCGATTGTCTCTGCATCATTTACCAGTTGATCAATACTGTACGGTGCATTCGGACAATCAGAAAGCCCGTGCCCGCGTTTATCGTAACGGACTATCCGGTAGTTGCCGGACAGATGCTCAAGCATCAGATCCCACACTCGCATGTCAGTGCCGAGCGAATTGCTGAACATCAGAACCTGCGCGTCCTTCGGACCATCGTTGGAAATGTGCTGGTCGCGAACGTGCAGACTCACACCATCAGTGGACAAAATGGTTTGCATCATAATACGACCGTCACTTTTAAATTAATGCTCGAATGCTAACAGAACATCGATTGAATTGAATCACATTACCCGCAGTTACCGCGCAATGGCAGCTTCGCAGCTCAAGAGAAAAAAGCCGGGAGAAAAAAGTGCTTGCGCACAGCGCAGATTGTCGACAGTATCAGTCGGATTAATTCACTGGCACGGAAAATTCTGAATGCTACGAGTAGGTCTTCTGGGTGCCGGTCGAATCGGCACTGTTCACGCATCGACAATCACCGCACACCCGGCAAGCGAGCTTGCCGCAATATCCGATGTGTTCCCTGACAATGCTAAAAAACTGGCAACGCAGTATGGTTGCGAGGTTAGCAGTTCTGAGGAGATCATTGCTGACTCTTCAATAAACGCTGTACTTATAGCCACCTCCACAGACACCCATGCAGATCTGATCGAAGCCGCAACAAAAGCCGGCAAAGCGATTTTTTGTGAGAAACCTGTTGATTTAAGTCTTGATCGGGCACGCGCCTGTCTTGAAGCCACAAAGTCCGGCACACAACCGTTAATGATCGGTTTTAACCGCCGTTTTGACCCGAGCTTTGCGGCATTAAAAGCAGCCACAGATGCCGGTGAAATCGGCTCACCGGAATTGCTCTCGATAACGTCGTTCGATCCCGAACCACCACCCATCGACTACGTAAAAGTATCAGGCGGATTGTTCAGAGACATGATGATTCATGACTTCGACATGGCAAATTTCATCATGGGTGATTTGCCGGAAACCGTCACTGCTATCGGCTCATCACTGGTTGATCCTGAAATTGGTGCGGCAGGTGATGTAGACACTGCAGTTGCGACGCTTCAATACACTGATGGCCGCATTGCCGTGATCAAGAATTCGCGGCGTGCGGGCTACGGATATGACCAGCGTCTGGAACTGCTGGGTAGCGAAGGGCACTTACAGGTTCAAAACCTGACTGAAAACGCAGTAGTGAAATCTACAACAGATGGAGTCACCAGCGCCAAACCCACTTACTTTTTCCTGGAACGCTATATGCCGGCTTATGAAGCCGAATGGAAAGCGTTCATGGATGCCGTTACCTCCGGTACCGAAGTACCTGTGACGCTGGAAGCCGGTGTGGCAGCATTGCAATTGGCAGAGGCTGCCACTCGATCAGCACAAACAGGCGTCGCCGTACCAGTAGCAAAGCTATAAAATCTGACACAATCAGAAGCTTTATTCTACCTGCGACAAAGGCTTAAGCGTGCCTCGTTCCACCACCCTGCTCGGAAACAATCGCGCCTCAGGGTAGCGCTCCGGCTCATCAAGCATTGCGACTATTAACTCAATAGAAGACCTGATGATTTGCTTGACTGGCTGCCTGATTGTGGTGAGGTTAATATTCTGCCAGCCTGCCATCTCCATATCGTTTAAACCTATGATGCCTATATCATCGGGTACACGCAGTCCGCTGTCTGCAATAGCGCTTAATGCTCCGATCGATAAAACATCGTCACCACAAAAATAGGCTTCCACAGGTTTGTCTGCACTGACTAGATTGTTTTCACTAATAAGTCGAGCCATCTCTTTTCGACCTGCATCAAATGAATAGTTGTCTGCAAAGGAGTGACTGACCGTAACCTCCGGATGTAATGCAAGTTCGTTGTTAAATCCCTCCAGACGATCCTGGGTGGAAGTTGCAAGCGAAGGCCCACCCATAAAGCCTATGCGCTTATAGCCCCGGGCAAGCAATTCACGGGCAGCGATCTTGCCGCATTCAACATTATCTATTCCTACAACATGTACCTGCGGTGTACTCGAATGTCGACCAAAGGAGTGAACGACGGGAATACTTGCCTCTTTAAAAGCTTTAGAAAACGCGGGAGTCAGCGTCGATGAAGCTACAACCACACCGTCAACTGAATACTGCTTTAACATGCGTACCGAGTTAGCCGGATCAGTTTCGTCACTCAGATTCACCAGCAACGGTCGCAGACCACGTTCCTGTAACCCTCTGGTGAAAAGATCAAACACTTCCAGAAAAATCGGGTTATGAAAGTTGTTGGACACAAGACCTATCAATCGAGTACGACCGGTAGTTAAACTCGACGCCAGCGCATTCGGTGCATAGCCAAGGTCAGCTGCTGCTTTTTCAACTTTAGCTCGAGTACTGTCAGAAACCGATGCACCAGGCGTATAGGTGCGAGATACCGCAGAAGGTGAAACCCCCGCTTCCTTTGCAACGTCTTTTAGAGTTACTGACATTTGCTTTCAAACCCATGTACGCAGAAAATACACATGAACTTAAAAATTAATGCAGATCTCTATCAGACGGTGTCATTAAATCGGGTTGTGAATCGGGC